>JBAPRR010000250.1:0-59584 GCA_049281195.1 Acidimicrobiales bacterium
GGGCGTCCAAGAACTTGGCCGCGGCTCCGAGGAACTCGACACCCTCACGGATCTGATCCGCGGGTCCGTAGGGGAGGTCGGAGGAATCTTGGTAGTCCTGGTCGGCGATTGCCATGACCAGAAGGTAGTGAGGGGCTGTAACACTCATTGAGAGGCGACCGTCCAGATCTCGGCAGAACATGCCGAAATAGAGGGAAGAAGAGACGAGGTCAAAGAGTGTGAGACGGCGCGAGCCCGATCCTGGCGAAGTGGTGAAGTAGGTTGCGGTTGATGACCGAATGTCGGTCCGGAGGACTTCGGACGCGCGCAGTCGTCGCTGCATCTCTACTCGCGATGACGATCGTGGCATCCGCATGCTCTGTGATCCTGGTACATCAAGGTAACGGGACGACCACCAGCACGACACTTCCCGCCACGACTTCCACCACTGCAAAGGCGAACCCGTCGACGACAACAACGCCCACAACGCCGTCGCGCCCGCCGGGTTGGTCCGAGCCATCGGACGTCGCAGCCGGAACAGAGGTCGGAGCGGTCGTCTGCCCGTCCACCGCTTCTTGCCTGGCGCTTGGTGAACACGGCCAGGCATATCACCTCGCAGACGGAACCTGGTCGAGCGCGGTTGCAACCGGAGCGGCTGGTGGGGCAACAGGAAATCCGTCCCTTTCCTGCGCCGGCCCGAGGTTCTGCATGGCCGTGTGGAGGGGCGCGACGGACGCCGTCATCTGGAACGGAGCATCCTGGCAATCACCGATGGCGATACAGGGCGCACAGGTCCTCACTTCTGTCGGATGTGCATCGCCGACCTTCTGCGTGACTGTCGACGGGACCGGCACCGCCTTTTACTACGACGGTTCCAGTTGGTCTGCCACACCTAATGACTGGGGCAGCGTGTCGTCGATCTCGTGTCCGAGCGCGTCCTTCTGCATGTCGGTGGAGGGAGGCGTGTCGATGTGGAACGGGAGCGAATGGACCGAACCGCAGGTCTACGGCAACAGCTCGACTCTCAACCAGGTCGCATGCCCCAACCATTCATTCTGTGCTGCGGTGGACAACACCGGAGAAGCGCTCATGTGGAACGGAAGCAAGTGGAGCAATCCCGTCAACCTCGAGTCGGCCGCATCGTCGGCATCGACACCACCTTCGCTAACCGGCGTGTCGTGTCCGAGCTCGACCTTCTGTCTTGCGGTCGACAACGCGGGAAACGCGTTCACCTGGAACGGGTTGTCGTGGTCCGCAGCTGCGGCGGTTGACCCAGGGCACTCTCTGACTGCCGTCTCGTGCACTACGCCGGCGTTCTGCGTCGCCACCGACAAACAGGGCCACGCACTCACCCGGACCTAGGGTGCGCTGTTCACGTTCGCCGGCGGCGCCCCAACAAAGGTTCCTCGGGTCGGTGAACCTCGCCCCCTGCCTCTGAGCGCCTTCGCCACGCAATCCCCGAAAGAACCTCGAGAACCACCCGGTTGGCGAGATAGGCAGTCACTTCAGCGTGGTCGTAAGGGGGCGACACCTCCACGACATCGACTCCCCACACCGGGAGCTCGGAGCTGAGCCTCCTGACGGAATCGAGGAGCTGTCTACTGGTGAACCCTCCGGGCTCCGGAGTTCCTGTCCCTGGTGCCATGCCTGGGTCGACCACGTCCACGTCGATGGACAAGAACACGCCGTCACATTCATCGAGGGCGATGGCGCTCGCTTCGGTCAGACACTCGTCGAGTCCGCGGGCGACTACCTCGCTCATCTCGTAGCTGCGCATGTTCTGCTCGCTCATCCAATCCAGCGTTTCGGGCTCGGGCCAATAACCGCGCAGCCCGATCTGGATGAAGCGATCACCTCGGGTCGCTCCTGACTCGATCAGCCGGCGCATCGGCGTGCCGTGTCCGTACAGAGCGCCGAACTGGGTGTCACCGGTATCAGCGTGAGCATCGAAGTGGAGTACCGAGACCTTGCCCCAGCCCCGCGCTCGGGCTACGCCTGTCACATCGGGGTACGCGATGGTGTGATCTCCGCCGAGCACCACGGGAATGGCACCGGTCGACGAGATCAACGTGACTGCCTCTTCGAGGCGGCGCAGCGAAGTCTCGGTATCGCCCGAAGGCATCTCGACGTCTCCGACGTCCACGACGTTCAGTTCCTTCAACGGGTCGACGCCGAGCGCAAGATGCGGCCGGCTCCCATCGTGGGGCAGGTAGTCGGTGAGGCGGATGGCCTGGGGGCCGAAACGGCATCCCGGGCGGTGCGAGGTCCCCCCGTCAAAAGGCGCTCCGATGATCACCGCGCCTGCGCCCGCAAAACTCGTCTGTTCCTCGAGGTCCGCGGCCGGCACACCGAGGAACGTCGAGTCGGGCCCGTACATGTTCCCGAGCCGCACTCAGACCACCCTTGTGGCGTGACCCTGCCAGTAGCGGTCCTTCAGCAGACGCTTGTAGAGCTTGCCGTTCGGATCTCGAGGCAGGGACGGTTCGAAATCGATGGATCTCGGGCACTTGTAGGTGGCCAACGATCCCTTGCAGTAATCGATCAACTGCTGCTCGAGCTCGGCACTGGCGGATGCCGGATGGTGGAGCTGCACGACTCCTTTGACCGCTTCACCCATCTCGGCATCGGGAACGCCGATCACGGCGACGTCTGCAACAGCAGGATGGCTGACGAGGACGTCCTCGGCCTCACGCGGATAGATGTTCACCCCACCCGAGATGATCATGTCCGCGGCCCGGTCGGTCAGGTACAGGTACCCATCCGCATCGAGACGACCGACATCACCGAGGGTCCGCCATCCCTTCTCGTTCGTCATGGACGTGGTGGCGTCGGGGTTGTTGTGGTACTCAAAGGGACGTCCCCCTTCGAAGTACACGACCCCCTCGGCGCCGGTCGGCATCTCGTCGCCGTCCTCCCCCACGATGTGCGCCGGTTGCATGGGCCTCCCCACCGAACCCGGGTGCGAGATCCACTCCTGCGCCGTGATCCACGTTGAGCCGACGTCCTCCGTTCCCGCGTAGTACTCGTGGATTATCGGGCCCCACCACTCGAGCATCCGCTTCTTCACGTCGACCGGGCAGGGTGCAGCCGCATGGATCGCGTACCTCAGACTGGAGATGTCGTATCTGGAGCGCTCGGATTCCGGCAGAGCCAGCATCCGGATGAACATCGTCGGGACGAACTGCGCGTGGGTGACATGATGCTTCTCGATGAGCCTCAGGCACTCACTCGGATCGAAGCTCTCCATGACGACCACAACGGCACCGAGCCGCAGCGCCGACATCGAGTAGACGAGCGGGGCCGAGTGGTACAGGGGCGCCGGAGACAGGTACACCGCTCCCGGCTCCAGTCCGAACAGGGCGAGATTCGACGCCAACGCGACCGGTACTGCCGACGGATCGCCGAGCGGCGTGAGAGGAAGCTCCTTCAACACTCCTTTCGGACGTCCGGTGGTCCCCGACGAATACAGCATCTCGCGGCCTTCACATTCGTCTTCGATGGGGCCAACGGGCTGGGAAGAGAGGGCCGATTCATATGACTCGAATCCATCGAGGGGACCGCCGACAGAAAGTCGAAGCCGCATGAGGGAGAGATCGAGCTGTTCGACCACCGCAGCCATCTGAGGAGTGGAGATCAATCCCTTCGCGCCGCAGTCGTCGAGGATGTACTGCACCTCGCTCTGACGAAGGTGGCTGTTGATGGCGGTGTAGTACAGGCCGGAACGCTGCCCTCCCCACGTCGCTTCGAGATACGTCGGGTTGTTCTCCATCAGGATGGCGACGTGATCGCCGGGAGCCAGTCCGGCGCCACGAAAGACGTGGGCCAGGCGGCTCGACCTGTCGTTCAGCTCGGCATACGAGACAGACTCTCCGCCGCCCATGATGACTGCCGGTGACTCACCGAGAGCGCTCGCCTGACTCGGTAGATCGAGCTTCGTTTCGCTCATGTCTTAGTGGAACTGCGGAATCACTTCAGTGCCCATGAGCTCGATCGTCTCCATGACCGTCTCGTGAGAGATCTTGTACGGATTGACCAGACACAACAGTGTGTCGATGCCGGCGTTCTGGTACATCCGACATACATCAGCACACTCCTCAGGTGTCCCGAGGACACAGGCGTTCGCCTCGATCAGGTATTCGAGGGTCAACAGATCGAGCAGTCCCTGCTCGTCTGTGGCCTTCATGTCCGCGGCATACGCGTAGGTGCCGAGATCCTGGTTCTGCTCGGTCATCCAGTCGGTCAACGATCCGATCAACCGGGCACCGGTCTTCGGGTACCACTCGAAGGATTCGCGGGCCAGGTCCATGGCCTTTTGCCGATCACGGCTACACAACGCCATGGTGAAGGTGGCGGCGTCGTTGTTGACGAAAGCCCCGATCGGCTCCGTACAATCAGCGAGCGCTCCTCTATAGATGTCGACCTTCTTCTTCACCTCTTCCGGGGAGACGCCGACCGCGAAAGAACAGAGACCCAGACCGAGACGTCCGACCTCACGGTGACCGTCCTCACTGCTCGTGGCACCCCAGATCGGAGGGTGCGGCTTCTGTAGCGGCTTCGGGTGCACGCGCCTCCGAGGCATCTGCCAGAACTCGCCGGAGAACTCGTACTCGTCGTGGGTCCACAGTCCGACGACGTGGCCGATCGCCTCCCTCCACATGCGACGGGTCTCCGAGGGATCGATCCCGAAC
The DNA here is from genome assembly GCA_049281195.1 of Acidimicrobiales bacterium. Classification (GTDB taxonomy): domain Bacteria; phylum Actinomycetota; class Acidimicrobiia; order Acidimicrobiales; family CAVXTF01; genus JBAPRR01. The sequence continues at coordinate 4,668 of JBAPRR010000250.1, forward strand.
CCTTCGAGCTCGGGGCGGGTGGAAGACCTGCCGGTACCGAAATCGACCCGGCCGCTCGAGATCAGATCCAACACGGCCACCGACTCGGCTGTCCTCACGGGATGGTTGTAGGGCTGGGGCATGAGCCGCACCCCGTAGCCGAGGCGGATCCGCTCGGTGCGCGCCGCGATGGCCCCGTAGAGGATCTCGGGATTCGAGCAATGGGAGTACTCGTCCAAGAAGTGGTGCTCAACGGTCCACACCGCATCCCATCCGAAGCGCTCGCCGGCGATCGCCTGCTCGATGACGTTCAGGTACGCCTGGTGCTCGTCGTCATCTCCCCAGGGTCGCGGAACAGGAATCTCGTAGAAGAGAGCGAACCTCACTTGCCACCTTCCTCCTCGTGTGCCAGGACTCTTATCATCCGGTCTGCCGTTCGACAACCAGACGGACCCGAAAGAACCGAACTCCGAACCGAAAGGCGGTATGCACTGTGCCTCGCATAGGGCCCTCGCACGCAGGCAAGACGATCATCGTGACGGGAGCGGCCTCCGGAATAGGAAACGGTTGCGTGGAGCGCTTGATCGCCGAGGGCGCGACGGTAGTGGCGGCGGATCTGCACGAACCGGCCGTTTCGCACCCGGGGTCGTCGTTCGTCAAGACCGACGTGACGAAAGAAGCCGAAGTCGAGAGGCTGGTCGACGTGGCAAAGGCGTCGGGCAGGGTCGACGGAGTGGTGAATGCGGCCGGCGTCGCCGGGGGTGGACCCGTGCACATGTTGGACCAGGCCGAATGGGACCGTGTCATCGCGGTGAACTTGACGGGCACCTTTCTCGTGGCCAAGCACGTGATCGCGCAAATGCTCTCCCAAGACCGCGTCGACGACGAACGTGGTTCTGTCGTGACGATCGCAAGCATCGAGGGGCTGGAAGGGACGGCGGGCGGGAGTGCCTACAGCGCGTCCAAGGGAGGGGTCGTCCTGCTCACCAAGAACATGGCCATCGACTACGGGGGGATGGGGATCAGGGTGAACACGATCTGTCCCGGGTTCATCGACACGCCGATGACCGAATCGATCTTCGGGTCGGAGATAATGGCCGAGCCGGCGGCCGACCTGATCCACGAGCACAAGCTGCACCGCATGGGCAGACCTGACGAGATCGCGTCTGTGGCGTCCTTCCTACTTTCTTCTGACGCGTCCTTCGTTACAGGACATGCGATCGCGGTAGACGGTGGATACACGGCCGGGAGGGATCACGGGATCACGGCACTTCTTGGTCTCAATGAGGCCTTCTGAAATTCAACCGGATTGCTGTTTCGCACTCCCGGAATTCCACGAAAGCGTGTTGTAGCGTGACCCCGGTGAGGGTTCTCAACCAACCGTTTTGAACCGGATATCGACCATGTTGCCCCACAATGCCTGAAGCGGTGATTCAGAAGCCGAGGTCCTCGCGCTTCGAGACGACCACGCGCACGAAAGGATTGGAGGCGGAAAGTCCATCCTCGGCGCCGAGTTGGTCCCGGAGGGACATAACCATCGGGCGGACTCTCGGCCTCGGTCTCTTCCTGCTTTATGTGGCAGTCAGCCGCCACGCTTATATCGCGTACGACGCAAACTCGATGGTCGCCGTGACCCACAACCTGGTCGACCACTTCACGCTCAGAACGACCGGGGCCTGGGACGACTACATCGGGATCAGCACACCGTGGTCTCCGTACGGCGTCGGCTTGAGCATCGCGATCGTTCCCCTCTACCTGCTGTCGCGAATTTTCAACCACGAGGGCCTAATTCTCTCGCTGTACAACCCCATCGTCACAGCGATCACTGCTGCCGTCATTTACCGGATCGGGCGCGAACTGCGATGGAACCGGTCTACCGCGTGCTTCGGCGCTATCTGCTACGGCGCACTCACCATGGCCCTGCAATCCACGACGGAGCTCTTCAGCGAGCCGAGCATCGCTCTTCTGACCGCGTTGTTGGTGCTCGGTTTCATGCGCTGGCAGAAGGGGTCGAACTGGGCGCCACTGGCAATCGGGATAGTCCTCGGCGTTGCGGTGCAGTTTCGAAGCGACTCGATTGCGACGATGTGCGTGGCACTTCTGGCAGCCCCGCTTTTCGTCAGTTGGCAGACGATTCGGCGCATCTCCACTGTGGCGAAGGTGTTCATCCCTTTGGCTATCAGCTTCGCGCTTCTGGCCTGGTATAACGAGGTCCGGTTCGGAAAGCTCTTCGTGTCCGCGTACGGAGGGGCCAGCTATAGCACGCCTGTCCTACACGGCCTCCATGGTCTTCTTTTCAGCTGGGGAAAGAGTCTCTTTGTGTTCAATCCCGTCGCGATCATCGGAGTGGTCGGGCTCGTTGCAATGTTCTGGAGACGCAGGCCGCTCGCCGTGTTGTTCACGCTAGTAATCGTGGTTCGATTGGTTCTGGTCGCCAAGTGGAGCGCATGGGCCGGTGGCGTGTGTTACGGCCCTCGTCTGATCATGCCTCTGATGGTCCTACTGGTGATATCAGGCGTCGATCTTCTGGATGCGGCGAAGTCAAGAACGACAGCCGGAACGCTCGTTCGCGCAGGATTCGTCCTGCTGATATTGCCAACCTTGTGGATCAACTTCTTGTCGGTGCGCATCCCTTACGAGCAATGGGGAAAGACGCTCGCAACGCCATCTCTGCGGGTACTGAACCCCACTGCCCGAGCTCTGGTCAAGAGCACCTCACAGGCGGCCCAGGTCGAGACCTTCACCTTCAGCGGCGCCGATTTCATGGGCGACTACGACTTGCTCACAGACGGCCAAGGAAAGATGGCCCCGGAGTTGTGGCAGAAAGGCGATGGATATCTGGGCTGGATACTTCTCGGACTGTCCGCCTTGTTACTCGCTTGTGCCGCACTGATGTCGGCGAAATTCCCGCGCCGGGGAAATCATGCGCGCGCTCCTACCCGTGCTCCGGCCCTCAATACGGCATAGCGCTCACTCGTTTATAAGCCGTCGTTTATACGCCGAGATGCACCTTCATACGCCGAGACTGGACTTCGCGGCCCAGGAGAAGAACCGGTAAGGAAGAAGCTTCTTCGCCAGGAGCCCGATCCGCTCGTCCATCTTGCCGACCGAGGCACGACGAGGAGGACGTTTGTCTTCCAGGATCCGCTCGACCACGTCGGCAACGGTTTCAGACGGCGCACCCGACTTCTCGTCGCGCTCCATCACCGCGATCGCCTTCTTCGACGCAACTTCGTAAGGGTCCACGCCGGCGGGCGGCGCCACGTCGCGACGGCTCTGTGTGAACTCCGTCTTGATGTTGCCCGGTTCCACGAGGGTCACGTGGATCCCGAAAGGGGCAACCTCGTACGCGAGCGCCTCCCCGTATCCCTCCATGGCGAACTTGCTCGCGCTGTAGAAGGCCTGGAATGGCAGCGCGATCACTCCCCCGAGTGAGCTGACGAGAACGACCCGGCCGCCGCCCTGCTTCCGCATGGCCGGCAGTACCGCCTGCACGATCCGTACCGCTCCCCAGAAGTTGGTATCCAGCTGCGCCATGGCTTCAGCGATCGGCGTGTTCTCGACCGGTCCGGCCAGTCCCCAGCCGGCGCATGCGATCACAGCGTCGACCCGGCCCTGCTCTTCGAGCACGCGGGCGACTCCACTAGCGACGTCCTGGTCGATGTCCACGTCCATGGTCAACGGCGTCCAAGGTCCCGAAGCCGTCCCACGCCTGCTCGCGCCGTAGACGGTCCAGCCCTTGTGAGCGAGCCGGTCACAACAGACGCTCCCGATCCCCGCCGATGCACCGGTGACAATTACGATCTTGGCCAATTCGACCTCCCGGAGACGAACCCCCCGGCCGGAAAGAGTGTCCGACCCGGTTGTTTCTGTCTACCGGTTCTGACCGGGAAGACACCTCAGCCCGGTCCGACTACTATGTCTGAGCTGGCTTTCCACGCAGCGGGTGGCCCCTTCAAAGGGGGTCCGGCCTGCTCAAAGGATCGCCGATCCCAAGTTGACCAGCCAGGAAAGTGAGCTGTGGCAAATCCGAGGAACAAGCGCTCGAGAACCAAGCCGGCCGATGCCAGGGGAAGACTGCGTCGCGGTCGCCCGAAGGTATGCCTGGTCTGCAGCGAGCGCATCGAGTACGTCGACTACAAGAACTCTGCTTTTCTCCGTCGGTTCATGAGTGACAGAGGAAAGATCAAGTCGCGCGCCAACACAGGAACCTGCGTCCAGCACCAGCACGAGGTTGCGATCGCCATCAAGAACGCACGTGAGGTTGCACTGCTGCCGTATGCCGTGAGGACGATGGCGGCGGACAAAGGCGCAGGCCGACGCGGTCGCGGGCCTGGAGGTCCGGGACGCGGTGATAGGCCGCCCCCCGGCCGGCCTCGTGATGACGCCGCCGACGAGACCACCGAGCTCGCGGCTGAAGACTTTGCCGGTGGCGAAGCCGCCCTGGAAGCAGGCGAGGGATCGGAGCTCACCCCCTCGGTGTTCAGCGCGGACGGCGCCACTGAGGACTCAGCAGACTCGGAGTAGCTCTGGTAAGCCCGGGATAGTTTTAAGCCCGGGCGCACAGAGCTACACCTGGCGGTAACGTCAAAATCGCACAGAGCATTTCTTCCCGAAGGTCGCGCGCGCCTGTGGTCATCCTTTGCGGCTGTGTATCGGGAGAGAGTCCACGAACGTCTTCGTTACTTTCTGTGTTGCTGGTGTGGCAGTGGTCGAAGGAAACGTCACCTTTTGAATCGACACCGCGCCGTCACAGATGGGGTGTCTGAGAGCCATCAAGCCTGCTCAGAGCTTAGAATTGACTACAGAGACCGAGAAAACGAGTGGACGTAACGTCGGATACCGCCGGTGGCCGTGTGCAGTCGGCTGTTGTCGAATCCTATTTATCACCCGTGACAGAAATACCCAACAATGGCGATGGTTCTCTGCACGGATTTCCCCTAACGTCGACGTCGGACTAGGCGGAATCTGTCATCGCGCGGCTGAGGCTGGAATCAGCTGGTGGCGGCTCCCTGCCTGCATCCAGAACATTCGACGACTAGTTGGGGAGTACTGAATGAGTCTCAAATTCCTTCGCCGGGCTTCTGGCCGGGCGCTTCTCGTTGGAGCCATGTCTTTGGGCATGTCTGCAACGGTCGTTGGAGCGGCCGCATCGGCTGCCTCAGCGACGACGGGCACGGGCAATAACTGGTATGTGTCGACTACGGGGACCAACGCGGGCAACAACTGCTCCACGAAGACCAACCCGTGCGCCACGATCAACTACGCCCTGGCCGAGCAGGCAGCAGAGGACGTAACGGGAAAGGTTCACGTCGCAGCTGGTACTTACCAGCAGCAGGTCGCCGCCAGCCGGAGCAACAGTGGGGTAACCCTCGTTGGTGCTGCGACCGGAACGACGACCATCGAACCTCCGTCAAGCGGCCTGGCGAGTGACACCGACACCGACGGCTCCTACCCGCAGTTCTACGTCATCGACGTTGGTCCGGGAACGAGCAATTTCAAGATCAAGAACATCACAGTCAACGGCTTGAACGCTCAGTCGTTCTACGACTCAGATGGCGATGGATGTGGCCAGGACCCTGTCGGCATCTACTACCACGAAGCCACCGGCTCGATCACCAACACGTCGATCACCGGGGTCGATCTGCCGGCTGACCTCTTCGGTTGCCAGGGTGGTCAGGACGTGTACGTGAACAGCACGAGCTCGGACACGGCGAACGTCACCATGACCAACCTGAACATCACAGCCACGGCATTCGTGAGCGCCACCAAGGCAGACCTGCCTGCGGCCACCTACAACAACGACATCCTTCCTGTGAAGAAGGAGCCGGTCGGATGGACTGGCGGGACGATCCTCGTGAACGGTTATGCGGTGACTGCCACCCCCGACGGGTCGAAGAACCTCTTCATCACGGGCACGACGCCGACCGACTCTCCGAGTGGGTCGACCGTCAACTACAACCCGCTGTCTGCCGCCTACGACAAGAACGGCATCACCTGTGACGACAACTGGACCACGTGCTCGATCAGTGGTTCGACCATCCAGGGCCTCGGTCCGAACAACCTGGTCGGCCAGAACGGGATCCAGGCTTTCGGCGCCGCATCAGTCACCCTGAACGGCAACGTCATCTCGGGCAACACCTATACGGGTGGCGGTGACGGAAACTCAGCTTCCGGAATCCTGCTCCTCAACAATGGCCCGACCACCGTGGAGAACAACACAGTCAGCGCCAGCGATGTCGGCATTTACGCCGGCGAAGTTGCAGCGTTCGGTCTCGTGTACTCCCCGGCAGGAACCTGGACCATCAACCACAACACCGTTGCGGGCGCCACCTCTGATGGTGCGTCGAACCAGCAGGACGGTTATGGCGAGGGCATCCAGCTGGACAGCACTACCAACAACGTTCAGGTGACCGACAACAACGTGTCCGGTAGTGCACAGTCGGGCATCCTGCTCACGGGCGTGACCGGTGCCACCATCGGTGGTGCGGGTTCCGACCAGGGCAACACTGTGACCGGTATCGGCACTGACGCCGGCATCGTCGTCGGCGGTCCGGGAACGGAGTGCGAGTACGCGTACGGAAACAGCTGCCAGCCGACCGAAGACAACTCCGAGCAGTACTCGAGCACGTCGGACACCATCACCGACAACAGCTCGAGTGGGAGTGGAATCGGAGTTGTGGTCGAGGGGAATTACGACCCGTCGATCGTGGGACCCTCTGACCCCGATGCCGCTTACGGCAACGACTTCGAGGGCAACGTCTGGAGCGGCAACCTGGTCGCCGGAGTCGCTGACTTCAGTGGTTACGGTGCAAGCACTCCCCCGAGCAACTCCTACGGAGCGAGCTACGCGGGAAACTCCTGCACCTTGTCGCCAGGTGGAGCTGCCGGTCTCGCCGGCTACACGGGCAACAGCAACTACTGGTCCTGCTAGTCAGACCGTGAAAGGACCGGGAACAGAATCCGGTTCTGAATCAAAGTTAAGTGAAGTGAGAGAGCGGGGCCCGCGAGGGCCCCGCTTTTCTTGTGCTTTTGTGGTCAGTCGCTGAGGTCGAGGCCCGGCATGGCGAGCTTCACCACGGCGCGGCGCAAGGCCGACTTCGACTCGGCGTCGCCTGTCAGTGCACGCGCCCGCAAGATCAGAACATCGGCCAGCCCGCCCGGTTCGTAACTGGGCTCCGGAAGCTCGCTCAAGTCTCCGGTCACCATGGCGCGCAACGCCTTTGTGGCCAGGAGAGCCGGCCACGCCTCGAGGGCCGCGGCTGCTTGGGCGGCGCGCTCTATCCAGGGAAGCGCTTCAGGACCACGACCGCTCACAACGAGCGATATCGCGGGGAACACGTCGCTCAGATCACTGATCGGACCGAGCCTCGGCCGCGTGGAGCTCCTAAACCGCGACAGGGCCTCTGCGACCCGTCCCGACAGCGTCAGCTCCGCCTCTACGACCAGTGTGGCCATCGAGGTGACCGGATCAGAGGATGAATCAGGAGGAAACGGTGGCGTCACTCCCCATTCTCCTTTTGCCATCGTGACCGAGAAGATGGCGGCCCACGCGAGCCACCGCTCGTTCGGCTTCATCCCGCGCATTATGTGGTCGAGGTTCGCTGTGCACAGAGCTGCTTCTTCGATCCGTCCCGTCATCCGTTCGAGGATCGCCAGGAGGCTCCACCCCTGAAGAGCGAGGTCGTTCACTCCGAGCTCCTGTGCGAGCTCCGCCATTCGCCTCGTCGTTGCCGCGGCTTCTGTGTATTCGGGGCCTCCCCCGCAGAAGGTACGGAAGAAGTGGTGCCAGGCGAGGGTGGTGAGAACGGTCATCTCCCTGGATCGGTCGCCAACTATCTCGGCGAATTCGAGGGCGTCTGCAAGCCACCCCGGAACACGCTTGTCGATCGGACGTACCAGGCAGAGAAACGATGTCGTGGCGATGACGCCGTTTCTGTCGTCAAGGGATTCGAACAGAGCCAGTGCTTCTTCCAGAGCGACTCCCGCCTCCTCCATGCGACTGAGATAGAAAAGTGCGACACCACTGTTCGCCTTGGCCCAGGCATGCTTTTCGGCGTTCCCGAGCTCCTTCCAACGCTCGGCCGCCTTCTCGAGCCGGGGCACAGCCCATGCCGGGTCGACGAACATCTGAGATCCTGCCGCGGTGTGGTCGCGCTCGATGGCCACTGATGGATCTGCCGGGTCGTCTGCAATCTTGGTGAGGGTTTCGAGGGCGTCGTCATTACGACCACACAGCGACTGGGTTCTTGCGAGCATGAGCAACGCGGAGGTCCGCATGCAGCCGCGATCCACAGCGCGCTCCAAAAGGCGGATCCCGTCGAGGTGCCGCGAGGCGAGCACCATCGCCTCACCGGCCTCGGCCAGCGCTTCGGCGGCCTCCGCGGCGACTATGTCGTCATCCGCCAGATAGCCCGCGGCCCGATCGAGATGCCGGGCCTTCTCCTCCGGACGCTCCGACGTGGTGGCGGCCCGACGATGAAGCTCGCCTCTCACGTTTCGAGGAAGGGTTTCGTACGCCACTTCGCGCAGAAGGGGATCTGCGGCATCGAACCTGCCGTCTGTTCCATGCCTCAGAAGTCCGACGTCGGTGAGAGCGCGCAAGGCAAGGGTGGCCTCGGGCGATCCGAGAGCGATTATCTGATCGGTGGTGGCCGCTTCGCCCAACACCGCGACGTGCTGGACGACGAGCTTCTGCGCGGGGTCAAGAGCATCCAGACGTGCCGCGAGCAGCGCCTGTAGCGATGCGGGAATGCTCAGAGCCGGAGCATCTGAGTCTCTGAGCCTGTATTGATCACCCTCTTCTACGAACAGCCCCCTGTCGCGAGCCATCACGAGCAGCTCGCGCAGGTAAAGGGGGTTCCCGTTCGCCCGCTCGACAAGGAAGTCGATGGACTCGGGGGCGATCTTTTTGTCTCCGGCGAAGGCCGCCACCAGAGCTTTGGCGTCTTGACGGCTCAATGCGCCCAGAGGGACCTTCGTGGCCACCGGGAAGCGAGACAACCATTCCGACGGCTCCGAACGTCCCACCAGGACGGTCAGAAGTGGCATGTCGTCTATCCGATTGGCGATCTCGCTCAGAAGCTCGAGGGTCTGATCCCCGCTTCTGTGCATGTCGTCGATGGCCACGAGAATCGGACGCTCCTGAGATTTTTCGAACAGGAGGCGGCGAAATGCCCACAGCTGTTCCTGGCGCATCGCAGACGGATCAACTGATTGCAGCGACGGGTCTACGACTCCCGTGGCGGAACGGATGCGGGCGTTCACTTCTTCGTCTTCGGCAAGACCGAGTTGGCGTGACACCTCCGCGGCCACACGGGGTCCACCCATCGATCCGTACGCGGGATAAGTCGCCCGGATCACGGTCCCGTCGCGTTCTGCGGTCTTCAGCAGCTCGCCCAACAGACGGGTCTTTCCACTGCCAGCGTCCCCACATATCAGAACGACATGGGCCCGGCGGTCGTGACAGACGCGGCGCCATTGAGAGGTGAGGAAAGACAGCTCATCCGAACGCCCGATGAGCGGCGGACCTAACCATTTGTCCGGATCGGCCGTAAGTCCGCGATCCTCGCGAACTGCGATCGCCTCCCACACCTCGACCGGGTCGCTCTTTCCTTTGAGCAACATCGGACGGCGCTCGCGGAATGTGGCGCTCCTGTGGGCCAGATCAACGGTCAGGCGCCCGCAGAGCACCTCACCGGCAGTGGCGACCTTCTCCAGACGGGCGGCGACGTTCACCGTGTCACCGATGACGGTGAAGTCGTTCGCGCGCCCCACGTAAGCGGCCATCAACTCGCCGGAGTTGATGCCGATCGAGAAGGCAAGGTCGCCACCGAGCTCGCGCATGGCCAGTCCGGCCGCTACCGCTCTGGCTGCATCGTCGTCGTGAGCAACCGGAACGCCGAACACGGCCATCACCGAATCGCCCATGTACCGGTCGACACGACCGCCGTAGTCCTGCACCACCTGACTGAGACGGCGGAACGCCGAGTCGACCATGCGCGTGACGAGCTCGGGGTCGGTTCGCTCGGCGAGTGAGGTGAAGCCGACCACGTCGGCGAAAAGCACCGTTGCGAGCTTGCGCTCCTCCAGGATGCCGCTCTCGTGGACGAATCCGTCCCCGGTGGCGACCGGCGCCCTCTCTGAGGCTTCCTCGATGGGATCCCCGCCGTCCGGCGCTGGGGAGAGGTCCATACCCGGCCGGGCTAGGAGCAGAGCCCCGCCATCTGCGCCCGACGGGCCGAACGTGGTGAGGGACGCCCCACACTGCCCGCAGAAGCTCTGGTCGGCACCGTTTTCCTCACCACACGAGGGGCACACCGAGACGGCCAGGTTCGAGCCGCACCGGCCACAGAAGCGGTACCCGTCGGGATTACCGGCGCCGCACAAGCCACAGGCAGCCATTGAGGGGAAGCGTAGCGATTGGCCGTCGACGACCGATGCGAAGCCCTAGGGAATTCCCCTGATGGGTGCTAGTCCCCGGCCGCGTGCGCTCCGGCAGATGTGTCCACCTCCCAGAGATCCACGATGCTCACGCCCACCGAACCGAGCATGTGACGCAACACCGGCAGAGAGAGACCGAGGACATTGCTGGGATCACCGTCGATACCGTCGACGAACGGAGCTCCGAGACCGTCGATGCTGAACGCCCCGGCGAGGCCGAGGGGTTCGCCGCTCGACACATAAGAAGAGATCTCATGCTCGGTAGGTCTGCCGAAGCGCACCACCGTTTGAGCCACCCGGACGATCCGCTCTGCGTGCGGGCGCCCAGGCACCTGTCGATCGTCGATCAGGCAGTGACCTGTGTAAAGGACGGCGTCACGCCCCCATAGACGTCTCCACATCACCGTGGCCTCTACGGCAGATCCGGGCTTTCCCAACGGCTCGTCGTCGAGATCCAGCAGGGAGTCACAACCGAGCACCAGACGTCCGGGGCGAAGTGGCGCCACAGCAGACGCCTTGCGTTCGGCGAGAACGGCCACGGCATGTGGCGTATCGATCCCGTCAGTCGACTCGTCCACCCCGCTCACCACCACCTCGGGATAGATCGCGGCCCGGCGTAAAAGGGCGAGTCTGGTCGGTGAACCGGATGCGAGCACGAGACGGTCCGGCAAATTCACATCAGGCGTGACCGTGATCGCAAGCCCCCTTCGTCCATGCGGCCCTTACCTGTTCTGCGACCTCGGGGATGTTTACCGGTTGTGAGGTGTCGACCTCGACGAGCGGGCATCCGAGCGCGAGCGGACGTCGGCCCTCGGAGCGCCATGATTCTGTGAGCTGCTCTCCCTGGAAGTCGGATAGATGACCCTGATGGCGCTCGGGACTGAGTGCCCGGGCACGGTAACGATCCGCGGCCAGCTCTGTCGGGCATGTGCAGTGGATCTGAATCAGTGGACGACCGAGTGCGAGCAGCTCGGGCTCTGCCACCCCGGGCCAGAAATGAGATTCGAGCATGGCTGCCGGCAAGCGGCTCGCCAATGCATACATGACCTTGTGAGAAGCACGTCCCAGGCGCTGCGACCATTCGAGATCGCCGGCCCCGAGAGCGTCGAAGAGTGCTTCTTTGATCGTGTCTTTCGAGATCAGAGGTATGTCGAGGACGGGCGCGAGCTCGAGGGCGAGGGTCGTCTTGCCACTTCCGGGGAGCCCCGCCACGACGATGAGTCCGTCGGTCTCCACCGGGTGGAGTTTGGCACGTGCGTTCCGGCCGAGGCTGAGCGATCATGGGCGCATGGCGCGGGTCGACTACGACACCCAGGCCGAGCAGTACCGGAAAGGCCGCCACGTTCCGATCGAGCACCTGGAGGCGTGGAGGGTGGCACTGGCTGACTTCATCCCGGACAGGGGTAAGCCGCTCGTGGAGATCGGGTCCGGAACGGGCGTTTGGCTCGAAGCGTTATCCGTCTGGTTCGACTCTCCGGTGATAGGGATCGAACCGTCAGCGGGCATGAGGCGTCAGGCGGCGGCCCACGGTCTGCAACATTCAGCGTGGGTGGTGCCAGGTGTGGGCGAGGCGATTCCACTCGCGGACCAGAGCTGTTCCGCGGCCTGGATGTCCACCGTGATCCATCACCTGAATGACATCGGGTCGTGTGCCCGCGAGCTCGGGCGCGTTCTCGAACCGCGCTCGCATGTCCTTATCCGCAACTCGTTTCCCGGCCGCCATGAGGAGATCATGCTGTTGCAGTTTTTCGATGGAGCGAGGAGGGTGGCTGACACTTTCCCCACCGTCGACCGCGTCGTGAACGTATTCGGTCATGCCGGATTCGAGAAGATCGACCTGATCCGGGTTCGCGAGCCGCCACCCGAAAGTCTCACCGCGTTTCGTTCCTGGGTGGTGTCGATGAGGCACACCGACTCACTTCTGGGACCGCTCAGAGACGACGAATTCGAACAGGGACTTGCGAGACTCGACAACGCGATCGGATCAGGCGATTTGCCGACGCCACTCGGGGTCGATCTTCTGGTGCTACAGAAGCACTAGCGCACGTCCACTTCTGTTACCGCTCCACCGGAGACGAACACGTCGAACAACGGCTGTCCCGAGTCGTCGAGGACCGAGTAATCGTCTTCAGAAAGAGTGGGGAAAATGGCGGCGTGAACGACCCCGAGAGGGGCCTGGCGGGCACGGACGACGTTGTGGGACCGTGCCGCCGGGTCTCCCTTCGGACATATCTCTATCTCTCTGCCCAGCATGCGGTCGTTGGCGAAGATGACCAACGCACCGGTGGTTCCACCGATGTCTAAAACCGCAGTCGAACACCGCTCATCCGCGTCACGAGTCGTTTCGGATTCGCACATTTCGGGCCATCAGTCCGGGTTGACGAACCCGCTGTGCGGGTGGCCGAGGTAGGGGAAGACAGGCAGGTAGTTCTCCGTGCCCTTGGCGGTCAGGTCACCGGCGTTTGCAGTCAGCCCATCGGTGACGAGTCCTGCAGCGCCGTCGGGCGTGTAGCTCGGGTCGACGAGCGGGAGTGTCACACCGGCGAAGGCACGCAGGTCGATGGTCACGACGTCGTCGAACACCCTGCGGCCGTTCGGGTAACCGGCGGCGTCGCCTCCGATGAGGCCCAGGTTGCTCGGCTTGGACGTCGTCGGCGGGATGGCCATGTTAAGGCGCAGCACGTCGGCGGGAGTCGGGCCTGTGTAGTTCTGGAATCCGGGGATGATGCCGGCGGGAATGCCGGTGAGAAGGATCGCCTCGAGGTCGGCACGCGCGGTCCCGCTGGCGTTGAATGCTGCCAGGTTCGGGAAGACGCCCGGGTACAGAACCGGGAGCAATCCGGAAAGCTCGGGATTGGCCACGTAGCTCTCGAATTGCTTGTCGTACACGGGAGGCTGCGTGTTCCAGAAGTCCTTCATCCCGATCGGGATGACCACCTCGTTGACGAGCGGGTTGCCGAGGCGGGAGACCTGCACGTAGGGACCTGCCCAGTCGACAGAGTTGCTGCCAGAGCTTCGGACCTGGGCCTGCTGACGGCTCGCCGTGGTCCAAACTCCGATGGTGGACATCTGATTGGTCGGGTCGGTCGGCGGCTTGCCGTTTGCGGTCAGGTACGCCGCGGGGACCTGGATGGCGATGGAGTGAACGTTCACGTGCGCGGTCGAGTTAACGCCGAGCGCCGGGTTGGCCAGGATCGGAAGCGTTTGGCCGAATGTGTTGTGCAGCTGCTCGAACGGACGGAGGTCGCCAAGGTCGAATATCGCACCGAGGTCGACGTAGAACCCTTCGGCACGCTGTCCCGCGAACACTTTCATCCCGCCGGGCAGGGCCTGGATGGCCGCGTTGGCCAACTCGGGATAGAGGTGCGTCGACAGCGGTCCGATGCGACAGGGGGGGCATGGAAGATCACTTCCGAGCTGGCGGGGCTTGTCGGATCCGACGAGCACGGAAACCGAATAGAACTGTCGGAAATTCCAGTTGGGCGAGTCGAGCGACTCAATGGGTCCCGTGTTGTAGAGGAAGCTGTTGGGGCTGGTGAAGACGCTCTTGAACTTGAACTGGAAAGTGATGTCGGGTTCGGAGTCGCCGTTGTTGTCGATGAGGATCTCGTACAGGACATCGTCGCCGAACGAGTAGAAGTTCGGTCCACCGTCTGGACCTTCGAGCGGGATGTAGTTGGCGATGAGCGTCACGGTGTCCGGATCGTCCGGACTCACGAATGCATACAGGTCGGTGCTGTCGGCTACGGGATCCTTGGAGATCTCGGGAGCCTCACGGTGCGAAGACATGGTGGTACCTCGTTCGGTCGGTAGGTGGTTTTAGATTGAGGTGGCTTTTAGATTGATGAAGAAAGGATCAGCGGGCCGAGCTCAGAATGCGGCTCGCCAATGCCCGGTCCTGCACGCTGAAATGCTCGGTACCGACAAAGAGGTCGATCTGACCTGTTCTCGCGTCGCGTACGTGAACCACAACCGGGTTACCGCTCGATGCGTGCTTTTCGATGACGGCGGCGTCCTCGTGGGAAGCCTGGTCCTCGTGGGAGGAAGATTTGGTGGCGGCGCTCTGCGACTTGGCGAAGGCGGGCAGTGCGCCAGGCAGGACCGTCATGGCGCCGGCAAGACCGGCGGCAACCGACGAACCCTTAAGGAACTTGCGGCGATCGAAGCCTTCCATCGTGTCTCCTCTCGAGATGGGGGTTTCGCGAATCACATCGGGTACGGCGCCGGGTGCTGTGGCGGATGGAAAAATCTGGAGATCTTTCTGATAACTGCGGCCGTGGGAGAAGAATTCCCAGGCCGGGGGCCGTTATTGTCTGCAGCGAAAGCAATCCGCGAACCCCTGTGGCGACGTAAGGAACTAGATGACCGACGATCTGACCGCGACGAGCGACACCGTGCTCGTTCTCGCGATCGGGCGTTGGAACGAGGAGGCTCTCGCAGAAGTGTTCCGGCGTCATTCAGGTTCGGTGTTCGCCGTCGCCAAGCAGGTACTGAGAGACGAAGGAGCGGCGCGGGAGATAACGCACGACGCCTTCGTGTCTCTGTGGCACAGGCCCGAGGCCTACGACCCTGATCGCGGATCGCTACGCGCATTTCTGTTGAACTTCGCCCACAGCAGGGCGATCGACCGTCTGAGAGCCAGCCGGCGGAGAGAGTTGCGCGAAGAGCGCGTGGCAAGGGCATCCGTCGACACTGAATACGACGTGGAGAACGAGGTGATGCGCAAGTCTGTCGCCGATTCGGTGCGTGAGGCGGTGGTCGGACTACCTAAGAACGAACGCCAGGCGATAGAGCTCGCGTACTTCGGGGGATATACGTACCGGGAAACAGCGGCCTTGCTGGGCGAGCCGGAAGGAACCGTGAAGAGCAGAATCAAAAGCGCCTTACGAAAGATGCAGAGCAGCCTTTCGTCCGGAGGGGTGCTGGGGGCAGACGCATGACCCTCTCCCACGACGAGCTCAGGTCGCTTTTAGCTGCTTCTGCGGTGAACGCGTTACCTCCCGAAGAAGAGGAGGAACTCGACCTTCACCTTGAAAGCTGCGCCCATTGCAGAACGGAGCTGACCGAATACCAGGAATCGGCGTCATTACTGGCGCGACCGACGCTCGATCCCCCCGCCGGCTTGTGGGACGAGATCGCGAGTTCGATCGGCAAACCCCCGTCACAGGAGATGCCGGTTTCGATTCGACGGGCGGTCAGGCGACGCAACAAGTGGGCACAGGGCTGGACCGCGATCGCAACCGGCGCGGTGGCTGCGGCGATCGTTCTGGCTGTATGGGCGGTCGACCTCCACGGTCAGGTGGGCCGCCTTCAGAATGCGTCGATCTCGAGCGAGCTTTCGGGTGCAGTGGCGAACGCGATGACGTCGCCGGGCCATCATTCGGTCGATCTGCGAGGTTCGTCCGGGGTCGCTCTCGCGAACGCGGTGATAACCACCAACGGGACGGCGTTTCTGGTTCCGAAAGATCTGCCGCGCTTGAGTCCGGGCAGCACGTACCAGCTGTGGGCAGAGACAAACAGCGGGGCGGTATCGCTTGGCGTCCTAGGCGCCGATCCAGGCATCTCGGTGTTCCGATTCGAGCACCAGATGACCGCCCTGATGCTCACAGCGGAACCGTCCGGCGGCGTCCCGGCGCCGACCACCGCTGTGCTGGCCGTCGGCAACCTACCCGTCGGACTGACAGGCGCCTGAAGCGGCTGTTTCGGGGGCGCGTCTACGAGGATGCCGGATGCGCCACGACAAGGAGCGAACCGCTTCCGCGCGATAGCCCTTCATAGGAGTCAGCTTCGTCCGAAGCAGGTTCATCGCGGTCATCTAGATCGATCACTTCGTCCACCTTCCAACCCGCGGTCTCGATCAATTCGAGATGCTGATCAATCGGGACGATGGTTCTCCACGGCTCGCTCGTTGCGCCTCGCCGTCGGGCATTTGCCGCTTCGAGCACTTTTTCCGTCGACAGGCCGGGCTGGTGGATGGCGATGCTCGACACCAGCCGGCTCGCCCCGGCCGATCGGAACCTGGCCTGTGCCAGTAGGTCGATTATCGATTCGCGTTCGAGGTAAACCAGAACCCCTTCGCAAACGACAAGCGAGGGCGAAGAAGGATCGTGACCGGCTAGTTCGAGCGACTCGCCCAGATCGTCGACCTCGAAGTCGCACGGAACCATCACCAGAGCGGGGCTGTCGATCGGAGAGGTGAAACGCTCGAGGTTCCGGCACTTGGCCGCCTGAGTGGCAGGGTGGTCAACCTCGAAGAACCTGACGCCCGCTGTTTTGAAGCGCAGCGCCCGGTCATCGAATCCCGCCCCGAGAATCACGACCTGAGCTATGCCGTCTGAGATTGCCCGCATCACGTGGCCGTCGATGAGCCTGGTCCGCTTACGGATGCTGGGCGTAAGCGCCACCGCCTCGACATCGATCGTCGGCATCCCGATGCAGAGACAGCGCTGAGCGTCGGGATCGCCATCGGGCGAATGGGGCCGTGACATGCAGGACCTGACCAGGGCCACGTACTGGCTGGTCACAGAGAGGCGGTGATCGGACACGGCCGTGACTATATAGGCAAGAAGCTAGACAGTCAACTTACCTGACTTAGTTCATTCGACAGGGCTGCTTACCGCTTCACTCAGCTCGCGGGAGGGAGACCGAGTGCCGAGCGCAGGGCTTCAGAGGCTGTGGCGAGCTTGTCCCCGGCCAGGCCGTAATTCAGCTTGAACTCCGAGAGAGTGATCGTGTCCGATGAAAATGCCTCGAGCCCGGTCACATATGTAGGGACGTCGGCCACGACGTTCGCCACCGCCGTCTTGGCCGACGTCGGCCAGTTCCCGTAGGAGCTGAGTTCTCCCGACCAGGTCGTAAGGGCCACGGCGAAGGGTTGCGCGGCTGCGCGCAGCGTTGCGTCGGTTCGCCCGGCCAAAAAAGCCGCTCTTGTCGAGTCGACGGGGGCCACGATCGCCAGGTACTCGGCTGTCGGCGTCGAACCCGTTGTCGATGTTGCTCCTGGTGAGCCCGTAGACGTGGTGCTCGTCCCTGTTTGCGGATTCGTCGTACTCGGATCTGTCGATCCCCCTCCTCCGCAACCACCGAGCACTGCCGCCAGTGTCAGAGCGCCGATGATCCCCGCCGCGATCTTCCGCTTTACCAGCACCGTCCTCCCTCATATTTCCGCCATTGGCCTGAGCTGCTCTCCAAAGGCCTCCGTCCTGATCAATCCGGCAAAGATTACCCCAGGAGAGATATTGCACAGTGCTAACAAGTCCATCCGATCCAGCCGGGGAGTGCCCGGGCGGTCAGATCCGGCGTTCCATCCAGCCGGCACTACCCGGAACGAACCCGAACTTCGAGTACAGACCTTGAGCGTCGCGGGTGGCGAGCAAGAGGAGCCGGATGCCCTGAACATCGGGGTGGGCGAGAGCGGACTCGACCAGAAACGTACCGAGACCCTTCCCCCGGAACCCCGAGTCGACGAACACGTCACAGAGCCAGGCGAACGTGGAAGTGTCCGTAACCCAGCGGCAGAACGCCACCTGGGTGGATTCCGGGCCGTAGCAACCGATGGCCACCGAGTGCTCGATGGAACGCTCGACCAGCTCCATGGACCGGCCGGCAGCCCAGTAGCTCTCCTCGCTCAACCATCTGTGAATCCGGTCCAGATCAAGAAGGTCCTTTTCGTCACTGATGAAGAACCCATCCTCTCTCCGTCGCTGCATCCGGATCAGGATAAGGGCGAGCCGCTGCCGCCCTCGGCGGGCGGCGCCACTCACGCCGGCAACGCAGGCCTCAACAAACTCCCGAAAAACAAACCCCCGGTGGCAACGCCGGGTGCCTGTCATGCGTGTAGGTCTACGTAGGAGCCATGAAAGGGAGGGCCCATGGCCCAGTCACGATCGCCTCACGACGTAGATCGATCTCACAGGCGCCGCAACGCATCTCTGTTCTCCGGAGCGGGCCTTGTCGTCGTCGCCGCTGTCGTGGCGATCGTGGTCTCGACGATGTCGGGCGGTGGGTCGTCCGCGCACCCCGGAGGCGCGTCGGCGCTACAAGGCGTCTCTCGCAAGAGTTTCCACGGCGCGGTCCAGCTGATCTCGCGGGTCGCCTTGAACCAGACGGTGAGTTCTGCTGAGACCACAGCCGACGAGATGGCCGTTGCCCGGGCGGAAGAGGCATTCGGCATTCGGCTTCTGCAGCACCTGTCGGCGTCCTCCGGGGACGCCAACCAGCTGATATCGCCGCTCAGCTTGTCGGAAGCAGTCGCCATGTGCCTGGTGGGAGCCCGCGGGACAACTGCCAGTCAGATGGCGGCATCTATTGGCCTATCAGGCCTGACGCCTCAGGATCAGGCCACCGGCTGGGCTGCACTCGACAGCGACCTGCTCAACTCCGCCACCCATGACAAGGACGTTCTGAGTGACGCCAACAGCATCTGGACCCAGACGGGATTCCCGGTGAAGCAGGCGTTCCTCGTTGCTCTCAAGACGGATTTCAACGCAGGTATCTGGCAGGCGAACTTCGCACGCGATCCCTCGGCGGCAGATGCCGCGATCAACGCGTGGGTAAGCCGGATCACAAACGGCCACATAACCAACCTGATGAACCCAAGCGACACGCCGCCTGACATCTCGGCGGTGCTTTTGAACGCGGTGCTGTTCGAGGCGCAATGGGCCACTCAGCTGACGGACATGAGCCCGGGCAAGTTCGATGCGCCCGGTGGCTCCGTACCGGTCACGTACCTGAGCCCCGCCGAAGGTGACAACGGGTTCGCCGCAACGACCGAAAGCGGGGTTCAGGCGGTGCAGCTCCCCTACTGGAACGGGAACCCTTCGTCGCCAACTGCGGGAAGGTACGCGGCACTTCTCATAATGCCGACCTCGGGGTCACTCTCTCAATTCATCGATCGGTTGGAGCAACAGAAACTGGGCCGGATCGTGAACGGTCTCAAAGACCAGGCTCTCAATCTCGAGATCCCCAAGTTGACCATGAGCTCGGACAATCAGCTCTCCGCCGTGCTCCAACAGATGGGAATGTCAGACGCGTTTTCGCAAGACGCGGACTTCTCCGGAATCAGCACGACGCCGACCCAGATCAGTCAGGTCGTTCAACAGGCCACACTGAACGTCACGGCATGGGGAACGGTTGCTTCCGCCGCCACTGCGGTGGTGATGGTTCCGACAGCTATAGCTATCTCGACTCAGATGACCTTCGACAGACCATTCCTTTTCCTCATCCGCGACACCAAAACCGGCGCGATCCTTTTCGAATCGGCGGTCAACAACCCGGCCGCCTGAAAATACGGAAGAAATTCAACGACGCTCGATGATTCCCCGCAGTATCGCGGCCTGCCCGACGTGCTGGGTGTCGTCGTTGATGACGCTCACAAGCCGTACGCCGAGAGTCACGGGCGGATCCCAGTGATCGTCGACCACGCGGTCGAGATCGTCGTCGGTCAGAGAATCGATGAACCGCAGTGTCTGTTCGTGGACCTCGTCGTAATAGCCGAGAAGCGTCTCCGAATCAGAGCGGACCAATCCGACCTGCTCGCTCGAGTGCCCGTACCCGGTCTCGTGCACGTCCATCGGCAGAGCGAACCGGTCAGCCCACCCGCCGGTCAGGTACACCTGATCGGCTCCGGAAACCGCGGATACATGGTCGTCCTGAACTCGCGTCAGGTGCCACGCCAACCAGCAGATCGAGTTGGCATCCCGGTCAAGGCGCACAGAGAGCTCTTCTTCAGAAAGGCCTTCCAGGGCATGGTGGAGGGACTCCTTCACACGGTTCAGAGCATCGGCAAGAACCCCTGCACTCGTCATGGTCTGCTCCTAACTCAGTTTCGTCGATTTCAAGCCCACCCCAGCTCCTTGAGCCGGGGGTCGCTGATCCCGAAGTGGTGCGCTATCTCGTGGATGAGGGTTTTGCGCACCTGAG
Organism: Acidimicrobiales bacterium; assembly: GCA_049281195.1. Taxonomy (GTDB): domain Bacteria; phylum Actinomycetota; class Acidimicrobiia; order Acidimicrobiales; family CAVXTF01; genus JBAPRR01. The sequence continues at coordinate 25,011 of JBAPRR010000250.1, forward strand.
CGCGAACCTCATCCTCGGTATTGCAGTGCCGGCAGATCGTGCCCTGATAGAGCGTTATCCGATCGGGAACTGCACCGTAATAGCTCAACGGACCCCGCTCTGTGAGGGGGATGCCCTGGAAGAGCCCATAGAGGTTCCGACCCTCGGCCTCGTCCTCGACGAATATCGCGACGTTGTCCATCTCCGAGGTCAACTCCCGAGGCATCGAGGCGATCGCTTCGGTAATGAATTGATCGAACCGTTCGGCCGAAACTTTGTACACGCGCAAGGACTGTATCGGCGCCAAGCGCTCCGGCCATCCGAAACGATGGGCGGACTGGCCCCGAGAATGAAATGCAGGAATTCGATCGAATAGGGTGGCTCCATGGCCGAAGAGCGACTCGACACCGCGCACGAATTCTGGGATCAATGGTGGGGAGATGCGAAGAGTCGCCCGATGTGGAGCGACCCTGAGCCATCGGTGACCCGTTTCATGACGGCTCTCGAGCAGAGGGGTGCGAAGACGGTGCTCGATGTCGGTTCGGGCATCGGCCGCCACTCGCTCGCGTATGCGGCGAACGGCTTCGAGGTGATCGCCGTCGACGCCAGCTCGACCGGCCTCGAAGAGGTGGCCAGGTCCGCACAAGACCGTGGCCTCGTGATCGAAACGCGCCCCGGAGTGTTCACGAGCCTTCCGGTCGACGACGCGAGCGTCGATCATGTGCTGGCGTGGAACGTGATCTATCACGGCGACGGCGATGTGGTTGCCACCGCCTTGACTGAGTGCCGAAGGGTGCTCCGCGTAGAAGGGACCCTTCAAGTCACCTTCCTGTCGAAGCGCAACAAGGCTTACGGGGTCGGGGAGGAGATCCGTCCTGACACGTTCGTCGACAAGTCGAGTGCGGGTGACAAGGATCACCCGCACTTCTACCTTGACGCCTCAGGCGTAACCCGGATGCTCTCCGATGCGGGCTTCGAAACGCTGTCGCTCATCGACCTGGAACAGCATTCGCCTGGCGCTTTTCATTGGGCGGTCCTCGCCGAGCGCGCGTAGCCGACGAAATCGGGTATATCGCAAAAGCCTTGGAAATCTGCTCAGATGAGGAAATGACGGTCATAAAGATCAACGCGATCACAGTCCCGCCGAATGCCGGAGACGAGTTGGCACGGCGGTTCGCGGCCCGAGCCGGTGCCGTCGACGGACAGGACGGATTCGAAGGATTCGAGCTGTACAGGCCCACGGACGGACGCGAGCAATGGCTCGTGGTCACCAGATGGCACGACGAGGAATCCTTCAACAAATGGGTCTCGTCACCAGCATTTGCACACGGCCACAGGGGGGCGGACAGACCCGGGCCCGACGGTGGTCCGGTATCGGTCTCTTCGGAGCTCTGGTCGTTCGAGATCGCCTGACTCCGTCCGAACCCGGACAGCTTGACGAGCGGGGGGCAACCGCAGATCCAACTGTTGATTCAGGAGCGAACATGAAAAAGCGGCACGCCTTCCCGAATGCAAAGACAGGGCACCGACGGTCGTTCGGACGATGGTTCGCACTCGCAGTTGTGGCCGCGGTGCTGGCGGCATGTTCGACGACTCCGTCACACATCGGCACGTCCTCATATGGAGGATCCTCGGGCCACGTGCTGCTCGTCGGTACTTACCACGGCAAGAAGGGTGCGTTCAGCACCATCCAGGCAGCCGTCAACGCAGCCAAGGCCGGGGACTGGATCCTGATCGCTCCAGGCGACTACCACGAGGTCGCCGACCACCTGTCGAAGCCGACAGCGGACGAGCTCGCAGAAGGCGGGGTCGCCGGTGTTCTCATCACAACTCCCGACCTGACGCTCCGCGGGATGAACCGCAACACCGTCTTCGTCGACGGCGACAAAGCTGGAGCGCCCGAACCGTGCGACCCCGATGCCAACTGGCAGGATTTCGGCATCACGACGGGCGGGAACAGCAAGCCATATGGAAGAAACGGCATCGTCGCCTTCAAAACGAACGATGTGACCGTGGAGAACCTGACGGCCTGCAACTTTCTGTCGGGATCGGGTGACGCGGGAAATGAGATCTGGTGGGACGGGGGTGACGGCTCAGGGAAAATCGGCCTCCACAACTACTGGGCCTCGTACGTGACCGCCACCACCTCCTACTACGGAGGAGAGGACACCGCCGCGGCCTATGGGATCTTCTCGTCCAATTCGGCCGGACCGGCGGGGTGGAACCAGATCTACGCCAACAACTTCAATGACTCGGGTATGTACGTGGGCGCGTGCCAGCAGGTCTGCGACGTCACCATCAATCACGCGTGGATGGAGTACAACGCTCTCGGGTATTCGGGCACCAACTCCGGAGGCGCTGTCGTCATAGAGAACTCACAGTTCGACGAAAACGAGGACGGAGCCGACACCAACACTCAGATCGACGGCGATCCGCCCGCGCCGCAGAACGGGGACTGCCCGGACAACGAGATAAGCCCCATCACGCATACGCGTTCGTGCTGGGTGTTCATGCACAACTACGTACACGACAACAACAACCCGAACTCGCCGGCCGCAGGAAGTGCCGCTGCGGGCCCCTACGGAACCGGCATGACCATCTCAGGGGCCAGGCACGTCACCGTCATGGATAACACATTCGAGAACAACGGTGCATGGGGGACTCTGTTCGTTCCCTATCCGGACAGCGGAACACCGTCTCTACATCAGTCCTGCCCCAAAACAGGCGGGGTCCAGACGCCAGGATTCGGGTGCGTATACGACCCGGAAGGCGACGCTCTCCTACACAACACCTACATTCACGACGGCTACTTCGGTAACCCGAGCAACAGCGACTTCGGTCAGATCGCCTTGGACGGAGGCCAGCCGCAGAACTGCTTCGCCGGGAACATCGACCCGCAGGGCAGCGCTCCCGCCGACCTCGAACAGATCCAGCCCACCTGCGGTGCCATCACCAAGTCGGGCAACACGGGTGGACCGCTTCTGGGTCAGGTGCTCTGTGACACCGGCTTCGGGTCGTGCCCGGCGGGTGCCCACTACCCGAAGCCGTCGACGATCATCATGAAGCCCGTCCCCAGTGGGCTGCCCACGATGCCCGATCCTTGCCAGGGGGTGCCTGCCAACGCGTGGTGCCCGACAACTGCCGCCGCGGTTCACGGCATCTTCCATAACCGAAGCGGGAACAAGCCGACGGGACACGGGGCGGATCTTTTGACATACGTGCTCGGGTCGAGAACGAATATCGGTCGTCGTCCGGCAATAGCGGTGTGATGGGAGACAGAGAGAAAGAAGGGGCGGTCAAGTGGCAGTGACGGGGATGGCGAACCTCGCCGTGAAGGTGTCGGATCTCGACGCAGCGTGTGATTTCTACGCCAGGTCGGGCGCAGACGTGCGCGACCGGATGCTGTGGGGAAACGGAGAGCGTGCGGACGTCTACCTCGGACCTGTGATGATCACGCTGTTCACCCGCGCCATCTACGAGGACGAGGTCGACCTACCGCCTGACTGCTTTCTGCACCCCGCGCTCTTCACCGACGACCTCGACAGGGAGATAGAAGGCCACACGGTGATTTGGGGCCCGAACATCGTCGAGGGGACTTTCGGAAAGCGCCGCATCGTTTTTGTCGAAGCTCCCGGCAGCATCCGCCTCGAATTCATGGAACAGCTCGAGGACTGAGGCAGCCCCTCAGAACCAGCTCCGTAGAACGAATTTCAGAGCTGGAAGGTCCCGAACACTCCCCTGGCCCGCAGGTCCTCGAAGAACTCGACTTCGTATGCGTGTTCCGGATCTGCTCTGACAGCCTCGTCGAGGATGACCGCGTCGTCGCCGACAAGGATTCGCCATTTGTCCTGGCGGACGCCATCGAGGATCACGGTCGCCGCCCCTGCCGCGGTCAGGGGTGCGTTGTCCCTGAATCGCTCGGCCATCATCTGCATTCCCATCCTGAGGTCATCGTCCGACACCCCATCAAGCGGGACTCCCCCGCCTTCGATGGTCTTTCTGAGCCGCTGGATCTCGTCGTCGTCCAACGTCTGGGGAGATCTTCCGAGTGCCTTCGCAGTGTTGATGACGATCGAGGTCCCGATGTGGCCCGGCATAACCACGTGCGCGTGAAGGTGAGGCGCATTCACCCGGAAATCAGCGATCAACGCCTCGGTGAAACCCCGTATGGCGAACTTCGCCGTGCTGTAAGCGGTGTGGGGGAGCCTCGGTCCGATGGATGCGAAAAACCCGTTGACGCTGCTCGTGTTGACCAGGTGACCCTCGTCGGATTTCAGCAGCATCGGAAGGAAAGCGCGGGTCATCAGGTAGACGCCGCTCCAGTCGACGGCGAATGTGTGGTCCCACTCCTCGCGCCGATCGGAGACGAAGCTTCCACCCCCACCCATGCCCGCGTTGTTGAAGAGAAGATCGATGTGGTCGGTGCCGAGCTCCGAAGCGACCGAGTCGCGAAACGAGAGGATCTGCGACTCGTCTGTCACGTCCGCGCGAAACGCGGACACCGACGTTCCGGCTGGTGCTCCTTCGGATGCAAGCTTGCGGGTCTCTTCTGCGGTGTCTTCGAACTGGTCGCACGTGGCCACGTGACAACCCTGGTGCGCGAGCTGCACGGCCAGCTCACGGCCCATACCCGACCCACCGCCGGTTACAACGGCTATGCGTCCGTCGAATGTCTCCATCGATCCTCCGAGATACTCAATCAGGCGGCTGCAGGTGACTTCAGCAGCTCGCCGGCCTTCCACACGTGGGTCACGTTCTGCGACTGGGCGAGGATCGATATGTCCTCGAGCGGATTGGCGTCCACGGCAATGATGTCGGCGTCATAGCCGGATTCGAGAAGTCCCGATCTCGGGGCCTGCGGACCGAGCGTCTCAGGCCCCATGGCTGTGCCGGCTTCGATCGCCTCCAAAGGTGAGAGGCCCGCCTCCACCAGGCACACCAGTTCGTTGCCGTTCTGCCCCCACTCGAGCCTGGTGCCGGTGCCAGTGCCGAAGATGTCAGTCCCGAGAGCGATCTTCACTCCGGCTTCGTGAGCGATTTTGATCGCGTGCAGGTGGGCATCGGCGATCATCTCCATCTTGCGCCTCGGGTGTTCGGTGAGAAGTTGCAGCGACTCGAGCCCCACTTCCACGATGTGCCGGGTCGGGACCAGGATCGCCCCCGTTTCCTTCATGGCCTGAGCGGATTCCTCGTCCAGGTAGCTGCCGTGCTCGATCGTCGCCACGCCGGCCTCGAGTGCAGCCATGATCCCGGGCTTGCCATGACAGTGGGCCATGACGACCCGCTCCGCACGTCCGGCCTCCTCTGTGATCGCCTTCAGCTCATCACCTGAGAACTGCTGATGGATCGGGTGGTCGACCTCGCTCATCACCCCGCCGGAAGCACAGATCTTTATGACCTTGGCATCGAGCCTCAGCTGCGAGCGCACACCCTTCAAGCATTCAGGAACCCCGTCGCAGAGGTACGTGAATCCCAAGTTTTCGCTCATCTCGTGGACCCAGCCGAGCGGGAAAGAGTGCAGGTCGCCGTGACCACCGGTCTGGCTGAGGATCCCTCCGGCCGCATAGATGGTCGGTCCCGGCAGGATCCCCTCGTTCACGACACGGGCGAAGTGGACGCCGAGACCTCCGGCTTCGCGGACGCTGGTGAACCCCGCATCGATGGCCGAGGCCAGGTTCCTCGACGCCCGGGCCGCCAGGACCGCCACCGGCGTATGCATGAGCTCGTTTATGTCGAGGGTTCGGGAACCGAAGAAATGACCGTGACACTCCCATAGTCCGGGCATGACGACCGGAACGCGTGTGGCGGGCATAGCGGGTGCCGAGTCACGGCTTCCCGCGTAGGTGATTCGGGAACCGTCGATGACCACGGATCCATCGCGGATCGGCTCGCCCCGACCCGGTATCAGAACGTCTGCGTCAATCCTGTCCATTGCGAGCGACACTAGCAACGCTTGTCCGAGGCCTACCCGGTGCCGCCTGCGGCTCCCATCCGGCCCGCAACGACCTCGTCGTAATCACGGAGCCTGCTCGCGAGAGCCCCCATGATCCCGAGCGCGAAAGTGGGCGTTTCGTGAACCAGGAAGAGGAAAAGTCCGCGATCGATTTCCGCGAGCACGGTCTTTTCGGTTGCTACGGCATTGAGGTTGCGCGGCAGGTTGTCGATCAACGCTCTTTCGCCGAATACGTCGTTCACCCCGAGTGTCGCTACGACGAACGAACCCTTTCGCAACTCGACTGTGCCCGAGACGATCCCGTACATGTGGTCGCCGATCTCGCCTTCTTCGTAGACCGGTTCACCCGCTGCAACCGTCCGGTGGTCCGGTGCATTGAGGAAAAGACCTTCTGCACTCACGTAGAGCCTCCCGCTTCCATCACTCCGCTTCGATCACTCCGCCATTTGAAACATTGTTCATAGATTCAATAGATCCATATCGGATCTGCCGAAACGAGGCTATCAAGCGGGTGGGAATACGTGTTCACGGATAACGTCGCCACTGTGACAGTCATCGTTGACGAATCAGATGCACAGACCGCCGACCTCCGACAACAGCGGGTCGCAGTGGTGGGATACGGGAATCAAGGTCGCTCGTGGGCGCTCAACCTGCGCGATTCCGGGCTCGATGTGGGTGTTTTCGCGCGTGCGGACGAAACGCGCCGGCTCGCAGAAACAGATGGCTTCGAAACTGACGAGCTCGACTCGGCCAACGATGCGGACGTCATCTGCCTGCTCGTTCCTGACGACATAATCCCGACGTTGCCACTCGATCCGCGCCCCGATGCGCTGGTGATCGTGGCGAGCGGCTACACGCTGGCTTTCGGCAGGCTTGATCCGCGCTGCGACACGGGCATGGTCGCCCCGAGGATGCTCGGTCCCGAGGTCCGTAAGTGTTACCTCGAAGGAGTCGGGTTCATCACCGCGTTGGGTGTCCACCGTGACGTCACCGGGACCGCGAGACAGAGAGTTCTGGCCGTGGCGAAAGCTATAGGCGGGCTCCGCCAGGGCGCCATCGAGCTGACCCCGAAACAGGAGGCCGTGCTCGATCTCGCAGTCGAACAGGCGCTCTCTCCGGCTCTGCGCAGGGTCAGTGAGTCGTTCGTTCAGGTGATGCTGGAACAGGGGATCCCGATCGAGGCGATCATCACCGAGCTGGTGCTGTCGGGTGAAGTGGAGAGGACATACCGCCTGGTGCGGTTGGAAGGCGGTGCCGCGCAAACCCTCTACCACTCTCCGACCAGCCAGTACGGACAGCTCTCGCGCGCTCAGATGTTCAACGATTTCGACCTGCCGGCCAGGATGCGTGAGCTCGTCGATCAGATCAGCTCCGGCCAATTCGCCGACGAATGGGACGCTGAGCGCGATGCGGGATATCCGCGCCTCGAAGACCTCCGTTCGGAGGCGATGTCCCCGGCCATAATGGATTTCGAAGCCGATCTCAGATCGAAGCTCGGCGAGACCGCCGTCAGGACTGGTTCGACATGAGCGAGTAGGTCCGGCACGGCTCACCTCTGAGCGATCCGCATGCGGGAAGAGCCGCGGTCGGAGTCACGCCTGACACCGCGTTGACAACGAGAGTGGAGTTGCCCAGCTCGACTGAATCGATGACCGAGCCATGGGTGTCGAAGGTGTCGAAGGTCCACTCAGGCCTGTCGCCACCAGGAGCGGAGATGACGATTCTGAGGCTGGTGCCAGCGCGAAATGTGTGCGCGATGGGATCGATCGGAATCCGAACCAGCGTGAACTTTCCCTTGGGGAGATTCTGTCGATCCCCGGTCAGATAGTTCGGAACCGGATCAAGAGCGGTCGACTGTGCGGTGAGCGTACGGTTCGAGCTTCGAAGGAATCCGGACGTGACGTACTCCTCCTGCTTGTTGCCCGGACGCACCTCTGTAACGGTCACCTGCAGGTCCGTGACCGGTGCCGTGGACTCGAGCTCGAGATTCAAGCTGGCGGGCCCGACGATGGTCGTATCAGAGGTGAACGCCGGAGTCTGGAACGCGATCCCGTTCTCGGCAGGAACAGTGGTCCAGTCGTAGTCGGGCTGCGCGGCCCAGGCGTTGCCTGACGCCGGAAGATCGGTCTCCGGCCTGACGTCGGGATTGGGTCTGAAGGAAACGGACTTATCACCCGTGATGCCGCTTGACGCAAGGGTGCCGCCCGGGCCGAGCTCCCAAGTGGTGACGGCTCCCTGAGGTGGCCACGAGGAGAAGTCCGCCTCGTAAGCAGGCTGAAGTGCCCCGGGTCCGAGGCTTCCGCCGCCGTAGTCGAACAGGACACGGACCTTCGGGTCCTGGGACTCGAAAGCGGCTTTGGCTGCCGCCACGGACGGCTCGGTGGTGAAGCGCACTGGTGGCGGTGGGATCGACGGTGCCGCTCCGGTCGCCGAAGAGTAGACCTCGGGGGCGAGGAGACCGAGGATCGGCTCGGCCGTGGGCACGCGTTGCGCCACGAATATGTCGAGGAATTCCAGCCAACGGGTGATCGTCGCGGGTCCGATCGAGTCGATGTGTGTTCCGTTCATCATCGTGACATACACGTCTTTGTCACCCGAGAGCGCGCTGATGAGCGCCGGCCATTGCGGTCCCACCTGTTCGTCTTCCAGTGCACCGACCATGAACACAGGGACGTGGATATGTGTCGCCCACACCGCCGGCGATCGTGGATCGAACAGTGACGGGACGCGGCCCAGGTTGGTGCTGATGATCGACTCGAGAGTCGACGCTTCTGGATGCAGGACCTGGTTGGCAAGGCAGGTCTTGTCGCCCGTGTCGATCTCCGCGGTGGCCCAGGGCTGGCCCCCGCCCGGAGCCGCCTCTGCATCGACGATCCGCTGATCGACCCAGCTCTTCGCGAAACCGTCGTTGTAGATGCCACCGGGATATCCGGTCGAATACAGATCGTCGGTGGGGCTGAGGGGAGTGATCGCCGCCAGGTCAGGAGGATCGGTACCTGCCACCACCAACTGCGAGAAGCCCGAGTACGAGATCCCCACCATCCCGACCTTGTGATGGAGCACCCAGGACTGGGCGCCGACGGTCTGGACGATGTCGTACCCGTCATAGTCGGTGGGCAGACCGAAAAGATCGAAGGCGCCGCCAGAGCAACCTGTCCCTCGCAACTGCACGCTCACCGTCACGAAACCCAAAAGCGGAGCGATGACCGATCCGACGACCGTGGAGGTATCTGGAAGCAACGGGTCCTTGCTCGACGCTTTGCCCGTGAGCGCGTTGATCAAGCTGTGCGGTGCGGCGACGGCGTAACCGGAGTACTCGATGACGGTAGGAAACGGCCCGTCGGCGAGAGTCTTGCCCGGTGGGAGACGGACGGTCGCCGCGATCAGGACGCCGTCGCGCATCCGCACGTAGTTGAGGCCGGCGTGCAGTTGCTGGGACGAATAGAAAGATCGCGTCGGAGTAGATGAGGTGGACAGCACCGAGAACGGCTTCGTCTCGTAGGTCTTGTCGCCGATCGACTGCCTGAATCGGTAGCCCGGCCCAGGATTCAAGTTCGAGACGATGATCCCGCCGAGCTTGTCGACGACACCTGAACCGACCTGCGATCCTGCCGCATTCACGACGGCCAGATGAGCGCCCCGGGGGGCGCCGATCGCATACGCCTCGTCGATGGATCCGTGCCCCGCGTAAGAGGTGAGCGTGAAGCTGACGGCTTGCGACTTCGCTGCGGTGCCACACGCGCTCAAACAGAGCACGCACATGAGAACTCCCGAGAACGCGATCAGCGTTCGACGCATGCCATCACTCCCCATTGTGCGACCAATCGATCTCCACTGTTTTCGCCACACCGGGATGATCGCGCAGCCACTTGGCGGCGAACGGGCAGAGCGGAACCAGTACAAGATTCTCCGCCCGAGCCCTGTCCTCAGCGGCACGGACCAGGCTTCCGCCCAGACCTCTTCCCCCAAGTTCCTCCGGCACCTCTGTATGGATCAGGATCAGCCGGTTGGCCCGCCTGCGGTAGATCAGCTCCGCCCGATGCCCCTCGATAGTGGTCTCGAACCGGCCTTCATCCTCGTTGTCGATGATCTCAGGCGATTCGGTCACTTTGAGGGAAGGCCCATCGGGTTGGCCCCGGGAATGACACCTGAGGATGCGATTTTCGAAGTGATCGGGCCCATCAACTGTGCCAGCCGTCGGGTCCTTTTGGCACCGATCCCATCCCACGGCTCGCGTGCGAGACGGTCGGTGGAATCTTCGATCGCGCCGCGCAACTCCTTGCCGGAATCGGTCAGGGTGTCATCCGGACCGAGAATCCCCCTGTCCCGCAAACGATCAGATGCTGCAGCCCACTCCTCGTCGGTCCACCCGCGGTTCTGTTGCAACACGGCTCGACTCACTGCTCCAGTAGCGGCGAACGATACGTGCGCCTGGCATCCGTCGAACTCTGCGTCCACCAACATGGCGACGTGCCCGTCGCCGCGGTGTTCACGCAGACACGTAGCGGCTTGCCAGAGCCGGAGGTGGGGACCGTCGGGAGTCGCCAGATCGGCGTTTGCGGCGAACATCGGCCTGCCGGCTAGACCCGTCTGAGCCACCGCGTCTTCAGCAATTTCTGCAGCCTCCTGCACCTCGGAGGAGAATCGTTGGTCACCGAGGATGCGGGTGAGCGCATGGTCCATCCCGAGGAGCCTCCCTTTCAATATCTCGTCGATCGAAGCCGCGAAGGTCCACGCATCGGGTATCGCCCGGTTCACCATTACGGGAGCGAAGTTGTGGAACGTAGCGGTGACCAGATTGGGGCCCACCTCTCCGAGCAGAGCTGCGCGTCCTGCGAAATAGCCCATCCAGAATCCCTTGAGTCCGACGCGCTTGAACGCGTCGATACTTTCCGGGGCGAAATACGTGATGGCGTGGTACGGCTCCAACAGATGCCACATGGTGCGGGGTACGGCGGCATCACCCATCTCTCCCAACTCCATCACGTGTTCGATCGCAACGAGCCGGATCGTAGACGGTCTGCGCGAGGATGAGCTCGTATGACAAGGAAAGCGATCCTCCTGGCGGTGGTCTGCGTGCTGTTGGCAAGTTGCTCTACTCCGAAATCGCATCCGGGCGCCCAGACCACCGCAAAACCGGTCCTTTCCCCCACTCGTTCGTCGAATCCCGAAGTGGGAAAGGTGGCCACCTCGTACGTCGGACACTTTGGACGGTGGATGACCGAATCTGATGGTCAGGTGGTGATCCTTCACGGATTGAACATGGTTTACAAGCGCCCCCCGTACGAGCCGGCTTCGGCAGGATTCGGGACTGCCGCGGCCCAAACGCTCGAGGCCGACGGATTCGACGTGGTCCGGGTGGGCGTGATCTATTCCGCTCTCGAGCCGAAGCCGGGTATCTTCTCGTCGTCCTACATCAACTCGATAGCGGCTACCGTGGACACCCTCGGATCTCACGGGGTCTATTCGCTCCTGGATTTCCATCAGGACCAGATGAGCACTGCGTTCGGCGGCGAGGGGTTCCCGGCCTGGTCGGTGGAGACCAACGGCCTGGCCGAGCGCCGATACATCTTCCCTCTCGGCTACACGCAGAGCCCGGCGGTTCAGACGGCCTTCGACAACTTTTGGTCGAACCGCCCAGGGCCCGGAGGCATTGGTCTCCAGCTGTTCTTCGCCGGAGCGTGGAAATACGCCGCCCAGCGATTCGCGACCAACAAATGGGTCGTGGGCTACGACCTTTTCAACGAGCCGTGGCCGGCTCACGCCACAACCGCGGAACTCGGGGACTTCTACTCCCGCGTCATAGCGGGGATCCGTCAGGTCGACACACAACACCTGATCTTCTACGAGCCGTATGTGACGTTCGACTTCGGGACGCCGACCGCACTCGGTGATTTCGCCGACCCTGGGCTCGGGATGTCGTTCCACGATTACTGCTTGTCGAACGCGGCGACCGATCCACTCGGATGTGCGAAGTCGGAAGAGCAGGTGATCACGAACGCTCTCGCAAGATCGACTGCCACAGGAAACACGCTCATACTCAGCGAGTTCGGCGCCACCTCGAACCTCACCGACCTGTCGCGGGTCGTAACCGATGCGGACACCGACCTGATCAGTTGGATCGAATGGTCCTATTGCGGCTGCGGAGATCCGACAGGAACGATCCCACCTTCAATAGAAGGACTGGCCTCGGATCCCGGCGTTGCAGGGACCGGCAGCAACGTTGATCAGGCAAAGTTGGCTGTTTTGGCGGAGCCTTACCCGAGGCTCGTTTCGGGGACTCCTACTTCCTATTCGTTCGATCAGTCAGACCGCGTGATGACCCTGTCTTATTCGACGGTTTCGCCGGGAGGCAAACCGTTCGGAGCAGGTGCCTGCACGGCGATAGTGGTCCCGCCCTCGCAATACCCTGGCGGGTACACCTCCACCGTCTTCGGGGCACAGGTGACTTCGTCTGCCGATGCCGGGATGATGACCCTGTCCCAAACGAGCGCGGCATCCACGACGGTAAGGGTGGAAATTCGGCCCTCCACTGGTAGATCTACGACCACGCCCGCCCTCGGCCCGCTCAGCTCCTGCAGCTGAGGCACCGGAGCCCACGCCTGATGCACGGACGATCCATTCATGTATGCAACCGTGGAGGTGGCCTGACAAGATCGCGATATGAACGGACCGGCAGATTCGGCGTTCGACCTCTCCGAGACGTTCGTGCATCTCGGACTCGGTTCAAGCGCCGTTCCGGTGCCCGACTTTGAGTGGACGCCGGAGTTCCTGGAACGGTATTCGAAGCAATTCGCCTCCGACAGAGACGAGGGCCGACTCGTCATGATCGGAGCCAGCAACAACACCTGGACGTATTGGGAACGCCATCCTGCCGGCGAGGAGCTGGTCGTCGTTCTTTCAGGAGAATTGGTGCTCTTCCAGGAAATCGACGGCTCGACGCGTTCTGTGCCGATGAAATCTGGGGAAGCGATGGTCAATCCACGCGGTGTCTGGCACACCGTGGACGTCCGTAAGCCCGGCCGGTGCCTATTCGTGACTCCCGGGCGAGGCACCGAGCACCGTCCGAGATGAGACGTATGCGAATCCTCTCCCTTCTCCCGTCTGCTACCGAGATCGTCTACGCGCTCGAGCTTCAAGACGACCTGATCGGCGTCACGCACGAATGCGACTGGCCTCCCGCGGCGCAGTCGAAGCGCCATGTTTCGGTTTCGAACCTCGAACCGCAGAGCGAGCCCGCGGAGGTCGACCGACAGGTCAGCGCGAGCGTCGACGGTGGCGACCCCATCTACAGGCTCGACGTCGACGCGGTCCGCGAGCTGCAACCCGATCTGGTCCTCTCACAAGACCTGTGCCAGGTGTGCGCGGTTCCCTCGGGTCACGTCAACGAAGCGTTAGACCGTCTCGGTTGTTCCGCGCAGGTGCTGTCACTCGATCCGAACTCTCTCGACGAAGTGATCGAGTGCATCATCACGGTCGGCGCGGCAACGGGTGCGGAGGAAAAAGCCGGTCGTCTCGTTCACAACCTCAACGAACGACTCCATGCGGTGGTCGACGCCGTCCGTTCCGCTGACCGTCCACGCACCTTCGGCCTCGAGTGGTCGGACCCGCCTTTCAATGCCGGTCACTGGGTGCCCCACATGATCGACACGGCCGGCGGCGAGTGCGTCCTCGGCAATCCGGGCACCCGTTCGGAGCGGGTGACGTGGGAGCAGATCGAAGACGCGTCCCCTGAGGTCGTGGTGTTCATGCCCTGCGGTTACCACCTGGATGCCGCCGTCGGAGAGGGTCGCCCGCTCGTTGATCATCCGTCACTTGCCGGCATCGGCCGATTTTTCGCGGTCGACGCAACCGCCTACTTTTCGCGGCCCGGTCCACGACTCGTCGACGGCGTCGAGATCCTTGCTTCGCTGCTCCACCCCGGAATGGTCCCCGAGGCTCCGAGTGGCACGGCTTTCAGGCTGAAATAGCCCAAAGATCCTCAGTTTTGCCGATGCCGACAGAATGCTTCGGCATAAGACTCCTGCTCGATGAGAAAAGCAGCCAGATCTCTCAAGAACGCGGCAACCCCACATCGCCGCTCGAGCAAAAGGCGTAGCGCCGCGGTAGGGACGTCTCTCTGTTCTGCGCTGATCTTCGGCGGCCTCGCTTCGGTCACAACAGCATCAGCCGCAACAACGGCCACCAGCGGTCGAGTGGCCATCGCGGGGACGCTTCCGAGCTGGGCAACGACGAAGAAAGGGGTCGAAGCGCCCGCCGTGACCAAAGGGGTCGTCGACGCCGACATCTACCTAGCCGGTCGCGACAACGCCGACCTCACCTCGTTCGCCACAGCGGTTTCCACTCCGGGCAACCCCGACTACCACCAATACCTGACGACCGCTCAGTTGAAGTCGCGCTTCGGTCCTACGCACGCGCAGGTCTCCGAAATCGAAAACTGGGTGAAGCAGGCGGGAATGAAGGTCACTTCGGTGAACGACGAGATCGGCGGTTATGTAGCCGCCTCCGGGTCGGTCGCAGAAGCTAGCCGCGCGTTCGGCGTCACGTTCGGGATGTTCAAGTTCTCCAATGGAAAGACTTACCGCGCCCCCGCGCGGTCGGCCAGCGCCCCGGCCAATGTTGCATCCGCAGTGTTGACGATCGGTGGACTGGACACTGCACCTCACCTGATGCGCCCGCAAGAGAAGCTCCCCCCTCCCGGGAAGAACTACTGGATCGCGCGACCCTGTGCGACCTATTACGGCCAGAAGACAGCTGGCAACGAACCGAGTGCGTACGGGACGAAACAGCCGTGGAACGTGTGCGGCTATACCCAGGCTCAGATCCGCTCCGCCTACGGAGTGACCGCGTCGGGCATGACCGGTAAAGGCCAGACGGTTGCCATAGTCGACGCGTACGCATCACCGACCATGCCCGGAGATGCGAACGAATTCTCCAAGGTGATCGGAGATGAACCCTTCAAGCCGGGACAGTACAAGCAATACAAGGTCAGCCCTTACGACCACTTCAAGGCTTGCGGCCCGAAGGGCTGGTACGGCGAAGAAACCCTCGACATTGAAGCGGTTCACGGCCAGGCGCCGGATGCCAACGTGCATTTCGTGGCCGCGGCGAGTTGTGAGGACTCGGACCTCTCCAACGCCCTCGCATACATCGTCAACAACCACCTTGCGAGCATCGTCAGCGATTCGTGGGGCGAGCCGCAGGACGACGCCACCATCACGTCGGTATACGACCTGATCTTCAGGGCTGGTGCCGCGGAAGGAATCGGCTTCTTCTTCTCATCGGGTGACAACGGTTACGAGTCACCCACTGAGGATTCGGATTCGAACACGATCCAGGTCGACTATCCACCGGCCGATCCGTGGGTAACGGGAGTGGGCGGTACGAGCCTGGCCATCGGCCAGACGGGCAATTACGAGTTCGAGACCTCGTGGGGGACGCTGCTCGATCCCCTCTCCAGCAACGGCAAGTCGTGGAAAGACCCGCTCCCGGGGAAGTACCCCAAGTACTACGACGGCTCGAGTGGCGGGGGGGTAAGCAGCATCTACACCCAGCCGTTCTACCAGCGCGGCGTCGTTCCGGCCTCGTTGTCACATGCTCTTGCGAACGGAACGACAAGTACCAAGGCGATGCGCGTAGTGCCGGACGTTTCGGCACTCGCGGACCCGTCCACGGGAATGCTCGTCGGTGAGACGCTGCTGCAGCCGAACGGAATGACTTACGCGTTCAGCCTGAGCCGCATCGGAGGGACCTCGGTAGCGTGCCCGACCTTCGCAGGTATCGAAGCCGATGCGCAGCAAGCGGCCGGGTACCCACTCGGGTTCGCGAACCCGGTGATCTACCTGCGCAACGGTTCGTCCGCCTTCCACGACGTGACGGATCACCCCCGGGGCCCCGGATACCTGGCCGAGGTGCGGAACAACTACACGAACGCGAACCTGAAGCAGGGTCCGCTCGTCACGTATCTCCGGACACTCGGGATCGATGGTGAAGGGGCGGCGGCGCTCCCAGCGGTCAAGGGTTACGACGACGCCACAGGGGTCGGTTCACCCGACAAGTACATCCAATCTTTTATGTCGAGCTAGGGGTGCCGACCAGCGGCTGACCCGCCGTGCTCACGTACCGAGAATCGCCGGGGCGAGCTCGCGGAACTCGGCGAGGGGGAAGGCGTCCCCGCTATCGGCAAGCACCTGAATGCAGACGTGGTCTGCGCCTGCTTCGTAGTACTCCTTCACTTTTCGTGCCACGGTTGGCGCGTCTCCCCAACAGACCACGGCGTCAACAAGCCGATCACTGCCTCCGTCCGACAGCTCGTCATCGTCGAAACCCAGAGTGCGGATGTTCTGCGCGTAGTTCGTCAAACCCAGGTATCCGGCGGTGAAGCGCCTGGCGATCTGTCGGGCTTTTTTGGGATCGGCCTCCAGGACCACTGTGACCTCGGGGGCGAGAAGCGGACCAGTTCCGAGGATCTGACGTGCGCGCTCAGTGTGTGACGCTGGAACGAAATACGGGTGTGCTCCGAGCGATCGCGCAGACGACATCCGAAGCATACGATCACCCAGAGCGGCGAGGATCCGGCGCGACCGGCCGGCCGCAGGTCCTTGCGAGTCGAGCGCGTCGAGATACCGGACGACCTTGGAATACGGCTTGGAGTAGTCCTCGACCAGGGGGGCATGGCTGGCACCGATCCCGAGGAGGAACCTTCCGGGGTATCGCTCGTCGAGACCGTCGACCGCTGCACCTACGTCGACCGGATCGGAGGCCCACACGCTTACGATCCCGCTCGCAACCACCACTTTGTCGGTGGAGCGAAGAAGCTTCTCGAAGTGCTCGGACAGGCCGGGGCCGAAACCTCCGGACGACCAAAGCGTCGTATAGCCGAAGGACTCGAGCTCCGCGGCGACGTCAACTGACGCATCTGAGGCCTTCCACGAGCCGCTCCACCACACCCCGAGCTTTCCCAGTTCCATAGACGGTGACAGTAGCTACTTCAGATGGATCTTCGGCACCCCCTGGCCACGGCGGGCGCATTCGGATTTGACCCTTGTCCGAAGCGACTTGCCGGCCGAAAGAAAGGCCGTCGCCCGTGCCAAGAAGTTCCCCGGAAGGCTCCAGTCCGCGAGAGCCCGGTCCACCACGAAGCGGGGCCCGGGACCTGTGGCTTCGAATCTGCCGATGAAGGTGTGGTTCTCCTGTCCGGTGAAACGGACGGGATGACCGTGAAGGGTCAGGGAAGCTGGACCCGTTGAGAGCACCGGCGCGCCTGAACCGATCGCGAGCGACACCGCGTCGCCCTGGAGTGCCTTTGCTTCGACCGGGATGCTGACAGGGAATCCATCGGGATCGACGGTGGTGAGATCACACAGCGGCAGCGTCAAGGCGCGTTGCGCCAGTGGCCGCCATTGGTCAGGGGCACCGCGCCACGCCGGTGGCACCGGGCCTTTTGGGGCCGGGTCGGAAACCGGGATCTGGAGGGACGCCGGAGCCGACCACTCGACGGGTTCGACCGACAATGACCGGTCTGGCCACCAACGTATGCGCACGGGCGTCGTCTCCACCCATATGCGCACGAAATAGAAGGTCATCCGTCGCAATAAGAACTTGGGTTGATGTGCCATGGCGTCTGGAAGCTTGATGAACGACTCGCCGGTGTAGCGGTCGGTGTTCGCCTGAAGGTCGGCATCTCGAACCGCGGCGTAACCCTGCACAAGCGCGACCGGCGAGTCGGGCTTTTCGAGACCAAACGGATCCGCAAACAACAGACTCACTTTTGGGTTGTTCCTGGCCCGTTCGGCCTTTGCCGGGTACGTGACACCCGTCGAAAGATCGAGCGTCCCTTTGGGTCCGATGTAGGGAGTGACAGGTGCGGAGATCGGGACTCCGGACCTGGTGAGAGTGGTGTACTCCGCCGCCACAGTCTGTGCGAAGAGATCCTCGAGTACGGAAGGCCACTTTTCCGGTTTTTCGCTCGGTTCAGGCATGGTGGTCAAAAGTAGAGGCCGCGATGGATGAAAGTCACGACCCAGGCGATGGACACCAGGGCTACCGGTAGTTTCAGGCTCCTGCGTGAGCCCAGGATGAGCACCGAGGACAAGACGTAGAGGTCTTCGAATCCCCTGAAATCCGCTTCGCCACGCCAGATGCCGGGCGCCAGTGAGATGGCGACCAGGACGGCGAGCACCCAGGCGACCTTCTCCCAGCGCCTACCTGAGGTCTTTTGGAACGAAGTTGCCGCAAAGACGGCCACCGTCGTAAGAACGATCAGCTCGCCGAGCCATATCACCGAGTGCCCGTTCGGAAGTGTGCGGATGAAGTGCGCGATGGCAGGCAGCATCGCGGTGAAGGGCAGCCGGAGGTTATCTCCGGTATCGGCATGAATCGGTAGGACCCGGTAGACAGACCAGCCGACTATCTGCCAGGCGACGAATACAACACCGGGGATGAGCCAAGCCAGGTCTTTGCGGCAAGGCGTTCGTCTGCGCCCCACGATCTCGTAGACGCTGAACAATCCGTAGGCGACGGCGAAGGCGAGGGCGGTCTCGCGGCTGAGGGCTGCCAGCGCGATCATCGCACCGGCAAGAACGGGTCTTTCCCGACGCAGAGCGATGATGCCCGCGAGCAGAAAGCTGGCAGCCGATATCTCGGTGAGATCCCTTCCGAGGCTGAACAGGAATCCGAAGTATCCGGCGACCAAAAGCCCATAGACCGCGAGGCGCTTGGAGTCCTTGGCGAGGACCCCGCCCAGGAAGCCGAGAACACCGAATCCGATGATGTTGACGATGACGAGCGCGATCGGAACGAAGCTTCTGTGGCCGGCTGCGACGATCCATGTGATCGCGGAATACGCGATCCTCTGAACCCGATAGGCGCTGTCGAATGTGATGCCGAATGCGGTGCGGTGAAGGTCGGCGGGATCGAGGGCCAACCGGTAATAGAACTCGCCGTCGTAACCGGTGCCGGAAACGATGTGCAGACCGGGTGGCGCCAGCTTCGGGTTCACGAACGAGCGGCCCGCGTCGATGAAGCGGGTTATGTCGCCGTGAGCGAAGAACTCCAGTCTCACGATCACGAAGATCCCCGCGGCGACGATCGAAACCGCTCCGGTGAAAAGCGGGTTGTCCAGCAGATTTCGCAGGACGAGCTGATTCTGGTGCGCCCCGTCTCCTGACCGGGTGAGGGCACCGGGATGCGGTGTGGTCATGAACTCCGGGTCCGATGAGTTTCCGCTGAGTCTTGCAGAACTGGTCCCCGAGCAGCGGGTTTGTACCCGCATGATCCACCCGCTAGTCTTGAGCGTATGCTCAAAGCGGTCGCTCAAACAGCCGGGCCCCGACGAGGCGGGTCATGGTGAGATCGGGGAGCGCCACCCGGCCAGAACGGCGCTCGATCGAGACCCGCCGCGCTCTCGTCGACGCCGCCATAGATGTCCTTCGAAACGAAGGATTCGCATCTGCGACGGCAAGGACGATCGCCGCGCGTGCCGGCGTGAACCAGGGCCTGATCTTCTATCACTTCGACTCTGTGGCGAACCTGCTCGTCTGCGCACTCGACACGGTCAGCGCAACGCGCCTCGAACGTTACGAGGAAGCTCTGTGCGAAGTGACCAAGCCAAGCGAGATCGTGGAGTTGGCCGCGCGCATCTTCAGCGAAGACCTGGACAACCGCGACGCTGCGGTGCTGGTGGAGATGGTCGCAGGATCGATCTCGACACCTGGGCTCGGAGCCGAGGTGAAGGCGCTCATGGAACCATGGACGCAGTTCGCGGCGTCCGCTCTCAGCCAGATGCTCGCCGACTCTCCACTCGCAGGTGTCCTCGAGCCGATCGAGATGGCCCACGCGATCGTGGCTCTCTATCTCGGCTTGGAGCTGCTCTCCCATCTCGATGGCGATCGCTCACAGGCGCTCGCTCTGTTCGAACGTGCTCGCAGGTTCGCGCCATTGGCGGACCTCTTCGCCGGAGGTGCCAAATGACCATGGATACAGGGCTCGACGCGGTGACCGGTGCGTTCAGCTATTCGGGAAGGGCGATCGCGGCCCGGTTGCTCGACGACGGTCGAAAAGTCAGGACCTTGACGGGTCATCCCGGGCGGGCCGCGGAGGACACGACGATCGAAACGAGGCCTTTGGCGTTCGAAGATCCCTCTGAGCTTGTCGAGTCGTTGTCGGGTACAACGACGCTCTACAACACCTATTGGGTGCGTTTTGCGCACGCCGGGATGAACCATGGCCTGGCCGTGCGCAACTCGCGGACGTTGTTCGAAGCTGCCAAACGCGCCGGAGTTCAAAAGATCGTGCACGTCTCGATCCTCAATCCATCCGAGGATTCGCCATATCCGTACTTCAGTGGCAAGGCCATGGTCGAGCGAGCCCTCAAAGAGTGCGGCATTCCGTTCGCCGTGCTCCGCCCGTCGATCCTTTTCGACGACGACGGCGTGCTCATCAACAACATGGCCTGGTTGCTTCGACACTTGCCGGTGTTCGGTGTCGGTGGGAGTGGCACATACCGGGTACGACCCACCCATGTGGAGGATCTGGCAGAGCTGGCCGTATCGGCGGCCGGCTGGGACGGCGACCGGATCGTTGACGCGGTCGGACCTGAACGGCCGATGTTCATAGATCTCGTAAAGCAGATCCGCGAAGCCGTCAGCAGCCGGGCAGTTGTCATGAAAGTGCCCGGCCCGGCGCTCATCGGCATGTCGAAAGTGTTGGGGATGATCCTCCATGACGTGCTCCTGACGCCCGAGGAGTACCACTCGATGGCCGACGGTCTGGCCGACTCGGACGCCCCCGCCACCGGCAAGGTCCGGGTCTCCGAATGGATCGCCGAGCACAGCGAGACGTTGGGGCGCAACTACGCCAATGAGCTCGACAGGCACTTCCGAGCCGGGAAGGTCTCCGTCCGCGCCTGACAGCGGCCCGCCCGCGCAGCTGCGAGAATCGCTCCGTGCGCACCCTGGTGTCGCCGGCAATACGAAAAACAGGATTGTTGGTCATCACGGCGATCGTGGTGCTCGCCTCGTGTGGGGGTGGCTCCACGACAGTCCACCATGCGGGCTTGAACAGTGCGAGCTTCGTCGTGCCCGCTCCCCACATCTGCAACGCCACACAGTGTTACAAGCCTCCATACCCTGCACAGCTGTCTGAAGGCACGGGGCCGCACAAGGCGTACGACTGCACTTTCAACCTGAGCACCGACGCTTACACGGGCGCTTACGGAACCGCTTCGGCAATCGGATGGGAGGGGAACTATCAGGGTGTGGTGACCTGCCTCGGGGGGACCTTCTACGTACAGGACGGCATCGACAAGAACTTCGGGTTCGGCATCTACCACGGGGCGCAGACCACTTGGGCAGACGCCGATGGATATCTGCCGGCCCAGATCACGACATTTCACAAAGCAGGCGTAGAGGTGTCGATTACCGAATTCGCAGACAGGTTGACCATCGGAGCTGATGCCTACGTCGCCGTTTACAGCCGAGTCGCCGTCTCCAACCCGACGAACAAGGCGGTAGCAGCCGATCCCGAGCCCAGTCCCGGAATGGTGCTCCTCGACACCGCCCCGAACATCGTGGGCGCGCACTCGGCGGTGACACACGACTACGTTGTGGCGGTAGACCGATTCGGCAACACGTATCCATGGCCGAGCGCTCAAGCGCTGGCGAACGCCGGGACCTTCGACTCCCACTTCGACCACATGCGGAGTTTCTGGAGCAGGCAGCTTTCAGACATTGCACAGATCGCCGTTCCGGATGGTCAGCTGGTCGACGCGTACAAAAGTGGTTTCGTATACACGGAGATTGCCCGGAGCGGAGACCAGCTCAACACCGGCGTGAACGGGTACGAGTCACAGTTCAGCCACGACGTGATAGGCATCCTCGCCAACCTGTTCACACAAGGCGACTACGAAGATGCGGGTGACCTGCTCACAGACACCAGAAACGTGGTCGGATCGCAGGGTCAGTACGACGACGGCATCTGGACATATTCCTGGCCCTGGGCCGTCTATGTGATGAAGACCGGAAACCTCGCCTTGTTGAAGGCGAATTTCGATACCGAGGGCCCGGCCGGGCGATCTGAGGCGAGCATCGAGGACACCGCTCACGACATCGCCGCCGCGCGAACCGGACCGGGAGGGATCATCGAGGCGACAGACGACATCGACACCGACGGCTATTGGACGGTCGATGATTTTGAAGCCTTGATGGGACTGGCCGCTTATGAGTACCTGGCAGGCAGGGTCGGAGATGAGGCACAGAAACAATGGGCGGCAGCCGAGTACAAGTCACTTCTACAAGCAACCAACAGCACGCTCGAGACGACGATCCACCAATACGGGATCGACTATTTACCTTGCTCGATGCTCGAACCGAACACCGAGAACAGGTGCAGCAATCCTGAAGACGCGAACTGGGCGGCCCCTTTCCAATTCGGGAAATGGGCCTGGGACGCCCAGCTGTTCGGTGCGAGCATCTACGGTCCCGGAGTTCAGCTGATCGATCCGACCTACTCATACGGGTTCGGCCGGCTGGTGGGCAAGCTGCCGGCGGATACTTTCGGAGGCTATCCCGATGACTACTTTTCGACGGCCTACAACGCCGGGTACGGAAGCTGGGGACTGGCCAGCAGCGATCACCGCGACCAAGGGATCCTGAGCTACGAGTTCATGATCGGTTACGACCAGAGCGGCCCCTACTCGTGGTGGGAGAGCTCGTCGGGACCCTCTACCGGCACACCGTGGATCGGAACGCATCCCACCGCGGGTCAAGGATCGAGCCCTCATGCGTGGGGGATCTCAGAAGCGAACAAGGTCTTGCTCGATTCCCTCGTGGCTCAGGAGTCAGATGGCGATGTGATCGTCGGCCGGGGAATACCGTCACAGTGGTTGTCCAAGGGCACCGCGCAGATGTCGGTCACCGGCTTCCCCACCCTCGACGGTGAACGTATCGACCTGACCATCTCGACGACCGGAGCCTCGGTGTCGCTTCACCTGAGCGGTAACCCGGCGCCTGGAAACGTCCTCTTCGAGTTGCCTTCGTTTGTCGGCAACATTCTGAGCACCTCGGCCGGAAGAATCGACGAATCATCGGGCACAGTCACCATCGGGCCGTCGGTAAGGAGCGTCACGGTCGAACTCCGCAGGCCTGTGAGCTGAGCTAGGCGATCGGCTGACAGGTAAGTTCGACACGATGCCGACAGAAGTACGGCCAGTTGCCGAACCCACTGTGGACGACGTCATGCGCGCCGCAGAAATCGTCTCGAGGTACCTGTCACCCACACCCTTGATCGCGAGTTCGGCTTTCGGCGACGGAGTCCGCCTGAAGCTCGAGTCCCTGCAACCGACCGGGTCGTTCAAGGTGCGCGGAGGCCTCGCCGCTCTCGCCAATGCGATGGCCGAGGATCCGAACGCGGAGGTCGTGACCGCGTCAGCGGGAAACCACGGGCTCGGTGTGGCCTTCGCCGCCCAGCTCCTCGGCGTGAAGGCCACCGTCGTCATCCCCGTCACCGCGTCCATTACCAAGCGCCTCAGGCTCCAACGATTCACAGAAGACGGAATCGACCTCGTCCTGCACGGGAGCAACTACGACGAAGCAGAGGAATTCGCCCTCGAACTCGCGGGTCGCGGAGCCCGTTTCGTCTCGGCATACAACGACCCCCACGTGATCGCAGGCCAGGCGACGATCGGCCTCGAGGTCTTCGATCAGGCCCCCGAAACTGCGTCGTTCCTGGTTCCCGTCGGTGGCGGCGGGCTCCTTTCAGGGATCGCCCTTGCTGCAAGCGGGAAACATGGGGTCGAAGTGATCGGAGTGGAAGCGGCCCGATCGCCTGCGGTGAGCACCTCGGTACGCGCCGGCAAAGCGGTCGAGATCCCCGACGAACAGACGATCGCAGACGGGTTGGCAGGAAATGTCGAGAAGGGCTCGGTGACCATCCCCATCATCACAAGGCTCGTGGCAGGCTTCCTCCCGGTGGAAGAAAGCGCTATCCGCCGGTCGATCCATCAGATGGCTTCGGAGGAGGGAGTGGTCGCAGAACCCTCCGGCGCAGTCGCCTACGCCGCAGTCGAGATGCGGCCGGTGCCAGAACCGGGTGCTTCACCGACGGTCGTGGTGGTCAGCGGGCGTAACGTACCGGCCGGCGTTCTGGCCCAGTATCTGATCCGGGAGCCATGATTCCGGAGTGCCCGAATTACATCTCGACGAAGTAACCATCGCATACGACACTTTCGGCCCCGAGACAGGTGAGCCGGTCGTTCTCATCGCCGGGCTGAGCCAGCCTGCCGGCGCCTGGCAACTCGGCACGGTGCCTGCTCTGGTCGACCTCGGCTTTCATGTGGTCACCTTCGACAACCGGGGGGTGGAGCCGTCGTCGTCTCCCCCGGCCCCGTACTCGATAGACCAGATGGTCGGAGACACCATCGGATTGATGGACCATCTCGGGCTCGAAAAGGTGAGCCTGGTGGGATACTCGATGGGCGGATGGATCGCGGAGACCCTGGCGTTCAGATTCCCGGGAAGGGTGAGTGCCGCGGTGTTCATCGGGAGCCTGAACGAGGGAACCTCATGGGAGGTCGCGGTCACGACGGTGGAGCGTGACCTTGCCAAACTCGATCCGGAGTTGCCCGCGCTATTTGCTGCAGTGGAGACGATGCGGTACCTACCGAATTCGGAACTGCAGAAGGACTCGGTGGTCAACGATTGGCTGGCGCTGATCAGCAACCTCGATCCTTGGAGCAATCCCGGAAAGCTCGGTCAATACGAAGCGGCCCTGGCGTGGTCGACCGACAAGGAGCGGACGAAACGCTGGCCCTCAATGGCGGTCCCATGTCTGGCGCTCTCTTTCGAGCACGACATCGACTCGCCGCCTGCTCGAGCCCACGAAGCGTCTCTTCAGATCCCGGGATGCAAGTTCATCGAGATCGCCGGCGCCAGCCATCTCGGAGTATTCACACACTCCGACCAAGTCGGTGCAGTCGTGAGCGGATTTATCGCCGGAGCGGTCAGGTAGAACCGAGCTGGCGCTTGAACCAGTCGATCACTATCTCGGCGCGCGAGATCCGGTGCTTCGGAGCTCCTGACCGGGTGAGCTCATGGCTCTCGCCGGTGAAGCGCACGAATTCCGGCTCCCGTCCCAAAAGGCGCAACGATGCGAACAACTCGTCGGCCTGTGAGATGGGACAGCGCAGGTCGTCCTCGGAGTGAAGGATCATCAGCGGTGTAGTCATCTCTTTCACGTACGTGATCGGAGACTGACGCAAGTAGGCACCGGGATCGTCCACGTGCGACTTACCGACGTAGACGCGGAATGCAGTCGCAGCGTCGGAGTTGAACTCGAGGGTGAGCAGGTTGTTGCAGGCTCGTTCTGAAAGTGCAGCCTTAAAGCGCTTTGTGTGCCCGATGGCCCACGAGGTCATGTAGCCGCCGTAAGAGCCGCCCATGATGCCGATGTTGTCGGGGTCCACCCAGCCGAACTTTTTGCTTCCGTCGTCCACGCAGGCCATCACGTCTTCGAAGTCCACCCCTCCCCAACCCGATCCGGCGTCATGGTCCCATTCGGGCCAGCGGATCGCGCGGCCCCAGGCCTCCGAATAACCGGAACCACCCCTGGGGTTGCAGTAAAGGACGCCGAAGCCTGCACCCGCCCACATCTGAAACTCGTCGAAGAACTTGTTCCCGTATGAGGTGAACGGTCCGCCGTGAACATTGAGAAGCGTCGGATAGCGCTTACCCGCAACGGCGTCGATCGGTGCGACCGCCCAACAAGGCACCTCGGTCCCATCGGCCGAGCGAGCCATGAATGCCTCCGGTACCCCGATCTTCACCTTCTTTGCGAGTGGACCTGTCAGGTTAGTGAGGGGGCGTTCGTCGTGAACCTGTCCCACGATCCCCGTCGAGACGTCGATCGAGATGAGCTCGGGCAACGTCACCGGGTCGCTGGAAATCATGGCCAAGGTTCCGCCCGCGAGGTCCCATCCGCTTATCCAGCGGCTTCCTCCGACAACCAGCTCCGGCTTGCCGTCGCCTTCCGCCTTGACGGCATAGACGTGGATATTGCCCTCGGTCTCCACACTGCAGAGGAGATATTCGCCGCACCAGAAGGGAGCGTGCGCGGAGCCGTAACCGAAGCAGTTGCGATCCAGATCACCGGTCAGCTCGATGTGCTTGCCGCTAGCCAGATCTATGACACCCATCTGCATGTTGCGGGGCTGGTCGGCCGGGGTGGGACTTCCGAGGTAGGCGATCCTCGTCCCATCGGGCGAGAACGAAGGCATGAAGTACTCGGCATCCTGTCCGGTGATCCTCTTCGGATCGTCGCCTCCGTCGATTCCGATGGTCCACAGGTCGAGAATGAAGTCGAGGTCCCACGTGTCGTGGCGGGCAGAGCTGAACGCCAGCATGGACGAATCGGGAGACCAGGCGATCCCCTCGGCCTGGTAAGGGCCAGGAGTGAGAACCTTGGGCGAGGTCGATCCATCGGCCGGGACCACCATCACCCTTTGGGGACGGTCGAAAACCCAACCCTCGGAGTCGAGCCGCGAGAAGAAGTGGGTGATCCGCCGTGCCGGGATGTCTTTACCTTTTCGCTCCTCGCCCGGCTTGCCGTAGGTGTCGGGGTCGGGGTCGCGGGCTACGAACGCGAGGTTCGCCCCGTCCGGGGACCATTCGATTTCAGAGATCGCGGCGGGCCAATTCGCGACCACGACACGCTCCCCTCCCCGGGCAACGGGTAGGACGGCGATCTCGCCGGAACCGTCCTCCTTGGTCACCGCGAAGGCGAGCCATTGACCGTCGGGAGACCATCGGGGCATCCGGTCGGTTGTTCCGGAGGTGAATGGTCGGGCCCGATCGGATCCATCCGCGGCGGCAAGCCAGATCCGGCTGCGATATTTGTTCTGAACCGTGTCAACGTTGACCACGCAGAATGCGATCGTCGAACCGTCCGGAGAGACCCTGGGATCGACTGCCTGAGACAGATCCCCGATGTTCTCGGGCTTCATTCCTGTCATCTCGCGCTTACCGTTCTCGCTCACCATGGCTCGACTCCTGCTCCGTCAACGAATGATCAGGACCGTTCGGACGCTATCAACGGTCCCCGTAGTTATAGAACCCTCTACCCGTTTTGCGCCCGAGCAGACCAGCTTCGACCATTCGGGCAAGCAAAGGAGGTGGCGCATACAGCTGCTCCTTGAACTCCTGGTACAGCGAGTCTGCAACCGCCATCGTGGTGTCCAGACCGATCAGGTCGCTGAGCGCGAGGGGCCCCATCGGATGGGCGCAACCCTTCACCATCCCGTTGTCTATGTCGTCTGCCGTCGCGAATCCGGACTCGAACATCCGGATCGCCGACAGCAGGTACGGAATCAATAGCGCGTTGACGATGAATCCCGCCCGGTCCTTGGAGCGAATGACGGTCTTTCCGAGCACACCTGAAGCAAAGTCGGAAGCCAGATCGGCGGTCTGCTCGCTCGTCATGAGTGAGGTCACGACCTCGACAAGGGGAAGGACCGGGACCGGATTGAAGAAGTGGATCCCGACGACCGATGCGGGACGGTTGGTTGCCATCGCCAGCTTCATGATCGGTATGGACGAAGTATTGGAAGCCAGAACCGCTTCTGGATCGTCAACGACCTTGCCGAGCCGCTCGAACACGACAAGCTTGTCGGGCTCGGACTCGATCACAGCTTCGATGACGAGCTGGCGATCACTCAGAGATTCGTAATCGGTCGAGTAGACGATGCGGTCAATCGCCGCCAGCCCGGCGTCTTCGTCGAGTTTCTGAGAGCTGATAGCCCTCTTTAGGGATGACTCGACCCGTTTGCGCCCGGATGCCAAGGCGGCCTCGTCGACCTCGACGGCTGTCACGTCGAGGTGCGCCCTGGCACACACCTCCACGATGCCCGAGCCCATGAGCCCGCAACCGACCACTCCCACACGCTGGATTTCCTTTGCTTCGGTCATCACTGACCCATGTTAGAGACAGTCGAGGGAGAGGCCGGTTGCGGCCCATTTACGCTATTTGCCTGCTAAGACGCGAAGCTGATGTTGCCCGTGGCCTCAGCGTTCGGGTTGGCGGATCCCGCCTGGGACACCGACAGGATGCAGTAAGGCGATTTCGTGCAGACGATGTTGTCCTGACCGAACGGTCCTAGCGCCACCTGGTACTTGTAGCTGACGGTCCCGGCGGCGGTTGACGTGGTGACCTTTATGGCCCCCAGGTTGCAGTCCCCGGCAGTTGTCTGAGCTCCTGCATTGGAGCATTCGGTGACCCCGAGCTGCTCATTGGGTGGATAGCCGGTCCCCGTGATCTGAACCACCTGCCCGTTCGTCAGTCCGGAGTTCGGGCTGATCGATATGTGCTGCCCCGTCGTGGTGGTCGTCGGCGCAGCAGTGGTGGTCGTGGTGGCCGCCGGTGCCGTTGTCGTCGTGGTCGACGTGCCCGAATTCGAACTGCTGCACGCCGCCAGCGAAACTGCGAACACCAGCAGCAATCCCGCCACCTGCAGCCTTCTTTTCATGTTTGGGTTCCTCCCTGTGTAATTGGGTCTTCAATGGATCTGATCGAAAATTTCACCGGTTGATGAACCGGCTCGGTTCTCGTACGAAGGTGACACCAGACCGTCGTCCCATCTGCTGAAACAGAAGGTGGCGGATCTTCTTCGGCGCAGATGTCCATCGCATACGCACAACGCGTGTGGAAGCGGCAACCCGAGGGCGGGTTGAGCGGGCTCGGGATGTCGCCCTTCAGCACGATCCGGTTCCGTTTGTGCTGCTCGTTCGGATCCGGAACAGGAATGGCGGAAAGAAGCGCCTCCGTATACGGGTGCATCGGCGTCGTGTAGACGGTTTCGGCCATCCCGATCTCGACGATGCGACCTAGATACATGACGGCGATCTGGTCGCTTATGTGCCTGACCACCGACAAGTCGTGCGCAATGAAGAGACAAGTAAGGCCGAGCCGGTCCTGCAGATCGTCGAGCAGGTTGATGACCTGCGACTGGGTGGAGACGTCGAGAGCGCTCACCGGTTCGTCACAGATCAAAAGCTCGGGTCTGAGCGCGAGCGCCCGTGCAACGGCGATCCTCTGGCGCTGGCCGCCTGAAAACTCGTGCGGATACCTTCCGAGATATCGGCGGTCCAACCCGACCTCCGACATCAATGCTGCGACCCGTTGGTCGCGCGCTCTACCATGAATCCCCTCGTGCACCTCGAGAGGTTCGCCAACCGTTTCTGCCACGGTCGCCCGGGGATCGAGCGACGAGTAGGGGTCCTGGAACACCATCTGCATGCGACTGCGAATCCGTCGCATGTCGGTCTTGTTCAAGGCGGTCACCTCTACATCGTCGACAAAGACCTTGCCGGCGGTGGGCTCCACCAAACGGAGGATGAGCCTCGCGGTGGTCGACTTGCCCGATCCGCTCTCCCCGACCAGGCCGAGGGTCTGGCCCTTCTGTATCGAGAAGGTCACGCCGTCGACCGCCTTCACGTGGCCGACGGTCCTTCTCAGGAAGTGTGAGTGGACAGGAAAGCTGACCGCCAGGTTCTGCACCGTCAGTAGAGGTTTCTGCCCGGCGCCGCCGATGGCGGCATGCGGAGAGGCGGGGGACGTCGATGAGAGGAGCTGGGCCGTCCACGGGGTGCCTGAAAGCCTGATCTCCCCCGCCCTCCGACATCGCGTGCCGCTTACGAGCTCAGGGAGAGACGCGCCGCAAGCGTCCACGGCGTACGTGCAGCGAGGCTGGAAACGGCAGCCCGGCGGGTACTGCCCGGGGCGGGGGACCTGGCCCGGGATGACGGTGAGAGGCTGGCCGATCGTGGCCACCTGCGGCATGGACGCCATGAGCGCCTCGCTGTACGGATGGAGCGGTTCTACGAACAGGTCCTCGGCCGTAGCGACCTCGGCAGTCTGTCCCGCGTACAGGACCGTCACCTGATCGGCGATCTCCGCGACCACTCCGAGGTCGTGGGTCACGAAAAGGATGGCCATGTCGAGCTCCGACTGAAGGGTCGCGAGCAATTCCAGGACCTGAGCCTGGATGGTCACATCGAGGGCAGTGGTCGGCTCGTCGGCGATCAGGAGCTTCGGATCACAAGACAGTGCCATCGCGATCATTACCCGCTGCCTCATGCCGCCCGAAAGAGCATACGGATAGTCCTCGAGCCTGCGTCGGGAATCTGCGATGCCCACAAGGTCGAGAACCTCGAGCGCGCGCTTGCGCGCCTCTGACCTCGAAACGTTGCGGTGGTTCCTGACGGCCTCGCAGATCTGGTTCCCGACGGTGAACGCCGGGTTCAGGCTCGTCATCGGCTCCTGGAAGATCATGGAGATCTCGTTTCCCCGGATCCTGCGCATCTGCTCGGGATCAAGCGAGAGGAGGTCGCGCTCCCCGAACCGCATTACATCTGCACGAACCCTGCTCGAACGTTTCGGGAGCAGGCCCATGATCGAAAGGGCAGACACCGTCTTGCCCGAACCGCTCTCGCCAACAAGCGCAAGGGTCTGTCCATGGTCGAGGCCGAAGCTGACGTTTTCGACGACATTGAGCAGACCGCCCGCAGTCAAGAAGTCGATCTTCAGGCCGGAAACTTCGAGGAGCTTGCCCACCGAAGGAGGTATCGGGTTCGCCTTGTCAAACGTGGCGTCCGTCACGCTTCTCTCCTGATGATGAAGCGCTCCCGACCGAGAGCGTCGCGCAGGCCGTCGCCGACAAAGTTGAACGCGAGCACGATGAGTGCGAGAGCAATGCCCGGAGGGAACAGTTGCCAAGGGGAGCTCAAAATGTAGTTGTAGGCATCTTGAAGCATCGTCCCCAAACTGGAGTTGGGAGGCTGGACGCCGAGCCCGAGGAAGCTGAGCCCTGCTTCTGCGAGCAACGCGTACCCGAAACTGATAGCCATCTGCACGATAAGCGGTGCGGCGACGTTCGGAAGAAGGTGGCGCCGGATCATGCGTGTCTGCGTTATTCCCACTGAACGCGACGCTTCGATGTACCCCTCGTTTCGAACAGCGAGCGTCTGCCCCCTCACCACGCGCACCATTCCAGGAACGAATCCGACTGCTATAGCCACCGACGTGTGAAATACGCTCGGACCGAGAACGGCGGCGATCGCCAGAGCCAATCCCAGAGTCGGTATGGTGAACATCGCGTCCATCACCCGCATCACGATGCTGTCGACGATTCCGCCCAGATAACCGGCGATGATCCCTAGTGGAAGGGCCACCACGAGCGCGAAGACAACGACACCGATGCAGACCTCCATAGAGACGCGCATGCTTTCAATCAGGCGACTCAGAACGTCGCGCCCCACATAGTCGGTCCCCAGCCAATGCGCCGCAGTGGGATTCTGATTTATCTCACTCAGGTGCTGGACGATGGGGCTCTGTGGCTCGAGCCAGGGAGCGAAGATCGCCGTAATGACAGCCAGCGAAACGACCACCAGGCCGGCCATGGCCAGCTTGTCGTGGTAAAAGCGGATCGCCGCGTGTTTCCAAAGTGATGCCGGCCGTTCGTCGGAATCTTCCGGCAGGTCGACCAGAATGTCCGATTCGATCTCGAGATCGAGATCCGACGGAGGCGAGGCTTCGGGAAGTTGCCCTACGTATGGACCGGTCATTCGAACCGGACCCTGGGATTGATGACGCCGTAAAGGATGTCGACGACCAGGTTCAACGCCACGAACGTGACGGCATAGACCAGGATCACGCCCTGGATGACCGGGATGTCCTTATCGAGTAGAGCACTCTCGAAGTAATTCCCCAGCCCTTCGATCGAGAAGATCTGCTCGAGGATGATCGTCCCGCCCAGAAGGTATGCGAACTGGAGTCCCACGATGGTCATCGGAACCAGACCCGCGTTCTTCAAAGCATGCTTCAGGACCACGCGGCGTCTTTTAAGTCCCTTCGCCTCCGCGGTCCTTATGTACTCCTGATCGAGGACGTCCACCATCGAGCTGCGGAGCTGCCGGGCCAACGTTGCACCACCCGCAAGACCGAGCGCCACCCACGGCAGGTACAGATGCGTTGCCCATTGGACGGACGATTGGGTGATGCCCACATAGCCGATCGCAGGAAGTGCGTGCAGTTTCACCGCGAACAGAACGATGAGCACCATTGCGAGCCAAAAATCCGGGATCGCAATTGCGGCGCTCGACCCGATGGTAAGGATCCGATCGATGATGCTCCCTGGGTGGGTTCCGGCGAGGATCCCCGCCGGGACGCCGATCAACAGGATGACGACCAGTCCCCCGACGGCCATGGAAAGCGTGACGGGGAATCGTTGTCCGATTGTGGTCGACACCGAGCTGTTCTGGAAGAGCGAATGGCCCAGGTTCCCGTGCAGCGCTCGAACAAGCCAGTTCCAGTACTGGACCACCGCGGGCTTATTGAGCCCGAGTTGCGCCGAGATCTTATTCACGGTCGATTGCGGTGCATTCATGCCGGCGATCGTGCGTGCCTGATCGCCAGGGATCAGCTCGATCAATCCGAATACCACGATCGAGATGATCAAGAGCAGCGGGGGAATCGCAAGGAGTCGCCTCCCGATGTACCCGGCCACGGGATCTGCCTATGAGCCCGAAACCGAGGTGATGCCAGTCAGGTCTGGTGGGTTGCAGATGTCGGTCTGCGCTTGGACCGTCCCATGCACATTCGCCTTTGAGTACACCTCGAACTGGGGGACGAAAGCGATCGGGGTGTCGAGAGCGTTCTTCATGACGTACGCCTCGACGTTCTTGGTTATGGCCCAAGTCTGTGGTGTGGCGCCATCAGCGAACGCATCAAGCAGCTGCGTGGTCAGCCCCTGGTTCTGACCGTCGTTGTAGATCGCCACGAACTGGTATTCGCCGAACTCGCCGTAGAGCTGGTCTGGCGGGTATGGATCGCCCAAGCGCTCAGCCGCGAACGCGTTACCGGTGCGCGAGATGTAGTAATCGGCCTCCACGTTGCTTCCCTGGATCTGCGTGATGGAGACCCTGAAGCCGACAGCATCGAGCTCGGATTGGAGGATGTCACCCTGTTGTTCCATGGCGGCAACGCCGCTAGGTATGACCATGTCGATAGCCGGACCGTCACCCGCCTTGTAACCGGCTTGTGCCAAGAGCTGCTCTGCCTTGGATGGGTCGTACGGATACAGATTCGCGACTGTTGGGTTGTAGCCCGGCGAATCGCTCGGCAGCGGTTGGTTGGCGACTTCGCCCTGACCGTCGTTTACGACCTTGTTCAATTCGGATCGGTTGAGCGCGTATTCGACGGCTTTGCGCACGAGGAGGTTGTCGAAAGGCGAGGTGAACCTGAATTGGAACTCGAGGTAGGCAGTTGACTGAGAAACCGCGACTCCGAGCGATGAGTTGGATTTCACCGATGCGTAGGAGTCCGCGAGGAACTCCGCCATATCTATAGAGCCGGCTTCGACTGCAGCGACGCTGGGCGGGCCCACCGTGACTTGGATGTAGTCGACACCGCTCAGGTGATAGACGCTCTTATCCCAGTACGTCGGATTTGCCTTCAGAACCAGCTCCGACCCGGGTGAATACGAAATGAACTCGAACGGCCCCGCGCCAATCGGATCCATATTCGCCTTGGTCAGGTCATCGGGAGCCGGGATTTCGCCCTCGCGTCCTGTGACCCCGTAAAGGAGCTCGATGCCCGAGGTGTTCGCATAGTTGATCTTCACGGTGAGCGGGTTTAGGACGTCGATCGAATTGATCAAAGCGAGATCTGTCAACGTGGAGTTGGTCTTGTTGTGCAGGAGCCCGAGCTTCACCGCGCTGGCGTTGAACGGTTCTCCGTTCGAGAAGGTCACACCAGGACGGATGTGAAGAATGATCGTGTCGCCCTTTAGCGACCAGCTGGTAAGCAGGCCGGGCTCGAGCTGCCCACCTGCGCTTATGTGGATCAGGGTGTCGTATATGGGCGACGTGATTATGTCGTCGCAGTTTCCGGAGCTCTTCGCTGGATCGAAGGTGTTTGTGAAATCGGACGCAAAGTCGAATCCGACGCGCAATACCCCGCTCGGTGCCGATGTCCCCGCCCCGCTGCATGCCGCCAACGTCATGGCTGAAACAGTGACCAATACCGCCCACGCAATCGTCTTCCGAGAGCGCAACAAGCGCGAGTGCATTTCCCTGCCTCCCACCGGTGCCGGCCATCCCCTGAAGGCTCCTTGCCGCGAGTATGACACCACCGTCAGGTGAAGCGCCGTCTTGTTTCAGAAAAGGAGGGGTGATCCACTTGGTGGGATGCCACCAAACCGGGGACCGATCGAGGGCAATAGGGCTCTTTGGGACGAACTCGCCCCGATTCACCTGGCGTCGACTTTTTACGACGTAGAAGGATTCAAGGCTGGGAACACCTCGCTCCGCCATGTGGAGCTAGAGGAGCTCAGTGATGTAGAGGGACGATCGCTTCTCCATCTGCAGTGCCACTTCGGGCTGGACACCCTTTCGTGGGGAAGGCTCGGAGCAAGTGTCACTGGTGCAGACTTCTCGCAACGGTCGATCGAGATCGCTTGTGTATTAGCGAACGAGATCGCGATCGACGCCACGTTTCATTGCGTAAGCCTCGACGAATTGATCGTGGTCGAACGATCCACATTCGACATCGTTTACACGTCGTACGGCGCGCTCCCCTGGCTCCCTGACATCCAAAG
>JBAPRR010000251.1:0-4289 GCA_049281195.1 Acidimicrobiales bacterium
GGCTCTTCCTGACCGGCGCCCTCTTGACCGACTTCTTGGCAGCCTTCTTGGTAGCCACAGCCTTCTTGGTAGCCACAGCCTTCTTGGTAGACACGGCCTTCTTCTTTGCCGGAGCTTTCTTCGCCGCAGTCTTTGTGGCCGCCTTTTTAGCCGTGCCCTTCTTGGTGGGGGCCTTTTTGGCCGAACCCTTCTTGGCGGTCACAGCCTTCTTGGCAGGAGCGGCCTTCTTCTTTGAAGCGCCCGCAGCCTTTTTCGTAACAGCCTCTTTCGTAGCAACCTTCTTGGCCGAGGCCTTCTTGGCGGAAGCCTTCCTAGAAGAAGCCTTTGTTGCAGGCGGCGCAGCCTTCTTCGAAAGTCCGATGCGGCCGCGCTTCGGGCCATTCACACTTTCGAGCTCGGCGGTGGCGGAGCCGACGACCTTCTCCTCACCGTCCTGGTTGGCCAGGCTGCACTCCAGGTCAACGAAGTAACGGCCGTCGTCCGAACGCTTTGCCGACACGACGACCTTGGTGGAGAGGACCTCTCCGGGCCAGGTCTGGCGTGCGAAGCGGACCTGATACCGCGTGAGATTTCCGACGCCCACGAAGTCCGTCAGCGCGGTGCCGAGGATGCCCATCGAGAACATCCCGTGACCGAACACGCTCGGCTGCCCGGCAGCCTGTGCCTTGATCTCGTCGTGGTGCATCGGGTTGTAGTCGCCGGACAATCCGGCATAGCGCACGAGGTCAGTGCGTTCCAGGGTGTGCACAAGCACGGGAGCCTCGTCACCCTCGGAAAAATCCTCGAAATAGCGCTTGGCATCAGCCATCAGAACATCTCCCTTTCTTCACGCAGACTTTCCACACTTGTTCTTCACACACACCGGGCGCCCAAACACGGGTCCTACACACTGGGTTCCGGATCCTTGGGCAACCCGAGGAGCCGCTCCCCGATCACATTGCGTTGCACCTCGGACGTGCCTCCGGCGATGGTGAGGCAGCGGGTGGAGAGGAACCCTCTGCTCCAGGTGCCGGCGTAATCCTCTGTCGTTGCCGCGGCGGTTCCCAACAGCACCAGTCCGAGCTCCTGTACCCGTTGCTCGTGCTCAGCCCCAAGAAGTTTCCTGACGCTCGCCTCGGGTCCCGGATCCACACCCGACACCGATCGCAAAGTCGTGCGTTCACCCATGAGGGCGATCGACTGCGCCTCTGACAGTAGGTGCCCCACCGTGTCGAGTATCACCGCATCGTGCGCCAGATCCTCGTGGCTCTTCACCCATCCGAGGATCATCTCAGCACCGAAGCCGAAAGTCGCACCGGATGACATCGACACGCGCTCGTTGGCGAGTGTGGTGCGTGCCAGGCGCCAGCCGTCGTTGACGCTCCCCACCACGCACTCGTCGGGCACGAACACGTCGTTGAAGAAGACCTCGTTGAACAACGCTTCGCCTGTGATCTCGCGAAGCGGGCGGACTTCGATCCCTTCTGACTTCATGTCCACCAAGAAATATGTGATGCCCGCATGCTTCGGCACGTCCGGATCGGTCCGCGCCAGGCAGATGCCCCAGTCCGACTTTTGGGCCATGGAAGTCCAAACCTTCTGGCCGTTAAGGACGAATCCGCCTTCGACGTCGGTGGCTCGCATCTGAAGCGAGGCGAGATCGCTACCGGCGCCGGGCTCACTAAAAAGTTGGCACCAGCTGATCTCTCCGAGAAGCGTCGGACGCACGAAGCGCTCCTGCTGCTCTGATGTGCCGTGGGCGATGATCGTCGGGAGGGCCCACGCGCCCACGGCGATTACCGGGCGCCGGATGTGTGCGGCGGCCATCTCCTCGTCGATGACGAGCTGCTCGATCGGACCAGCATCGCGCCCGTAGGGCTTGGGCCAGTAGGGAGAGACGAGCCCGTGATCGACAATCCTGCGCCGGCGTTCCGCGGGGTCGTCGGTGGCGGCGATGTCCGCGACGACAGCGCGGATCTCCTCGCGGATGGACTCGCCGTCGGGTGGGAGCTTGAACTCGAGGACCCGCCGCGCACCGTCGACGGCACCCTGCGCCGCCGTTTGCCTGAAGCCGGCGGACCCGCCGCACAGCTGACGGATGCTGATCGAGCGCCGCAGGTGGAGGTGGGCGTCTGACTCCCAAGTGAACCCCATCCCACCGAGAAGTTGTATGCAGGTCTTCGCGCAGTCCACGTATGCATCAAGAACGAGAGCGCCGGCGAGAGCAGCGGCGACGTCCGCCTGCTCCCCTTCCGAAGCGCGCGCCGCGTCCCACGCGAGCGCCGTCATCTGCTCGACCGAGACGAGCATGTCGGCGAGCTTGTGCTTGACCGCCTGGAATTGGCCGATGGGCCGCCCGAACTGCCGGCGGTCCTTGGCGTGCTGCGTCGCCTCTTCCAGACACCAGCGTCCCCCGCCGGCACATTCAGCTGCGACGAGAACGATCATGATCCGCCGGACCAGCGAGTCGGTGATGCCGGCCAGGATGTGATCCGGACCAACGTGTGCGCCGTCGACGGTGAGGGTGGCGACCCTCCGCGTAAGGTCGAGACTCTTCTGCGCCCCGGTGGTCACCCCGTCCTGTGCGGTCTCCAAGACGAGCCAGGTGGTCTCTCCCGAGGTTGGATCCTTGGCCGGTGTTACCACCAACGATGCGATGTCACCTGCCAGAACGGCCGGGATGGTCCCGCTTACGACGAGTGCATCGCCGTCGCGCCCGGTGATCTCGAGCTCGCCCTCACCGGGGAACACCGCGCCGGCCGGAGTGGAGCCATCGACGAGTCCGGACAACAGAGCCTTGATCGCGTCGTCGTTTTCGCAGCGGTCGACGAGCGCGGCAGCGAGCGTGGTGGTGAGAAATGGTCCGGGGGCGACCGCACGCGCCATCTCCTCTGTCACGACGGCGAGCTCGAGCAGCCCTCCACCCTGGCCGCCGTGCTCCTCGGCGATGTGCAATCCGAGCCAGCCCTGATCAGCGAGCGCGGTCCAGAAGGGTGGGAGGGACTCGCTCTCGGCGTCGAGAAGCGAGCGCGGGACTTCGCGCGGGCAATGGGATTCGAGCCAGCGCCGCGAGGCGTCCCTCAGCATCTGGTGGTCTTCGGAGATGGCAATGGGCATCTGTCAGGTCCTCACGCGCCGAATATGTGAATCACGTGGTCTATCGACCAGACCTGCCAGCTGTGCGTGCCGAGGCACACCGCCGCAGCGAGCACCATCATCGAGTTCTGACCCTGCTCTGCCCAGTCGTGGATCATCAGGACGAAGTAGATGAGGTTCAAAATGATGCTTGCGAACAGGGCGATCGGCGTCAGGAAGCCCAGGGTGAGGCCGAGCCCGAGCGCCAGCTCGCTCGCCAGCACCGTGTAGGTCATCGCCTTCGGGTGAGGCTTGACGAACGTCTCGAAGCTCTTTTTCACGAACGCAAACTTGTGCTTCGACGCTATGTCGCCCGCCCAGTTGATCCCCGACTGGCGCTTGATCCATGCCTCGAGGTTCTTGTGTCTGAAGCTCTCCAGCCACCACAGGCCGAGCCCGATGCGCAGAACGGCAACCCATTCGGCCCCGCTCAGCCACGTGGAGTGGACGGCACCTGCCAACCAGATCGAATGCACGCCGATGTTGTATCAGTCGCCGCTCGCGCGTTCACAAACCGACAAGAAGATCAGCGTGGTCGCTCGAGCGTCGAGGAGAGTTCAGGCCGGGCGGAGATCAGGCCCGGTGGATGACGTTGAACCGCGAGGTTACGACCGGCTCCCCCGTCGTCCTGTCCCGCCACACGGTCTCGGACACCACGAACGTCATCGTGCGGCCCTTCGACTCCTTTGTGTAGGCGTCGACCACGGTCCCTTCGCCGTCGAGGACGTCACCGACGAGGACAGGGCGGTGGTACTCGAAGGACTGCTCACCGTGGAGGATGATGCCGCCCTTGGCCATAAGGGGGCCGAGCACCTTGGCCATGCCGCCGCCTGCTGCCGGGGCGTCAGGTGGTTGAAGCTCCGGAAAGCGTCCCCAGGTCTCGATGACGAACGGGTAGGTGGGAGGAGCGGGGATCGCGTCGAACCCGGCTGCGTCTGCGGCCCTGGCGTCCTTATAGATCGGGTTGTTGTCGCACACCGCAACCGCGAATCCGGCGACCGGACCGCGCTCGACCTCGACGGTGGCGCTGCTCGTCCTGGTCCCGATCAACTGCGTCAGCGCGTCATCTTGTGGCGCGTCGTCTTCCTCAGGCATGTTCCGCTCCAGGTGGTTGGCTCCAGTGACCTCGGGTCACCGTACCTTGCCCCGTCCCTGTGACGCACGAAACCGCCCTC
>JBAPRR010000252.1:0-7637 GCA_049281195.1 Acidimicrobiales bacterium
GTGTGCTGGGACATCGGCAGGATGATCCGTGCACCAGCATTTATGCAGGTAAGTGAGAGCCCGAAAAAGCTCACCATCGCTCCCAGGCAGATCGGGATCTTGAACGCGCTGACCCCGTAGAGGTTCGAAAGGGTGATCAGCGGGGCCCCCAGGTTGGCAAGAGACAATCCTGAGTGCCTGGTTCCTGCGACCTCGACATAGCTCATGAATACGAACCACAAGCCCGCGAAGGCCAGGCTCCAGATCACCGCCTTCGGAACATTCTTCAGCGGGTTCTTCGCCTCGCCCCCGAGCGTGGTCGCGCTCTCGAAGCCCACCAGACTGAAGATGCTCACGATGACTGCGAGCCCGATGCCGTGTAGGCCCATTCCCTGGAGCTTGATCTGCTGGGTGTCGAGAGAGAACCCGTGCTTGAACAGCACTATGAACGCGAGCACTGCGATGCAGGAGACCGAAATCGCTTCCAGCGCCAAGGTGAGCATGGACGAGATGCGGATGTCCTTGTACGCGACCAGCCAACAGAGGGCCCCGCTTATCAGGAAGAGAATGAACGGCGTGACCCCGATATGGATCCCGGCAGCCTCGAGGAACTGCTGAGCGAACACGGCGAAGCCAGAAAGGCCAGCTATGGCGATGAACATGTAGGACCAGATGAGGGTCCATCCGGAGAACACTCCTGTTGCCGGACCGAGACCCCGCGCGGTGTAGCTGTACATGGATCCTGCAGATGCCGATCGCTTCGCGAACTGGTTCAGCCCCAGGACTACGAACATCAGCATCACCGTTCCGAACGCATATGCGAACCATGTCCCTTGACCCGCGTACGAGAAGGCGAGCGGAATGATCAATACTGCAGTCATCGTCGGCGATATCACGCCGATCGATTGCGCCAGCAGTGTCGGAAAGCCGAGTGCATGAGCCCTGAGGCTCTGGCGCTCATTTGTTGCTGCAACCGGCGATGGGCCTGCAGCGGGCCGAGTCCTTTCCTCAACCGCAGTCATTCGTACGCGCCTCCTTGTCTCGAGAACGGAAACCGTTCTCCGACCACCGATGTGATGGATCGGTAGAGGTCGCGACTACCTCTTACTCGTATTGTCTGTTAATGCGTGGGCTGGATCAATATCTCGCGTATTAAGTGCCTGTTACGTGCAGGTGAACGAGGAAATTCTTCTTGCTCCATAAGGAGAACTTATAGGTAGGGAAAAAAGAGCGCGCCGACGTGAATCGTCCGGCGCGCTCTTCAACAACCAGTAGGCGGTCGCTGACGAGGTTGCCAAATGAGAGTCAACTGACTCGCGAAGACTCCGTGAATACCCATTCGGGAAAGGACTGATCTTCTAGAAGAAGGTCTTCATAGAAGGCACCGAAGTTCCTCTCTGGATGAGCAATGGCGATCTCCAGGACCCACAGATTGGCATTGGGTCGAAATTCGACTTCTGCCAACGGTCCGTCATAGTGCGCGGAATGAGGAAAGTCCGACAGCCGGTGTCCTGATAGGTCCATATTCAACTTCCACCCACGCGATTGTGTGGACTGCTTGGCAAATTCATACAGCTCGTGACCCGTGGCTCCGGTTTCGAACCACACCGAACGAACTTCTTCCCATATCGCGCGGACATCCGTCTTCGCCTTGTGGTGCTCTGGATCGTCTCCGACGACGAAGGTATCCCCGGCATCTCCTTCGGTCTCGCCGTGGATCGGTCCGATGTCGACGAAGAAGATGTCGTTCTCACCGAGGACCACTCCGCGTTCGGACTGTTCCATGAAGTCCTTGGTCGTGTTGGACCCGACCCGTGTGATGATGTGATGCCATCCGCGCCTCATGCCCATCGAACTGAGGATCTCGCGAGCAGAGGCCCTGCATTCCTCTTCTGGCATCCCGACTTTGATCTGCCTCGCGATCGCATGAACCGCTTGACGGGTGAGAGCTCTCACCTTCATCTGTGCTTCGAAGTCATAGTTGGTTCCGACGCCTTCGATCTCGGTGATCGACATGGTGCTCATGTGGTTCGCCTCCGTTGGTCTGGATTTTCAGCGGTGGATTGCAGGTAGCGACCGGCTTGCGTCGGCGACCACGATGAGGACCTCGGTGGTCTGGCCGATCGCGCCGAGACGGTGGGGTCGTTCAGCATCGAAATGAACGGACGCGCCTTTGGGTAGCCGGTGTTCGGCGCCGTCGTATTCAAGCCTGAGGGTCCCCTTGACCACATAGAGCCATTCCTCGCCACGATGGCTGGCGGGCGGTCCGGGGACACGATCGACCGCGATCGTCATTCGCAATGCTTCGAGCATGCTCGAACCGGAGTAGCCGCTCATCGGTGAAACCTGCAGCCCCGCCACATCGCGGCGCGGGTCGTCACCCAAATGTATGGCAATGGGCAGATCAGATTCGTCCTCGCCGAGCAGCCAGCCGACCGACACGCTCATCGCCTTGGCAAACGTCAGCAGGGCTGCGATGGACGGTTGCCGGTCGGCTGACTCCAAGCGGGACAGATGAGCTTTCGAGAGCCCGGTGAGGGATGCAACCTCGTCGAGGGTGTAACCGGAGCGTTCTCGTACTCTGCGGAGACGTTCGCCTATCGACGCCAGTTGAGCGTCGGTGACGAGCGTCTCCGGGGCCATCAGTGCATGTTAAGCACGTGTTGCCTCAGAGACAACTTCTGTCGCCACAGTTAACAGCCCGTTCACGGATCATTTCAGCGAACCGCCCGAGAACGATTCCTCGGAAGGGTGCGAGACTTTCCAACGCCTCCTCCGCGGGCCGCTCGAGCATCTCGTTGGTGACGCCAATCGAATGCGCTTCGTCCCCGAAGCTTGTGATGAACGAATCCACCCCCTGTCGGTCAACTTCGAGGTGGAATTGCAGGCCCCAGCAGGACTCCCCGAATCTGAACGCCTGATTCTCATAGCGCTCGCTCGAAGCGAGAAGCTTGGAGCCGGCGGGGAGGTCGAAGGTGTCTCCATGCCAATGCATGACAGTGACACCAGATCCGACGTTCGCGAAGAGCGGGTCAGCCTTGGAATCCGCGGTAAGGGTGACCGGCATCCAACCGATCTCCGGACCGCTCGATCCTTTGTAGACCTTCGCTCCGAGTGAGGCAGCGAGGAGTTGAGCTCCGAGACAGACCCCGAGCACAGGCGCCTGTCTTCCGACGGCATCGACGAGCAGAGCTATTTCCGCCCTCCTCGTCGGGAAGCCGTCGTCGCTGGCGGCTGACATCGACCCGCCCATCACCACCAGGGCGTCAAAGCCAGTCATGTCAATTGGGACGGGGTCTCCGGCGAAGACCCGGCACATTTCGATGTCGATCCCACGGCCCTCGAGCTCCTCTGCGATCTTGTACGGACCTTCGGGTTCGAGGTGCTGCACGACGAGGCATATAGGCATGAGGATTCTC
The DNA here is from genome assembly GCA_049281195.1 of Acidimicrobiales bacterium. Classification (GTDB taxonomy): domain Bacteria; phylum Actinomycetota; class Acidimicrobiia; order Acidimicrobiales; family CAVXTF01; genus JBAPRR01. Next base: position 3,399 of record JBAPRR010000252.1, read on the forward strand.
CGGCTCTGTCTGTCACGGCGCACGGTATCTGGGGTCGAAGGGACCCGATACTTCATCTCGGTGCGCACCGGCTTGCAAACCGGCGGGTTCCGACGGGCAACCGTGGCACCTGCGGCGCATGAGTTGGGCGGGAGTCGTGATTCTCAGGTTCGGCCGCTTTCGCAGCACGAGCGGACCTTGTGTGGTACATCCATTAGATGGCAGATCGCACATTCAGTCGTAGGCAGGTTCTGGCAGGGGGACTCTCAGGAGCTGCAGCTCTCAGCATGGCGAAGCTCCGAGGATCGTCGCCGACTGCTGAAGAGTCAGTTCAAAGGGCACTGGGGGTGAGGGCCTCCAACTCCGGCTCTGTTCAACACGTCGTTTTCTTGATGCAGGAGAACCGCTCCTTCGACCACTATTTCGGGAAGTTCAAGGGGGTGGCCGGTTTCGACGACACGAACAACAGCGCCGCCTTCACCCAGGCGTGGACTACCGCCAACGGTGGGTCAGGTGCCCCCGCGGGGGAGCAACCCCCGAATGTCCTACTTCCGTTCCACATGAGCACCATCAAAGGACAGGCGGAGTGTACCTACGACTTGTCGCATGCTTGGCCGGCCGAGCATGCCTGCTGGAACGACGGAGCAATGGACTCTTTCGTTTCGACTCACACCTCACCCTCTTACGAGAACCAACTCGGCACCAACACGATGGGCTTCTACAACCAGTACGACATCCCGTTTTATTACAAGCTTGCCGAGAACTTCACGATCTGTGACAACTATCACTGCTCGGTCTTCGGTCCCACACATCCGAATCGACTCATGGCGATTTCAGCGAACCTCGACCCTGCCGGCGTGGCGGGAGGACCGATCATCGTCACCAATTCCAATCTGCCCCCCTATCAGGGGACTTGCACCTGGGAGACGATGCCCGACGTTCTCACCGAAGCCGGAGTCACGTGGAAGTGCTACAACCCATACGGATCGTCCTACCAACCCGGCTCTGGTCTTTTCATAAGCAAGAACATGCTTTTGTACTTCGACCAGTATGCGAATGCAGACACTTCATCAGCTGCTTATCAGAACGCTTTCAGCTATTACGGCCCGAACGTAGTGGGCGGGCTCACCTCGAAGAACCCGAACATCGACGACTTCACCGCCGACGTAGCGAACGGAACTCTTCCTCAGGTCTCATGGATCATCTCCCCTGACTCTTATGACGAGCACCCGCCTGCGCCGGCTCAGCTAGGGGAGTGGTACACCCAGAAGATCCTGGACACTCTTACATCGAACCCTGATGTTTGGGAGAACACGGTGCTTTTCATCATGTACGACGAGAACGACGGCTTTTTCGATCACGTGCCACCGCCTACCGCCCCCGCTGGAACGCAGGGCGAGTACCTGACCGTCGACCCCCTGCCGTCTTCTGCCGGTGGGATCGCCGGGCCGATTGGCCTTGGCGTAAGGGTGCCGATGTTGGTGGTGTCCCCGTTCTCCAAAGGTGGATGGGTTTGCTCGGACACGTTCGATCACACGTCCCAGCTCAAGTTCATCGCGACGACCTTCAATGTCGATGTGCCGAACCTGACTCTGTGGCGCGACTCAACGGTGGGCGACTTGACGACTTCGCTCCCGTTGATCTCGGCGCCGAACACAAAAGTTCCGAGTCTGCCCAAAGTCGCGTGGGGAGAGTACCAACCGCCGATCAGCAACGAATGCAGCGACGCTCAGATCCTCGAACTGAATCCCGACAACGGGGCGTATCCGGTGCCACTGATCCAGAAGATGCCCAAGCAGGAGCCGGGAACGCTCAAGAAGACTCCAAGCTGATGAACCGGGTGGCGCGATTACGTTTTGCGCCACGCCATCGTGAGTGAAGCGCCGATCACTATCACCGCCAAAACGACGGTTTCTGCCGCAGCCAACACGACGCCGCTCCATACGTTCGCGCTACTGCTGCTGAACAACACCATGATCTGACGCGTCGGTGGACAGTTGGGGATGAGGATCGTTGCAATACCTCCGCCCGCTCCACACACGACCGACCACGAAGCTTTGGTGAGTATCGGCCGAACACACATCGATCCGATGGCAACCCCGGCAGTGGAAGTCGCAAGCACCGCACCGATGGCATTCAGGAAGTCTGTGACGCTCAGGTGAGAAGAAGTGATTGCCGCGGGCGGGATGAGGCCGAGGACTCCGAGGGTCACTGCGCCGAGCAGAGCGACAACTAGCTTCCCTAGGCGAACCTTGGTGACGCTTCCAGCAGTCACGGCGGTGACTGCGAACTGCACCGCATCCTCGTTGTTCGAGATGAATATCGCGAACCAGACAGCCAGGAACAACACCAGGACTGCGACTCCACCGTACGTGGGAAGAACCCCGCCCGCTGGAATACTGAGGACGGAGTCTGATCCGATGAACAACAGGACCGGCGCAACCCATCGGTGGGAGCGAACTGCGTCGTTCCATGAGTAGCGAAGCAACGGGATCATTGCTGCTGCTCGCCGTCGTCGCGTGGCGACAATGATCGAATCGACCATCCACGTCCGAGGAGATGTGCCAAAAGAGAGTCCACGACGCTGTCGTTGGTGAAGATCTCGACGTTTCCTCCGGCACGTAGCGCGGCTATACGAGTGCCTTCGAATCGGGTGACGAATGACGCATCGAAGTCGTCTGGAGAAGTGGCCTCGAGTCTCATCGGCAGGGCTTTGAGGCTCGGCATGTCTCGTGTCGAGATCTCGGCGGTGAGCCGTCCTTTCCAGATCCGTAGCACCTGGTCGGGCTCGGCCCATCGGGCAAGTTGCTGAGAACTGCTTACAACTGATCCGCCCGCGAACCGAGCCTCGCTGATGAGGTCCGCAAGGGTTTGTGTCGCGGCCTCATCCAGTCCGCTGGCCGGCTCATCGAGGATCACGGTCGGTACGTTTTGCAAGAAAGCCTGAGCGAGGATGACCTTTTGGCGGTTTCCTTTGGAGAGCGATTCGAATGCCGCTTCGGGTCCGGGAACTAATGCGAGCCGCTCCAAAAGCTGACCGGCCCTCGTGACAGTGTCGTTTCGCGACATGCCCCGGATGCGCCCCATATGCACGAGATATTCAGCTGCGGTGAATCGGAGGTGCTGGGGTAGACGTTCGGGCGTGTAGGCGATCGGGCCCGGCGTGGTAACAATGCCGGAAGTCGGCCGCGTCGTTTTCGCCATGGTCGAAAGCAGAGTGGACTTGCCCGAACCGTTCGAGCCGACAATCAGGACGTGTTCGCCAGGGGCAATGTCGAGCGACACGTCATCAATCACGTTCGGACCGTGGCGTGAGTAACGCTTGCTGACCCGATCGAACACCCGCCGCGCTTGTCCGGTCACGCTCCAGTATCGCTTGAGCCGTTTGAGTGCTGTGAGGATGGGTGGTTGGGTCGGGGAGGCGGGATTTGAACCCGCGGCCTCCTGCTCCCAAAGCAGGTGCGCTGCCAGGCTGCGCTACTCCCCGTGGAAATCCGACAGAGCCGGCCGGACAAGCGTACTGGACGCCGGCAGTGGCCTACGTGAGGCGAGTTTGCGGCGTGTGACTGACTGATCCGGTGGTCCGCAATTCGTTCACAGCAGCAACGGGATCGGGATCTGAGAACAGGCGCTCGTCTGAGAAGTCCGCGGCCCGACCCGTGACATCTACAACCCACCACGAGGCTTCGAGCGCTATTCCGCTCGGATCTGTGAAGTAGATCGAACGGATGAACCCGTGGTCGACAACGTCCGTGACCTCACAGCCCGCTTCTTTCAGCCTGTTGCGGAGTGACACGAGCGCGTCCTCGTCTGGCAGGTTGAAGGAAAGGTGGTCGAACTGAGGAGCGCGGGGATCCGGGATACCTGCCGGCTTCGCAAAGGACTTGTCGTCTACGTGTTTATATTCGAAGAACGCAACTGTGTTCTGCACTCCGAATTCGAAGAAGTAGTGCCGGAACTCAGGAGTGCCGATGGTGGCAACGAGCCTCGCTCCGAGCACCCCTTGGTAGAACCTGACGGTGGCGTCCATGTCGGGCGTCACGAGGGCCAGATGGTTGATTCCTCTCCAGTGCGGGACCGCGGTCATATCCTGAGGAAATTACCTCCCGGGGGCCTGCCGCGAGTGTCCGGAACAAAAGTCCGCCTCATCGAGGGTGTTCGTGATGAACGGCGGGCCGGTGCATCAGGTAGACAATGACGGCACGTTGCCAACGATTCTGCATTTCAGGCAGTTAGGGTCGCGGTGGTATCCGACATGAG
>JBAPRR010000253.1:0-5631 GCA_049281195.1 Acidimicrobiales bacterium
GCCAGGGCAAGGGTGCACGGGACCGCCACGCCCCCATCGGGGCGCGGGCGCTGCTGTGGGTGGCCCGCTACGTCGATCTGGTGCGGCCGAAGCTGGTGGCCAAAGAGACCGACGTGCTGTTCCTGTCCGCCTCGGGGGAGCCGCTGTGCGCTGACTGGCTGTCGCGCACGACCAAGGCCTACATCGCCGCCGGCGCGCCGGGGAAGCGCGGCAGCTGCCACCTGTTCCGCCACACCGCGGCCACCTTGATGCTCGAAGGCGGCGCCGACATCCGCTACGTCTCCGAAATGCTCGGCCACGCCAAACTCGAGACCACCGCCCTCTACACCCGCGTCTCCATCGCCAAGCTCCGCGCCGTCCACGCCGCCACCCACCCCGCCGGCAACGACAACGCCGGCGGGGCCGACATCCGGGCCCTCCAACCGGTGCCGGGTGCCCATCAGACCAGCTGAAGCTCCGCCGGCACCCTCGACCAGGGCAGATGGGCGGCCGCACGCCCAGGCCCCAGGTACGATTGAGCCCATGACCGAGCTGCGGGTCACCGTGCCTCCCGAGATCGCCGAACGTTTGGCCTCCGAGGCCGCGGAGCGGGGCACGTCAGCCGAGGATGTCGCGGCCGACGTCCTGCGCTTGCATGCTCCTTTACGTCCGGGGGGTCACCGTTACGGCTTCATAGGTATCGCCCGGGCGAAGCCTGGTTCGCCGAGCGTGGCCGAGGCGGAGCGGAGGCTCGAAGACCACCAAGACGAGGAGTTCGGCCGATAATTGTCGTCGACACCGGGCCGCTTGTAGCGGCGGCGATCGAAGACGACCCGGACCACGCTCGCTGTGCAGCCTTCTTCGACGCGACCTCAGAAGAGCTGGTCGTGCCTGAGGTTGTCCTTGCCGAGGCCGGGTATCTGGTCGGCAAACTTGCCGGCCCGGTAGCCGAAGTAGCCTTCGTGCGCCAGATGGCCATCGACCGGATCGATCTCCACTGTCTGGACTCTGAGGACCTGCGCCGGATGGCTGACCTCATGGAGACCTACACCGATCTCCGTCTCGGCACCGTGGACGCAGCAGTGATCGCGATCGCTGAGCGTCTCGACGTCCGGATGATCGCAACGATCGATCATCGTGACTTCTCCGTTGTCCGTCCCCGTCACGTATCGCACTTCGAGCTGCTCCCATGACCAACGTCGCCCCGACAAGAGCGGCCAGTTCTCGTAGCCGTATCAGGTACTGCCAGAAACACGCGTCCGCGCCATTTCGGCCTCCCGTACCCGTAGATCGGCACCTGGGTCGGCGTTTCCGCACGTCAAGCCTGGTCAACTACAACCAGAGCGCCACATACGTATCGGACGGCTCAATCGAGCGCTACTACGACCCGACCACGGCGTCAGCGAACAGGATCACCCGCACCAGCGGCATGACACGTGGAGAGCCGGATGCGGTGAGAGTCGCACGTCCGGTTCGGAGGGCGGGCCGGGGGAAACCCACCTAACCGAGAGGCTGGCAGGGCGCCCCAGTCCGACCCCTACACCAAACTCCGAGGTCCGGTGAAGTGGCCGTGGTTCTACCTCTACGTGATCTTGGACATCTACAACCGCTACGTCGTCGGCTGGATGCTCGCGCGTGCAGAGCTCGCCCGTCTCGCCAAGGCGCTCATCGAGGACTCTGTGCAAAAGCAGGGCGTCAGTTCCCACCAGCTGACCTTGCACGCCGATAGAGGGTCACCGATGAAGGCAAAGCCGGTCGCGCACTTGCTTGCGGATCTCGGCGTCGTGAGGTCACACAGCCGTCCGCATACATCGAACGACAACCGGTACTCAGAGAGCCAGTTCCGCACCATGAAGTACCGACCCGAGTTCCCCAACCGTTTCGGCTGCTTCGAGGACGCTCGCGACTTCTGTGGGTGGTTCTTCGGTTGGTATAAAGACGAGCACCGCCACTCAGGTATCGGGCTGCATACTCCCGCTGATGTTCACTACGCCCGAGCCGAGACCGTGCGCGCTCAGCGCGGAGACGTCTTGGACGCCGCCTACAGCGCGCATCCAGAGAGGTTCGTCCATAAACGTCCCGAGCCGCCGGCGCTACCGACGGTCGCCTGGATCAACGATCCCTCGAGGAAGGAGGTCGGCACTTCAATCAATTGATTATTGAAAAACCTGTCTCACTGGGGTTGACACGCGCCGTGCGGCCCGTAACGCCAATAGTTCAAAAGGTGTTTTAGGCAGGCCCACCATAATTTGCGAGTATGCCGATCGGGGAAATTCTTCTCCAGCAACTGCGCGTTGAACTCGTAAGGCGGGAGCAAGGCTGTCCGCAGGAAATCAGAGGTCCATGTACGTGGGCAGAAGCGAACCAATCGCTGCAGCTGCCGCGACATCACGGGCGTGCAATGCATGTGAGTAGCGATCAAGTGTCATCTTTGTAGACGCATGTCCGGCCCTAGCGCTTACAGTCGAAATGTCAATGCCAGAGCCGATTAGATATGTGATGTTCGAATGGCGGAGATCATGAAATCTGATGTCGTCCATTTGAACCCGGTGGCGAATTCGGGCGAACCGCTCTGTTATTCGATCTGGTGCCACCGGCCTTCCTCCGTCGGCGTTGTCGCTTAAGAGAAAGGGGTCGTCGATCAGGTCTACTTCAGCTTCCTCGGAAGTCCGTCGTTGCCAGCCGATGTGATCGCGTATCAAGTCAGCAGCCCTCGGATCGAGCGCGATGATGCGGCTCCTATCGGTCTTTGTCCCCTTTACGAGCAACCGACCGCCGACCTCCGTGATTGAACGGCCGATTCGGATGGATGGGACTGACAGGTCGAATCGCTCCAACGAATAGCGGAGAGCTCGCCTCTTCGCCCACCGATGACGAACGCCAAGCCGATCGTTAAAGCCATCACTGGGTCGCAGTCTCCTGCCGCGTTGATCAGGGCGGCGACCTGCGCAGGCGAAGGGGTAACGATCCGTCGTCCTAGCCGCTGGGTGGGAGGCGTTGCTCGAAGGGCCGGTGACGACTCGATCCATCCCCATTTGACCCCTTGGGAGAGCGCGGAAGAGACAACAGCGCCATGGCGGCGTACCGAGGATTGGGATAAGCCCTCGCGCAGCCATCGGCCGTACATCTCGTCGAGATGCTTCGGTGTGAGGCGTGCCAGTCGCAGCTTGCCAATTGCCGGTTTGATCCTGGTCTCGATCTCACGCTTGTTCTCCGCCAGGGTCTTTGGAGCCCGACCGAGTGACTCCAGCTGGGTCATCCATTCGTCAAGGAGCTCTGCGACGGTTCGGTTGGTACTGGTGAGCCTCCCCGCCTTCGCCTCCGCACACAGCCGAGCGAGTTCCCTGGAGGCGGCTCGGCGGGATCCACTGAAGGACCGTTCGACCTGACCCTTGTCCGTCATGACCCTGAGGCGCCAAGCACCCGGTGAGTGCTTCGGTCATGGATTCGGCCCCGTAAGAGCGGAGATTTGATCGGTCGTCTCTCACTGTGCCCACCTTGGTTCGCTTATAGGCTTGGCGGGTTCCTCGGGACCCGGACCCCTCGTAGGAGCATTTGGGCAACGTTAGGGCTAACCGGGGTAGTCGAAACACAAAAGTCCTGCTGGAGAGGTGCCAGAGCGGCCGAATGGGACTCACTGCTAATGAGTTGACCTGGGAAACTGGGTCCGAGGGTTCAAATCCCTCCCTCTCCGCCAAGTTGTTCTGTTTCAAACACTGACCGAGGTAAGCCCTGGCCCACTGACCAGGGCTTCTTCGTGTGATCTCCCTGTTCAGAGCAGCCACCAGGGCATCGTCCGCTCTGCTCTGAGCAGTTCTGCGGTACTCGATGATGACGTGGGGCTCTGAAGCTCCGTGCTTGCGCATCAGGGTGGCGAAGGGCTGGTTGTACTCCCAACCAACTACTCCATCCTCGGTGATCCGGACCTTCTTGAAGAAGGCTTGGTTCATCAGACGACGTTCTCGAACCTTTATCTGGAGATAGGTCTGGTGGCAGCTGTTCAGGAAGTTGACGGCTGCATGAGTTGTCACTTGGAGTTGTTGCTCGGTGACAATCAGTGAAGTGAGAGCTTTTTCGAGATGTTCTCGTTCTGAGCCGAGGCGGTCTTGTTCGGTCTTCAGGAGTCCAAGCGGGATGGCGTCGGCGTAGTGGGCCTCCATCAACTTCAGTTGCTCTGCCTCGACTGACTTCAATCGATTCCGCTGGTGCACTTGGAGCTGCTCAGTCTCCTGTCGCTGCTCGGCTAGTTCGGCCAGGATGGCTTTTACGGTCAGCTTGATTCCCGTGCTGTCGAGTTTCACTCGTTTGTAGTGATTCTCGATGGCCTCTTCGACCCAATCGATTGGTCGAGCTTTAAGAGTGCAAGTGGTACGTCTCTGCTGACGTCCGACACATAGGTAGTAGGGGTAACGAGTTCCGAGTTTGCCTTTGGCGTAGCACACCACCAGTCGAGAGCCACAATGACCGCAGAAAACGGTGCTCTTTTGTCACTTGCCAGCCTTAAGGGACCACGGCGTTGCCAGAAGCATGGGACCACTCGCGTCCACTTCAACCGGCTTCGGTGATGATCTAGTCGGATGATCGTCGTGTCAAGTAGACCCGGCAGCGGGTGATCTTCGTCTGCGACTGGCAGGCTTGGTCGTCTTCGCTGGGTCTTCGCCTAAAGCCGGCTTTTCGTGCTGGCGATAGGACTCTCCTTCGATGACGAGCTCCCAGGCCGCGCTCTTCAATCTGTCGACAGCCGACTGGGCGAGCAACGCGTCAGACATGACGGCCAACCATTCGGCTGGGTCACGATTCGACGTCAAGACTGTCGCTGCTGCGTGATGACGCTCGACGCAAAGCTCGTAGATATCCCCCGTCTCAGTGGCATCGAGGGGACTCAGGGCGAAGTCGTCGATGATGAGCAGGTCGACACCGATCAGCTTTCTCATCTCGTGGTCGTAGCTGGCATCGAGACGTGAGGCCTTGAGCCGTTTGTGCATCTTGTCGGCTCGTTCGAAGTGCACGCCGATGCGCCTGCGGCAAGCGATGTGACCGAGCGCCGTCGCCAAGAAGGTCTTTCCGACACCGACCGGTCCGAGGATGAAGGCGTTTCGGGCCTGCTCGACGAAGCGCATCGACACGAGTTCTGACCAGACCTGCCTGTCGTAGGTGACCCTGGCGCCTTCGTCCCATCCCTCCAGGACCATTTCCGGATCGAGCCGCGCCGCGCGGGCTCTTCGTGAGGCCGAGTCTCGATCACGGCGGGACGCCTCGTCACTGAACAGCTGCTCTAAGAACTCCATGTGGCTGAGGTCATGACTTCGAGCAAGAGCGAGACGTTCGGGGAGGGTGTCGATCAACTGGCCCAGGCGTAACTGGCGCATGAGGACTTTGAGCTCGAAGGACAAGGTGGGGGCCTGGGTGGTCATCAGTTCGCCCCACTGGCTGAACTGAACTCCGAGGCGTCGCGCTGGAATCGGCCTTGAACGACAACCGGATCGGGTCTCGAGTCCGGCTCGATCGACTCCCTGGCACGTTCGATTGACGGCGGCCATGAGAAAGTCCCCATAGGCGGCCACTAGAAGTCCCCAGGGACGGTCACCTGATCTCCCCGGGTATGGCCACGGAATTCCCCACCGGTGATCTTCACCGGATCGCCCTCGTACT
>JBAPRR010000254.1:0-4687 GCA_049281195.1 Acidimicrobiales bacterium
CTTTGGAGTCGGTGCTCTGATGGACGACGACACTGGCTAAATGCTCCATTGCCATCAATGTCGTGGTATCGCCGTCAAGCCCGCGATTCAGGGCCAGTTTTGTCACCCACATGACGAAGGGACTGAGCGACAGCATCGGCTTTATGAAGGCCCGTACCGCCTCTTCGAGATTTTCAGGCTCGACAGCCACATTGACAAGGTCAAGGCGTTCGGCCTCGACGCCGGAGATGAGCTTGCCGGTGAGAATGAGCTCCTTCGCTCTTCTCATCCCCATGATGCGGGGAAGCCGGTAGATAGGTCCGCCTCCTCCGAAGAGCGCACGCGTGATGTGAAAATCACCGATCTTCGCGGTCGTCGTGGAGATCGCAAAGTCAGTATTCAGCATGAGCTCGAAACCGCCCGCGACCGCATGGCCGTGGACGACTGCGACGGTCGGCTTCCTCATCTCCTGTAGTCGGCTGAAAGTGTGAGCCGTCCGCTGGTTGATGGCCAGAGACGTAGCCACGCTTCCGACCTCGCCTTCGAGCATGTTGAGGTCGCCCCCGGCACAAAAGCTCTCACCACGGCCCCGAAGGAGCAGCACCTTGATGTCATCGTCGTCGTTGGCGAGCCTCAGGACATCATCGAGTTCAAAGTAGGTCTCATGCACCAAAGCGTTGCGCTTCTCCGGCCGGTTCAACCAGACCGTTCCGACTCCGTCTTCGATCTCGAATTCGATTGTCGTGTATCCAGGCATCAAATCACCCATGCTCGCTGATGGCGCTGTCCGCCCTCGTCATTTACTTACTAACTATACAGTAGGGAGACTCGCCTTGCCAAGGGGCGCCCAGTTGGCGTCCCTTACTGCTCGTTCGCAGATGGATCGGCGAGGAGGTTTTGTGGCGTCTGAAGTCGCATCCCACCATCGACGACGATTGTCGACCCCGTAACCCATGACGCCTGATCGCTGGCCAGAAACACCACAACGGCAGCCACATCCGAACCTTCTCCCAGCCTCCCCATGGGAACAACCGGAGTGAAATCATCTCCGAGCCGGCCGATGATCGAACTCGCCAATTTTGTTCGGACCAATCCTGGCGCTACAGCGTTGACCCGCACTCTCGGTGCGAGCTCGAGCGCAAGGTGAGCGGTCAAATGATTTAGTGCGGCCTTTGATGCCGCGTAGATCGATGTGTCCCGGTCGGTGACAAATGCGCCGAGTGACGACACATTCACGATCGATCCGCCATTGGAACACATCCATGCGTTCCACACCAACTGTGTCCACATCAGAGGGGCCCACAGGTTGACCTCGATCGTCTTGGCGAACGCACCGTGCTCGACCGACATGGCCGGTCCATAAGCGGGGTTCGTACCTGCGTTGTTCACGAGGATGTCAACTCGTCCAAACTCGCGCATAGCGAACTCGACGCACCGAGCAGCCGCCTGCGGATCGCCCACGTTGGCGGCAAACGGTCGGGTTACTCCACCTATTGATGCGATCGCTTCCTCGATCGCATCAAGGTTGCGCCCGGTCAGGACGACGGAGGCGCCGGCAGCTGCGAGATCTGACGCGACGGCCAAGCCGATTCCGCGGGAAGCTCCGGTGACGATGGCGCAGCGTCCACCCAGATCCGGCGACGTCACCAGCGATTCGCTCCCACGAGCTCAAATGTGATCCTCAAAGCCGTCCTATCACGGGTGTGGGCAGGTCAAACACGTTACTCAGCCGCGCCGTCGTTCCCTCAATGGCGACAGCCTTGAAAAGGTGTCGGGCCACGAGCATCCTCTGGACCTCATTGGGGCCGTCGAAGATCCGCGTGGCGCGCGCATCACGGTAATAGGCCTCAATCGGAAAGTCCTTGGTGTAGCCCCACCCGCCGAAGACCTGCAGCGCATGGTCGACAATCTCGCAATACAGTTCGGAGGTGTACGACTTCACCATGGCGACCTGGGTTCGGTGAGGCAGGCCGGCCTCGATCAATTGGCACGTATGCAACACCATCAGGCGGGCCGCGAACAGCTTGGTCAGACCATCGGCGAGCCACCATTGGATGGCCTGACGGTCAGATAATGGAGCACCAAAGGTCTCACGGCTCAGTGCGCGCTTCGCGGCAAGATCGAGCGCGTACTGCGCCACTCCGATCCAGCGCATGGCGTGGCCGAGCCGGCCAACTCCCAGGCGGGACTGCGCAATAGCGAACCCCTGGCCGAGTTCGCCGAGAATTGCTTCCGGCCCCACAACGACGTCTGTAAACGTCGTCTCTGTATGCCCACCGAAACCGTGAGCACCCATCGTCGCGATGTCCCGCACAATCTTGAATCCGGGGGTATCGGTAGGAACCAGAAACATTGACTGCCCTTGGTGCGCGCCGATCTCCGAGTCGGTGACCACCATCACGACGGCGAGGTCTGCTCCGAAGGCCGAGCTCGTAAAAACTTTGTGGGCGTTGATGACCCAGGTTCCATCGTCTTGGCGGTCGGCCCGACTTTTGAGCCGGCTGGGATCCGACCCGGCGTCGGGTTCTGTCATGGCGAAGCACGACCGCATCCGCCCCTCTGCAATGGGACGGAGCCACATTTCCTTTTGGATTTCCGTGCCGAAAGTCAAAAGGAGATGCATGTTGCCCTCGTCGGGTGCCATGCAGTTGAGGGCAAGCGGTCCGAGGCGCCATGGTGCCGACAACTCCGCTGCGTACATAAGCGTCGGCAGATCCACGGCCTGCCCGCCGTACTCGGCCGGCATCTGGGGCAGGTACAGATCCATCTGTCGTGCGGTCTCACGTAGCTCCGGGAGAATCGACTCCGAGACCCATCCGGTAACCAACTCCCCGTCCCGGTCAACGCGCGCCTCGGCCGGAACTACGTGTTCGTTGAGGAACACACTCAGACGGTCGATATACGCGGCGCCACTTTTGCTCAGATTGAACACTTTCTTCCTCTCTCTTTCGCCAGACCTCGCGACACAGCGCCAGTCAAGAAGCCGCTGACAGCACCAGACCGCTGCCGGTTGTGGTTCCGAAACCTGTGGCGAGCCCGACCTCGGCGGATGGTCTCTGACGAAGGCCGGCAGACCCTCTCAGCTGCTGAACGACCTCGATCAAGCCGTTGAACCCGGGCACGTATGCCTCACTGAGCATGCCGCCGTTGAGGTTCACTCCGACTTTTCCATCAGAAGCGATGTTGCCGTCGCGCACGAATCCTGCGCCCTCGCCGCGCTTGCAGAATCCGAAACCCTCGAGCTGGGACAGCACTGAGAAGGTGAAGCAGTCGTAAATAGACGCCACGTCGACGTCTTGTGGGCCGAGCCCGGCTCGCCGCCACAGTTCCGGCGCTATGTACTCGGAGAAGAGATCGGCGCCTTCCTCGTACGTGTAGAAGCCGTCGAATCCGTATCCGGGCCTGGGTCCGCCCCCGTTTGCCCAGGCAAGAATGCTGACAGGAGGAGATGCGACATCTTTCGAGTGCTCGGCGCGTGACACTAAGAACGCGCACGCGCCATCGGTTTCGAGACAGCAGTCCAGCAGACGGAAAGGATCGGCAATCATCCGCGAGTTCTGATGATCTTCGAGCGTGATCGGATCGCGGTACATGGCCCGTTCATTGAGAGCAGCATTGGCGCGCATCTGAACGGCCACCCGACCGAAATCCTCGGTGGTTGTGCCGTATTTCAGCATGTGGCGCCGTGCACACATGGCGTTGTATTGCGGAAACGTCATCCACCCTTGCGGATAGGTGAACTGGGCGTCATCCCTGCCGACGACCGCGTCGGTATCCGAACCCGAGCCTCCGGTGCGCTTTCCGGATCTTCCGTTCAACGCCCTGTACACCAACACGTGATCGGCTTCACCGAGCATTACTGCCTTTGCGGCATCGCCGATCAGCGAAACGCAGAGATCCCCTCCCCCGAGGTAAGTGGCGAAGTGACGCAGCCGCGGGAGGCCGAGGCCAGTCGCTACGGCGATGGCCGGGGGGGAGTCGTGCAGCCCGAATGTGACCACTCCATCGACCTCGGAAACGGGTACACCTGAGTCGGTGATGGCGCCCATGCATGCCTCGAGGGCGAGTCCGAGGACAGTCCGGCCGGAATTTTTCGAATAAGGCGTGAAGCCGATTCCAGAAATGATCGAACCGCCGCGAAGGTCTGACGCCACCGGAGGTGTCACTTCGTCACGGTCGATCGGTCTGGCGCGAACCGAATGCCGGAACCTTGAGCCCGTCGACCGTGGTCAAAAACACCACGCCAACCTGGAGGCCCTCCGAAACGTCATCTGGCGTGACACCGACGAGTCGACTGGGAATGCGGACGCCGGCCGCGACATCGACCATGGCGACGACATAGGGAACCCGGGCTTGGAAGCTGTCGCTGACCGGGTGCGTCACGACGATCCAACTGTGAACTGTCCCGACAGGGGGCAGGTCGACCCAGGCGAAGTTCCATGAGTGACACGAACTGCAAAGAGGACTTGGTGGGAATCGAAGCGCTCGGCAGTCGTCGCAGCACTGAGCGACCAGGCGCAACTCCTGGGCGGCTTCCCAAAACGGCTCGGAATCCGGATCTGGTTCGGGGCTCGCCGGGATCCATTGATCGAGATCTGTATCAGTTGCCACCAAGGTCTTCGGACTTCCTTTCTTCTCTGTACGTTCGACCGCGTTGGTTGGTAGTGGGCAACCTGTCCTGCCTTCCCCTCAAGTAATTCTACTATAC
>JBAPRR010000255.1:0-4193 GCA_049281195.1 Acidimicrobiales bacterium
GCCCTTACCTGAGTGCATCAGGATCAGGAAGACGAGAGACAGGCAAGCGAGTATGTCTACGACCAGGATTGCGATCGTGAGCACGGGTATTACCTCCGCAGTTCCGCGCGAGCTGAATGACGTTACCAGCCGACCGGGGACTGGTTGAGTCGTCTCTGCTAGCGCTTCCGACCGGCGGTGACCATGGACCTTACGATGGTCACGAAATCCGGCGCTCGCAGGCTCGCGCCACCGACCAGAAAGCCGTCCACGTCCTTGCACGAGCCAAGGTCCGGAGCGGTTTCGGCCGTCACAGATCCGCCGTACTGGATCCGGATCGAGGCCGCGGCATCCTCTCCCGCCATCGCGGTCACCACCGACCTGATGTGGGAGCAACCCGCCTGGGCGTCTTCCGGGCCTGCGGTCTGGCCGGTCCCTATCGCCCAGATCGGCTCGTAGGCCACCACCATCCCCCCGATCTGAGACGGGTTGAGCCCCTCCAGAGCCGCAGTCACCTGCCTTTCGAGTACCTGGTTCGTCTCGTCACGCTCCCGCTCGTCGGCGTCCTCACCTACGCACAGGATCGGCGTCATCGAATGGCGGAGGATCGCCGGCACCGTCTCGTGCACCTGCTCGTCGGTCTGGCCGAAGAGCCTCCGGCGCTCGGAGTGCCCCACGATCACATAGGTGACCGCGAGGACCTGGAGCATGCCCGGGCTCACCTCGCCGGTGAACGCGCCCTCTTCTTCGAAGTAGCAGTGCTGAGCGCCGAGAGACACCGGGATGCCGCGGTCTTCGAGCACCGTCTGCGCGGAGCGCAGGTCCACGAACGGTGGGTGGATCGAAACGTCGACCGATGCCACGTCTGCTGCGTCGAGGCGCATCCCGATGTCCTGAACGGTACGGATCGCCGCCAGGTGGTCATGGTTCATCTTCCAGTTCCCGCTCACCAGCGGGCGCCTTTTGGAAGCTGTCACTTGTTCAGACTTGGCCCGAGGTGACCCGAGGTCATCAATGGGGGGCGTTGGAAGCCGAGCGGAGCGCACAGAGACCAGGCAGATCACCGTGCTCGATGTACTCGAGCGTGGCGCCCCCGCCGCTCGACACGAAGCCGACCTTGTCGGTGAGTCCGAGCTCCTCCAGCGCGGCGACCGAGTCTCCACCGCCCACGACAGTCATGGCGGTCGAGGACGCTACAGCCTCGGCCACCGCCTTTGTCCCAGCGGCGAACCGCTTGTCTTCGAACGCGCCCATCGGGCCGTTCCACAGAACCGTCTTCGCACCCTGAAGTGCCGAGGCGAACAGCTCGCGCGTCTTCGGGCCGATGTCGAGGCCCGTCCATCCCATGGGCATGTCGACACCCATCACCTGGGTCTCACCTGTCCCCTCGGCTCCGCTCGCGAGCTCACCGTCGGGACCCATGGCGACCACGTCGACCGGAAGCACCAGGCGGTCGCCGGCCTTCTTGAGAAGGGTCTTGCACTCCTCCATGCGCGAAATGTCGCACAGTGAGGAACCGGTTTTGTGGCCCAGGATGCGCAAGAAGTTGAACGCCATCGCTCCGCCCACCACCAGCAGGTCCACGCGCTCGAGGAGTGACTCGAGAACGCCGAGCTTGTCCGACAACTTCGCCCCACCGACGAGCGCTACGAACGGGTGAGCCGGATCGCGCCTGAGCTCACCAAGAACTTGGATTTCGCGCTCCAACAACCTTCCCGCTGCCGACGGCAGGCGCGTGGGAGGCCCCACCACTGATGCGTGCTCGCGATGAGTGGCTCCGAACGCGTCGTTCACGTAGGCGTCGAAGCCACTGACCAACCTGTCGGTGAACGCCGGATCGTTGTCGGTTTCGCCCGGATCGAAGCGCAGGTTCTCCATCAACTCGACTTCGGGGGCCATCTTCGCCAGCACCCGGCGTACCGGTTCCACCGAGTACTTGGGATCGGGCTTGCCTTTCGGCCGCCCCAGGTGCGTGCACGCGGTGACCTTGGCGCCGTGACCGAGGAGCCATTCGATCGTCGGAATCGTCGAGCGGATCCGGAAGTCGTCCTGCACTGTGGCCACGCCGGTCGCGTCCGGTGGTCCCAGAGGGACGTTGAAGTCGGCTCTCAATAAGACGCGGACCCCTTCCAATGGAGGGAGGTCTTCGAGCAACGGCAGACCCGCCAACGGAGGCGAGGCTGCCCCTTCCCATCGAGGGCCACTCGACTCAGGATCTCCGCCGTCTGATGATCCGGTGTTCATCTCGTTCAATTCCCCCCAAGGAGTAGAGCGAGGTCAACCAAGCGGTTCGAATAACCCCACTCGTTGTCGTACCACCCGGCCACTTTTACCAGGGTGGTTGTATCGGAAACCTTCACCGCCATCGTGAGAAGCGAGTCGAAGATGCACGAGGAAGGGTTCCCGACGATGTCGGAGGACACGATGGGGTCCTCCGTGTATTCGAGATAGCGGGCCAGGGGTCCCGACTCAGAAGCCGCTTTGAAGGCGGCCTTCACCTCGTCGACCGTGCGCTCGCCTTTTACGACCGCCGTAAAGTCCGTGATCGATCCGTCGCCTACGGGAACCCGCAGCGCGGAGCCGTCGAGGCGTCCCGCCATGTGCGGCAGGACTTTTCCTATCGCCCGTGCCGCGCCGGTCGTGGCGGGGACGATGTTCAAGGGCGCGGCGCGTGCCCGCCGGAGATTGTTGTCTGGCCGGGCCAGGTCGAGAAGGTTCTGGTCGTTCGTGAACGCGTGAGCGGTGGTCATGAAGCCGGCATCGATGCCGAACGCGTCGTCGAGCACCTTCACCATCGGAGCGAAACAGTTGGTCGTGCACGAGGCGTTCGAGACGATCACGTGCTTCTCAGGGTCGTACTCGCCGTCGTTCACGCCCATCACGATGGTCATGTCGGCGTCCTTCGAGGGAGCCGACACGATGACCCGCTTTGCGCCGCCTTCGAGGTGCCCTGAAGCACCGTCTTTGCCGGTGAACTTGCCCGTCGACTCGATCACGATGGCCGCGCCGAGCGACTCCCAGGGAAGAAGGGCGGGCTCACGCTCGGACAGGACCTCGATCTTGCGGCCGTCCACTATCAACTGGTCGCCCTCTGAGACCACGTCGCCCGGGTACCGGCCGTGGGTCGAGTCGTACTTCAGGAGATGCGCATTGAACGCGGCGTCGGTGATGTCGTTGACCGCGACAACCTCGACGTCAGCCCCTGATGCCCGTACCGCCCGTACGAAGTTCCGCCCGATGCGGCCGAAGCCGTTTATCCCTACTCGTACCGTCATGCAAACCTCTATGCGACCAGACCGGCCAGCACTTCCGCCAGTTTGCCAGGATCGTGGGCCAAACCGTTCGGTTTTGCAACCTTTGACTCCACGACCTGTACACCGAAACCGTCGGTATCGCCTAGACCGATCGATGTTGTATCGACAACCACGGCATCGATCATGACACCGTGCCGCATGAGCGCACCTATATGCCCGGCAATGTCCAGCCCGGCGCTCTCCCCTCTCTGCGGTCTCAGGTTGGCCACGTAGACGCGCCGGGCGCTGCACTTGGACACTGCGGTGGTGATCTCGGGCACGGCCAGGGCGGCCAGAATGCTGGTGAACAGCGATCCAGGGCCGAAAACGACCTGGTCGGCCTCCTCGATGGCCTCGAGCGCAGCCGGCGGGGCGGCCACGTCAGGAGGGACGATCGAGATGTGCTCTATCCCCGGTGTCCCCATGACCGCGGTCTGGCCACGTACCTGACCTGAACCGGTCTCGGCCACGAGAAGTACCGGTTCGGACGCCGCGGGCAGGACCCGGCCGGCCGAGCCCAGCATCTCCCCCGCTTCGTCCAGGGCAACCTGCAGGTCGCCGGTGGACGCCATGAGCCCGGCGATAACCAGGTTCCCGAGAGCGTGGCCGGACAGTTCATCGGACTCGAACCTGTACTCGAACGCCGTGGCCAGCCGACGCGCCGAAGCCGAGCTCGCGTCGGACAGGGCCACCAGGCACTTGCGCAGATCCCCGGGAGGCACGATGCCGAGCTCCTCACGCAGCCGGCCCGATGAACCGCCGTCGTCTGCCACCGAGACGATCGCCGTGACGCGGCCCGCGTAGGTCCTGACCGCGCGGAGCGTCGCCGCGAGACCGTGACCCCCTCCGATGGCCACGACCCGGGGCCCACCCGCAACACCCGCCGGTCGACGTCCCTCGGGAGCGCTCACCGGTCGATGT
>JBAPRR010000256.1:0-14790 GCA_049281195.1 Acidimicrobiales bacterium
CCCACAAGCGAGCTCTGCAGAGATGACACGTTCGGAGTCGGGGTGCCGTCGAGCGCCGTTATGACATCTCCGACCTGAAGTTTGTTGAACGCTGAGGTACCTTCCACCATCGCCCATACGAGTACACCGGCGTTGTGGTACGGCACGCTGTAACCGAGCTGACGCAGGCTCACCGCTGCAGCGGTCAGTTGGGACTCCTCCATCTCGACGGTCCCTTCGTCGTCATACTCCTGTTCCGTCACTCCTTGATCGATGAAATCGGACTTCGGGTACAAGACCGCGTTCGAGTCGAAGTGGAAGTAGAGCCAGTTGCCCACGGTGACGTCTGCAACTCCTACGTCGGTGAGTAGAAGGTTCCCTGTGACGTCGTGGGCCTTGCCGTTCGGGACTGTCAGTAGGGGCACCACGGCCTGAGCCTGTCCGGGGACCAGAGCGAAGTAGGAAAGATTTATCGTGAAGGTGATCGCGTAGCCGATCGCCAAGATGGCGACGACTATCAATGTGACGAACGGCCAGCGACGCCGACGGCGCCCGATTGCGCCGTTTTCGCCCTCTGGTGGACCTGGCGTCGGCTGGAGATTTAGTTGGGAGGTGATCATGGCAAGCGAGCGGGAACGGACAGAGCCTGCCATGGATCGTCAGTCGAGCGGGCTCACCTCCGACGCCGGTGACAGGCGAAGGGCCCTCGTGGCGGGCTATTCCGGCGATGTTTCCACACTCGAGGAGCTCTTCGGAAGCGCAGATCCAACGGTCAGAGCCGCGGCGCTCGGTGGTCTCGAGCGATCGGGGAACCTGGCCCTCGAGTTGCTTGTTGCAGCGTTGAGCGACAGTGCATGGCAGGTGCGTAGGCGCGCCTGCGAGATTGCCGGAACAAAGCGCCGTGACCCCGCACCGATTCCCGACGATCTGCTGGCGCCCGTAGTGACTGCCTTGTCAGAGATACTCGCCGACGAAGAGCCTCTCGTCTCAGAAGCCGCCTCGTGGGCGCTCGGGGAACTGGTCATCATCGACCGCACCGATGGCGAAGACCTTGGACGTGCCGTCGAAAAGCTGGGCGCTGTGGCGGCGAATCACAAAGATCCGCTCTGCCGCGAGGCTGCCGTTGCCGCGCTCGGATCGATCGGCGACCCGTCCTCTCTCCAATTAGTTCTCGACGCGCTCGACGACAAGCCGCCAATTCGAAGACGCGCTGCGGCCGCATTGGCTGCGTTCGATGATCCGAAAGCTGAAGCAGCATTGCAACGGTGCCTCACCGATCGCGACTGGCAAGTCAGACAGGCGGCCGAGGATCTACTGGGGATCGCCGGTACGGAATAGCCGGTACGGAATAGCCGGTACGAATTAGCCGAGGCGAATCAGCCTTGACAGCTGGTTTCAAACACCCGCCATAAACAGCGAACGCAGAGAATCGAAAGAATCGAGACAGCGTCCCGCTCCGAGGGCCACACACTCGAGCGGCGTGTCAACGACGTGAACAGGCACCGCGGTCTCGTTGGCGAGCCGCTTCGCGAGACCCCTCAAAAGCGATCCACCCCCGACAAGATGCACTCCTTGAAAGATGATGTCTTGAGCAAGTTCGGGAGGGGCTTGACCGAGGCACTCCACTGCGGCGCTCACTATCTGACGAATCTGTTCCTCGATCGCACCGCGCACCTCTTGTGGTGAAAGGGTGACCGTCTTCGGCATTCCCGTCATCACCTCGCGGCCGCGCACCTCCGCGTGCATCTCGCCCTCGTAAGAACCTGCTGATCCGATCGCGAGCTTCACCTCCTCCGCCGTGCGCTCACCGATAGCGAGACCATGAACGCGTCTCACGTAAAGTTGGATCGCAGAATCCAGATCGAATCCTCCGCAACGCAGTGCGCGTACCGCGACGATTCCGCCAAGGGATATCACCGCGCATTCCGAAGTGCCTCCGCCTACGTCCACAACCATGTTCCCGAACGGTTCGTGAATCTGGAGCCCCGCGCCGATTGCTGCAGCCATCGGCTGCTCCATGAGAAAAGCCTCAGAAGCTCCAGCCCTTCTTGCCGCCTCGGTAACCGCTCGACGCTCGACCGAGGTGATCGCAGAAGGAACGCAGATTAGGACGCGGGGACGGTTGAACCTCGAAACCCCGCATCTCTGCAGCAAAAGACGGATCATCCGCTCCGTGATGTCGAAGTCGGTGATCGCTCCCTGACGCAGAGGACGTACCGCCACGATGTATCCGGGGGTGCGGCCGATCATCTGCCAAGCCTCGTGTCCGATGGCAAGAACGTCCTGAGTTCGCGAATTCAGGGCGATGACAGTGGGCTCGTTCAAGACGATCCCCTTGCCACGTGCGTATACGAGAGTGTTGGCCGTTCCCAGGTCGATCGCGAGGTCCCTAGCCATGCTTCAACTCTCGCACTAGGCCCTGCAAGGCCACAACCCGCAGAAATGTCCAGGCCCGATGCCCATTCGAGGACGCCCAAAGCTATCCTCGATGCCCGATGGACCCAGGTGACACGTCTCCTCCGCATGAGGAGCCGTTCGAAGATGCGGAAGATCGTTGGGGGGAGCAGGGTTCCAACGACGATCTATTCGACGACGCCACCGAATCGCTCTTTGACGAGGGCATTTCCCCTGAAGATGACGGTCCGCTCCGGGGATGGATTCCTCCTGACGACCGGCTTTGGCTCCACCCATCTGAGATAGGACGCGAGTCGCGGGTCAGCTCGTTGATAGAGGGGCGTAAGCGCGCCAGGCGGTCCGAAAGAAGAGGATTGATCGCCGCGGGAATTGTCACCTCGGCTGCGCTCACCGCCGCCATCGCCGCTGTCGTGCTCGCCGCCACTTCGCAGAATCCCGTTGCTCACAGCTCCGACACTGGACAGGTTCCACATCTGACAAGTGCGATGACCGCTTCTCGCGAGCCTGCCAAAAGCTCGGGCACGTGTCCTTCTGCATGGATGTCACAGCCAACGTGTGCGGCACTGAAGAAGATCGAACCCTCGATGCTCCAGATCGTTGCGAAGCATGGAGGCAAGTCAGAAGAGGGAACGGCCGTCGTCGTTCCCTACGCGACCGCCACGGTCGCCGTCACCTCCGCATCACTCGTCGGTGGATCCGCGACCGTGGAGGCTCTGAACAAAGCGGGCAAAGAAGAGAGCCTGAGCGTCCTCGGTATTGACAAAACCAGCGGGATCGCGGTGATCCGCGTGCCCTGGCAAATGCCTGCCGCATCTATTGCGACCCAAGCTCTGGCTCCGGGACAATTGGCGGTTCTCGCCTGTGTCGGGCAGTCGAACTCCATGGAAGCCGCAATGGGTGAGGTGAAGCAGGGCAACGCGTCAGGAACGAAGCTCATGGACGCGATCGACGTCGCCATAACGCCGGTAGCAACGCCGGGCGGCCTTCTTCTCGATTCGCAGGGAAGCGTGGTCGGCGTTCTTGGCGCTACGCAGAAAATCTCCAATGATCTAGTGGGTGAATTCATCCCGTCGTGGCTTGCTGTGGGAGTCGCGGACAAACTCGTGGCGGAGCATCGTGTCGTGCACGGATGGCTCGACGTGGAAGGAACGAGCGATCCTCGTGGGGGTGCGGTGGTGGAAGTAGTTCCCGCGAGCGGGCCTGCCGCCAAAGCTGGATTGAAGGCCGGCGACGTGGTCGTCGCCATCTCCGGCTCCGATGGAACTGCGCAGATCCAGTCG
The DNA here is from genome assembly GCA_049281195.1 of Acidimicrobiales bacterium. Classification (GTDB taxonomy): domain Bacteria; phylum Actinomycetota; class Acidimicrobiia; order Acidimicrobiales; family CAVXTF01; genus JBAPRR01. The sequence goes on from JBAPRR010000256.1 coordinate 3,675, forward strand.
ATGGCGGATCTACGCGGACGTCTCTACCTCGAGCCTCCAGGGGCCCACGTCGAGCTCGAGGTCGTACGGGACGGTCAGGAGATGACGATGTCCCCTGTTCTGTCTTCTGCTGCCCACTCCTGACGGTCCCCGCTCCTGACAGGTCTCCTGAACTGCCCCCTCTTGAACTGGGCCCACTCGTGAACTGGGCCTACTCATGAACGGGGCGCGAACCGCCCGGGTGGCTACTCCGAATACGATGCGCGCGTGAGCGGTGCAGGCGCATTCGGCCAGGGAAGCTTCTTCGAGAGGCTGTTGGGCGACCTCGTGCAGATGATGGGTTCCGCCGGTACCGGAACGGGACCGCGCATGGAGATGGCCCGAACCTTCGCCCACAACGTCGCCGCCGGCACAAACCCCGAGCCGAACGTCGACCCGAGCGAGCGGATCCGTATCGAGGAACTGGCTCGGGTCGCCGAGATGCATATCGCCGACGTGACCGGATTGTCGGTCGCAACAAGCGGATCCATCGAGGTGGTGGCCTTCGGACCCGGCATGTGGGCGTGGCAGACCGTCGAGGACTGGCAGTTCCTCCTTGGTGCAATGTCCCCTGAGCAGCTCCCGGGACAGGCTGCCGCGGGCGGCGCTTCCCCCGGGAACCTGGGATTTGGTCAGCCGGGGTCGGACCTCGCCGGGTTGGATCTCACCGGGTTCGGTGAGGACTCAGAAGAGGACCTCCTCGGCAAGGTGATGCAGACGATGGGGCCGATGTTGTCGGCTATGCAGGTGGGTTCTGCGGTGGGACACCTGGCCCGTACGACGATGGGGACCTACGAGCTGCCGATCCCCCGCCTCAATCCCTCCAAGCTGCTCTTCATCCCGTCCAACATCTCCAAGTTCGCGGACGACTGGGGCCTACAGCTGGACGAGGTACGCCTGTGGATCTCGCTTCGGGAACTCACGATGCAGGCCATCTTGGCCCGCACGTTCGTGGCGGAGCGCATGAAGACCCTCATCACCTCGTTCCTTCAAGGTGCTTCGCAGGATGCGGCAGGTTTTGCCGGCCTGCTCGGCGGGATCGACCCGTCAGACCCTGAAGCGTTGCGCGGTCTGTTCGAGGATCCATCCGCTCTGCTCGAGGTCGAGGTGTCGCCTGAGCGTCAGCATGTCGCCCGCGAGATATCTGCGATAACCGCGGCGATGCTCGGCTACGTCGAGCACGTCCTGGACACGGCGGGCAGCAGGCTTCTTGGTGACCGCACCGTGTTGAGCGAGGCGTGGCGCAGAAACCTGGTCGACAACAAGCCTCAGATAAGCGGCACCGAGGCGTTCTTGGGAATCGACGTGGGTGCTGCTCAGGTCGACCGCGGAACCTCGTTCGTCAAAGGTGTGGTCGACCGTGAGGGAGAACAGGGCCTCGGGCGCTTGTGGGAATCGGCAGCCACGCTCCCCACGCCCTCTGAGGTTGACGCTCCGGGGCTGTGGCTCGAAAGGCTGAAACTCCAAGATCCGGAAGAGTCAGCGGAGCCGGAGGAAGGCTCGGGACCAGGCCAAGGGCCGAGCTGAGCGTTCGGTTCGACCAGCCGTCGGTTTTGCCCAGCTGTTGGCTTTGCTCAGCCTTCGGCTTCGAGCACTTCTTCCTCGACCTCGGTCTCCTCTTCAGGAACACCCAGGTCCCATTCCAATTCGAGCTGCTCCCGCTCAGCATCACGCACCACGCGTTCCCGGTTGCGCCTGAATTGGGGATCGTGGGGAGGAAGGAGAGTGAGGCGTGCGATGGTCCTCTCACGGAACTGCTCGATGAGGGTGTCATCGCCGTAATCGGACTGGACCTCCCAGTGCGGGGCGACCGGACCGAGATAGACGACGCGGACATGACCACGTGGGGGCAGTGGTTCTTGTTCTTCGGGCACGTCCGACAACTAGATCTCCTCTCACTTGCCACGGTCACACTACGCCGCCCACGCGCTGACCAGCACCTGTACTGATTTGACAGGAAACCGAAAGGAAAGGCACATGAGATTGACAGTCTGATCTGCGGGTAATGACCATCGGGGAAACGATCTACCTGAGTAACCCCGCTGGTAATCTGGATGGCGTCGCCTTTGGAGGTTCGATGGACACGGACTGGATGATGCGAGGGAAGTGCAAGGAACTCGACCCTGGCATTTTCTTCCCCAATGATTGGGTCGGTGTCCAGGTGGCCCAGCGCATCTGCGCGGACTGTCCCGTCAAGTCCCTGTGCCTCGAATATGCACTTCAGAACCGTGTCGACCACGGCGTGTGGGGCGGTGCGTCGGAGCGCGAAAGACGGCGCATCCTTCGCCAGCGCAGGCTTGCAAAGACACGCGGCGCTCGGAGCTGAGACTCCTCGAATGCGTCCCGAACGTCAGTGAAGGGCGTTCTGAAAGCGCATTCGATTCCCTGAGAAAAGCAGCGGGAACGCCGCTGCTCGATTTTCACAGCGATTCAGATCACAACCGCTGCGTTCTCACATTGTGCGATTCCGAGGAAATCCTCAACTCGAATATTCGCGCCCTGGCCACGGAAACGATCGAGACCGTCGACCTACGGGATCACGAGGGGATCCACCCCAGGATCGGTGCGCTCGACGTAGTCCCATTTGTCTCATTGGAGCGTGACGAACGCGGGTTCATCTCGAACGGCAGCATCGAAAGCGCCATAAGCGCCCGCAACCTCTTTATGGCGTGGGCAGCCCGAACGCTCGATCTCCCGTGCTTCAGTTACGGACCCGAACGCTCGTTGCCGGAGGTCAGGCGTGATGCATTCCGGTCGATCAAACCCGACACCGGGCCTGATGCGCCCCACCCCACCGCCGGAGCGTCAGCAGTGGGGGCGCGGCCCATCCTCGTCGCTTACAACGTTTGGCTGACAACCACGAATGTCGATCTGGCACGGTCAATTGCGAAATCGATCCGCGCGCCCTCGGTAAGAGCACTTGGCATGCAGGTCGTAAATGCAACGCAGGTTTCGTGCAATCTGATCGACCCCTTCGAAACGGGTCCTGAACCCGTTTACGACGCGATCGCTCGGCTTGCGGAATCCGCAGGTGCTTCCGTTATCCGTGGAGAGCTCGTCGGTCTCGCACCCACAAAAGTGGTCGAAGCCATTCCGCAACACCGAAGAGCCGAGCTCGGACTTAGTCCGGAGCAAACCCTCGAGGCTCGGCTCGAGGGCTCTCCGGTCCTATAGCAACTCAGGAAGCAGAAGCAGCAGCCGCTCTGCGGCCCATAGCCCGCTGGCGACGAAGACGCCTGCGCTCGCGCTCTGAGAGTCCGCCCCAAATACCGAACTTCTCGCCGTTGGCGAGCGCGTATTCGAGACAGTCTTCGCGCACGACGCAGCCCCTGCACACTTCCTTCGCCTCGCGCGTCGAAGCGCCGCGCTCAGGGAAGAAAAGGTCAGGGTCAACGCCCATGCAGTTGGCCCTTGACTGCCACTCTCGTTCCTGTCGGTCGCACAGTGAAGCGATGTCCACCGGTACGCCTCCCCTCGCCACACGGTGTGGCATCGGTGTAATTACAATCGTGTCATCTTCACTGATCCCCACTGCCTGCGCAAGAGGGAGTTAGAAGAAAACCGGAGAATCCACCACTCAACGCGTTCTCGCTAGCGTGAATCCCCAAAATATCGCTCACCATCAGCGCGATTCTGGACTCATTCCAGGCATATGAAAAGGGCCAGCGGCAGCCTGCTCGCCCTCGTGCCAAGACTTTCCGGACGCACCGGAGCCGCGAAAACGAGGCTCGGAGAACCGGGGAACTAGCGGTTCAGCCCGAGCGGCCCCACGCGCCGGAGCCGGGACGGAAACCCCAATTCCCCGACGTGGACCTCGCCCGCGACCGGGCCGCGTTTCCACCGGGGTTCGATCGTTTCGTGCGTCGATGCTCCAAGAAGTCCACGAGGAGGTAGTCGCCGAGATTGTCCGGGTTGGTAAAGAACGCCCGGCCGCGGTTCAGGCGCGTCATCTGCTCTACGAACCCTTGAAGCGAGTGGTCAGGGTCCAGCATGAAGGTGTTGATCGTTATGCCGGCCTTGGTGCAGCGCACCACTTCGGTGAGCGTTCGCCTGACGGTCTCCGGCTCCGGCGGGTAACGGAACGACACGTCGTAACCACCTGAGCTGTCGGGGACCAGATGAGCCGTCGGCTCACCGTCGGTGATCATGATGATCTGCTTGGTTCCCTGACGGTGCGCCAGCATCCGCCTGGCCAACATCAGGCCGTGCTGCATATTGGTGCCGTATACGTAATCCCAAGAAACGCTGGGCAATTCTTCAGGTTTTATCTCGCGAGCGACCTCCGAGAAACCGACGAGCCCCAGATAATCCCTCGGGAATTGCGTAGAGATCAGAGTGTGCAGAGCCATGGCGACCTTCTTCGCGGGAAGGAAGTTGTCGCGCATCGGCATAGACAGCGAGAGGTCGACCATCAATACCGTCGAGGCGCGCACCAGCGCCTCGGTCCGCTCGATCTCGAAGTCGTCCGGCATGAGTCGCACGGGCGTTCCCGACCCTGACCGGCGCACCGCGTTGTGCACGGTGCGTTCGATGTGAAGCGTGAAGGGATCGCCGAACTCGTAGGGCTTGGTCTGACCCTCGCGCTCGTGTCCGGCGCCGATGAACGCCGAGCGGTGTCCGGCGGCGCGGTCCTTGGTCAACTTTGAGAAGAGCTCGGAAAGAGCGCGCTGACCGATGCGGCGGATGGCCTTGGCGGTCAGCTCGTAACGCCCGTCACGGCGGTTGATGAGACCCGCCTCCTCCAACTCGCGGGCGAGATTCGCCAGGCGCTGGAGTGATCTGGCTCCGTCCTCACCGAGATATTGACGAGCCTGCTCCAGGTCGACCTCCGCCAGGGCGCCGGGAGACGCCGCCGACTTGAGGAACTGCTCCAGCTGGTCCATCTCGCCGAGCCGCCGGGCAGCTTGGGCCGCCTCGTCGAGGCCGACTCCCTGATCGCCATTGAACCGGTAGCGCTTACCCCACCCCGCACCGGGAACGGCCTTCTGCAGGTTCTGCGCAAGCCGGTCCACCTGCCAGCGCAGATCCATGTCCTCGAACAGCGAATCCGCGAGCGCCTGCAACTGCGCCCTCTGCTCCGGGGTCATCGAGTCCAGTGCCGCCTGGGCCGCCGCCATCTGGGCCGCGAGCTGCTCCAGGAGCTCGTCCAGGGTCTCGGGGTTGCCGGGGAAGAGATCGCCGAACTGCTGCATGAACTGCTCAAAGCTCGGATCGAGCTCCTCGCCTCGCTCGCGCTGCTCCATCATCCGGTTCAGGCCGTCGAACGCCTGGCGCACGTGCTCGAGATGTTCGGGGTCCGGATTGGTCAATGCCTCCGACATCTGATCGAACCAGGTATTCGCAACCTGCTCGCGAAGCTTCTCCAGCAACTGCTCGAAGTGCTCACGCGCTTCTGAAGAGGAGAACTCGTACTGCTGCAGACCCTTCACCCGCCCGGCGAGATCGTCGGGTAGGAGCTCGAGCTCCATGCGGCGCTCCGCCACGACCTCGTCGGTGACCTCTTTGCGCCGCTCGTCACCGGACGTTCGGGCTTCGTCGGCCAGCTCGTCGAGGCCGGCGCGCTCTTCTTGGAGAACCTGCTCCAGCTCTTCTGCGATCTCGCGATACGGGCCGCCGAGGTCGTACCGGTCGAGCTCGGCCTGGCGGCGCTGGCTCAAACGGGCCCTCAGGTCCCGCAGTCCCTGCACATGCTCGCCCGGACGCCGGAAACCCGAGTTGAGCATCCGTCTGAGAGCGGCGTCAGGGTCACCGTGATACAGCAGATCGTCGGCAATCTCGTCGAACAGGCTGTCTATCTCGTTGGTGATCGAGGTCTGCGACCCGTCCCAACGCGAATAGGACCACCTGCGGTCTTTCACGAACGTCCCCGATAGGTGGCCTTCGATCCCGAGGCGTCCTTGTTGAGACGCTTGGTCAGATGCAGTCCCTCGAGCACCAGCTCGGCCGCGCTGGCCACCGCACCCGGTGACTTGGAGCCGGCGAGCTTGCTCGCAATGGCCTGGAGCTCGGGAACCTGCGAGAACATCTCGGCATAGGCCGATGACGGAAGATCGTCGCCCGCGTGGACGACGCGCTTTTCGTCGAAGGATGCGACCACCGCGCCGAGCTTGTCGGTCTCGACGCGCTTTTTGAACACAGAGAGCACCGCAGCAGAGACGAGGTTCTGCAGGATCCTCTCCTCTCTGCCCTCTTCGAGCGCCTCGATCTCGACCTTGCCCTGGGTCGAGCTGACGAGCGCACCGAGATCGCTGACCCGCGGCACGGCTTCTGACTCGCCGAGGCGCAGAGCCCGGCGAAGCGCATTGGCAACGAGGGTCTCGTAGTTGGTGATGCTCAGCCGCACCGACACACCGGAGTGCTGGTTCAGATGTGGACTCTGCCGCGCCAGCTGCGACAGCTCGGCGACGATCTCGCCCATGAAGGCGGGCACCTCGATCTTCGGGTCGCCCTCGTTCTCCACCGGGAGGCGCACCTCTTGCAGGACGATCGCCAGCTCGGTTTCAGCGTCGGACGGGTAGTGGGTGCGGATCTGTGCGCCGAAGCGGTCTTTGAGCGGGGTGATGATCCGGCCGCGGTTGGTGTAGTCCTCCGGGTTGGCCGTCGCCACGAGCATGATGTCGAGGGGTAGCCGAACGGTGAAACCACGGATCTGCACGTCGCGCTCCTCGAGCACGTTCAGAAGTCCGACCTGGATCCGCTCGGCCAGGTCGGGCAGCTCGTTGAGCGAGAACAGGCCACGGTTCGACCGCGGCACGAGGCCGTAGTGGAGGGTCAGCTCGTCAGACAGGTACCGGCCTTCCGCCACACGGATCGGGTCTACCTCGCCGATCAGGTCGGCGATCGAGGTGTCAGGAGTGGCGAGCTTCTCCGACAGGCGCTGACTGCGGTGAACCCAGGCGATCGGTGTGTCCCCGCCCTCTTCCGAAACGACGTCGATCCCGTAACGGCTGACGGGCGCAGACGGGTCGTCACGCACTTCGGATCCCGCTATGACCGGGATCCATTCATCCAACAGGTTGACGAGCGACCTCGCTATGCGGGTCTTCGCCTGACCCCTCTCGCCCAGGAGGATGATGTCGTGGCCCGCAAGTAGGGCGTTCTCGATCTCGGGAAGGACCGAGTCTTCGAAGCCGAGCACGCCGTCGAACAGCGGTTGTCCGGAAGCGATTCTGCGTGCCGCGTTGCGACGCAGCTCTTCGTGGACCGGAACGGAGTGCCAGCCGGATTCCTCGAGAGCCCTGAGAGTCGCCGGAAGATCAGAAGGTGGAATGTCGTGAAGGTCAACCCGGGTCATAAAAGTGAGCCTATGCGCCCCGCGCACGAGTTCTTCTTCCCGACTTGGCGACCGGACTCGCTGTTTTGCCGACCGCACTCGCCGATTTGCCGATCGGACTCGCCCTTTCGGGGGTGAGGTGGAAAGATGATGCGCCGTCAGGAACCCAGGGCTTGGTCGGAAGCTCAGCTCCCGGACCGCCCGGACCTGCAATTTGGAGCGCTAGGCTTCCATTCGGGACGCCCGGCCACAGACCGAAAGAGGTGAGAGGTCGGGGTGAGCACGGTCGAACAAGTCCGTCCCACGCCGGTGACTTTGGGCGGCGTGCGGGGTGGACCCGACAACGTCCGAGGCCTTCGGACCGATCGTTGGTGGCTGAGCCCGACGATCACGGTGGTCGTACTGACGTCTTTCGTCGTCTATTCGACGTGGGCCGCCTTCCAGAACCGGAACTACTTCGTGGGCGCCGCGGCCCACCGGGATCTGATCTCCCCCTTCTACTCCCCGTGCCTGACCGGTAGCTGCGTACCGGGAAGCCACCCGAGCTTCGGGATCAGCTGGTGGACCATTTCGCCGGCCCTTCTGATCCTGATCGTTCCGCTGGGCTTCCGGCTGACCTGCTACTACTACCGCAAGGCCTACTACCGGGGCTTCTGGCAGGCGCCCCCCGGATGCGGCATCGCCGATGCCCACGGCTCGTACTCCGGTGAGTCCCGCTTCCCGCTCATCCTCCAAAACGCGCACCGCTACTTCTTCTTTCTCGGCCTTGTACTGAACGTCATCCTCACCATCGACGCCGTCGTGTCCTACTCGGAGCCCGGGCTCGGCATCGGGGTGAGCGTCGGATCCCTTGTCCTCACCGTGAACGCGATCCTTCTGTGGAGCTACTCGCTGTCCTGTCACGCGTGCAGGCATCTGTGTGGAGGAAACGTCAACCGCTTCTCGGCGCACCCGATCCGCGCCAAGGTCTGGAGGATGCTCACACCGCTCAACGCGCGTCACATGCAGATCGCGTGGATGAGCCTCATCTTCGTGGCCCTCACCGACCTCTACGTGAGACTGGTCGCCTCCGGCGTTTTCTCCGACCCGAGGCTGTTCTAAATGCCCACCGAATACGAGACTCACGATTTCGACGTGATCATCATCGGCGCCGGTGGAGCGGGGCTGCGAGCCGCCATCGAGGCGAAGCAACGGGGTCTTCGCACCGCACTCGTGTGCAAGTCCCTGCTGGGCAAGGCCCACACCGTCATGGCGGAAGGTGGCGCAGCCGCGGCGATGGGCAACGTGTGGCCGGAAGACAACTGGCAGGTCCACTTCCGCGACACCATGCGCGGCGGCAAGATGCTCAACAACTGGCGCATGGCGCAACTCCACGCCCAGGAAGCGCCCGACCGGATCTACGAGCTCGAACGGTGGGGGGCCTTGTTCGACAGGACCAAGGACGGCCGCATCCTGCAGCGCGACTTCGGTGGCCACCGCTATGCCCGCCTGGCCCACGTCGGTGACCGCACCGGCCTCGAGCTGATCCGTACCCTGCAGCAACGGGCGGTCGCTCTAGGGATCGAAGTGTTCATGGAGTGCAAGGTCCTCCGGCTTCTGCGCGACGAGGACGGCGTCAAAGGTGCGGTGGCCTACTGGCGGCCGACCGGAGAGTTCGTGGTCTTCACCGCCAGGTCGGTCGTTCTGGCCACCGGGAGCGTCGGCAAGGCCTGGCTCTACACGTCCAACTCGTGGGAGTCCACGGGCGACGGTCACGCCATGGCACTTTGGGCCGGAGCCGACATGATCGACATGGAGGCGGTGCAATTCCATCCGACCGGGATGGTCTGGCCGCTTTCGGTGCGGGGGATCCTCGTCACAGAAGGTGTGCGCGGCGACGGCGGAGTGCTCCGGAACTCCGAAGGTCGCCGATTCATGTTCGACTACATACCGCCCATGTTCGCGGCCGAGACCGCCGACACAGAGGCCGAGGGTGACCGCTGGTACGCCGACCACGTCAACAACCGCCGCCCACCTGAGCTGCTGCCCCGTGACGAGGTCGCCCGTTCGATCAACAGCGAGGTGAAGGCGGGGCGGGGAACTCCACACGGCGGCGTCTACCTCGACATCGCCACACGCCTTCCGGCCGACCAGATCAAAAAGCGCCTCCCCTCGATGTACCACCAGTTCATGGAGCTGGCGGGAGTCGACATAACCGCCGAAGCCATGGAAGTGGGCCCCACCTGCCACTACATAATGGGCGGGGTTCGCGTCGATGCCGATACCGAAGCCACTGCGGCGCCGGGACTGTTCGCAGCCGGCGAGGTCGCCGGCGGCATGCACGGTGCGAACCGCCTGGGCGGCAACTCGCTGTCGGACCTTCTGGTGTTCGGTCGCCGGGCGGGGATGGGTGCCTCCGACTATGCGGAGTCGCTTCCTGAACACAAGGGAGCAGACGCCGCAGAGGTGCAGAAGATCATCGACGAATCGCTCGCTCCCTTCAGCCGCGAGGTCGGGGAGAGTCCGTATGACCTGCACCACGACCTGCAGGAGATGGATCAGAGCCTCGTCGGCATCATCCGAACCGAGTCCGAGCTGGTCGAGGCGCTTCAAATGCTCGACAAGTTCGACGACCGGGCGAAGAACATGTCGGTGTCCGGTGGCAGGCCCTACAACCCCGGTTGGAATCTCGCCACCGACATGCCGTCGATGCTCGCGGTGGCGCGAATGACAGCCACCGGCGCGCTCAACCGCAAGGAGAGTCGCGGCGGTCACACCCGTGACGACTACCCAGGACCCGACCCCGAGATGGGGAAGGTCAATTTTGTGCAGCGCTTGACTCCGGACGGGATCACGATCACGCCGGAGGAGCGCCCGCCGATGCCACCCGAATTGGCTGCGCTTCTCGAGGACGGACACTGATGGCAGACCAGGTAACTCTGAAGATCTGGCGCGGGGACGCGCAGGGCGGCCAATTCGTCGACTACACGCTCCCGGCGCAAGAGGGCGAGGTCGTGCTCGACGTGGTCCACCGGGTGCAGGCAGGGCCTGCTCCAGATCTTGCCTGTCGTTGGAACTGCAAGGCCGGCAAGTGCGGCTCGTGCTCGGCCGAGATAAACGGGCTTCCCCGCCTGATGTGCATGACGCGCATGGACACCCTTCCCCCCGGCGAGCCGGTGACGCTGACGCCGATGCGCACGTTCCCCATCATCAGGGACCTCGTAACGGACGTGGTCTTCAACTACGAGATGGCCAGGCAGGTTCCCGCGTTCGAGCCCGAGCCACCAGGACCTGACGGCACCTACCGGATGATGCAGGTCGACGTGGAGCGCGGGCAGGAATTCCGCAAGTGCATCGAGTGCTTCATGTGCCAGGACGTCTGCCACGTGATCCGGGACCACGAGGAGAACAAGCCCAAGTACGCCGGCCCGCGCTTCTTCATCCGCTACATGGAGCTCGAGTCCCACCCCCTCGACACCAATGACAGGCGCAGGCTGATCCAAGAGCGGATGGGCCTCGGCATGTGCAACATCACCAAGTGCTGCACCGAGGTGTGCCCCGAGCACATAAAGATCACCGACAACGGGATCATCCCTTTGAAAGAGAGGGTGGTCGATGCCAAGTACGACCCCGTGGCGTGGCTCGGCCGCAAGATTCTCGGCAGGAAGGTCGCACCACTTCCTCCACCCGACGTTTCTCCGAGCCCGATCCATGAGCCCCCCTATGCCGAACAGACGGGTACCTCTGCGACCTCGCAGGCCAGGTCACCCGCTCAGGTCACCGCCGGCATAGCTGCGGGCGCCGCGGCTTCCGGCGACCCGGACAGCTACTGGGGACCACCTGACC
>JBAPRR010000257.1:0-5223 GCA_049281195.1 Acidimicrobiales bacterium
CTTCCAACGTCCCTTACCTTCGTCGATGAGAACGTCATAGACGGGTGACTGTCCGTAGAAAAGAAGTCGGTGCCACGGAGGTGAGCATCGCGGTCGGGCTGATTCGTGTCGACGGAGCCCATGTCGATCGTCGCGGAAACCACGACATCGTCAAGGGTTGCGCCCACTCGAATCGAGGCGTCGAACTTGTCGAAGCGCCCGCGGACATTGCTCAAGCCGAGGTGGCGGACCCGGAAGTGAACGCCGGAGTGGTTAGCGTCAAGCGACCATGTGCCGGCTGTCAGGGGAAGGGATTGCGTTGCTTCTTGCGTCATGTGGCTCTCCACGCTCGGGGGTTCTCAGAAGGGATAGAGTTTCTTTTGGGTATCCAGTCATTATAGAGAACCATGCTGGACCTGGGAAGAAGGCACTTCAACAGAACCCGGTTCTGCTAAGAGAACCGGGTTCCCTGGAGGGAACTATGGATGCTCAGATCCCTGACCACGATGCTGGATGCAAAGCAAGAGAGGTGCTCGAGCGCGTCGGCGACAAGTGGTCCCTCTACGTCGTTCACCTACTTGGCGCCGGCACTCTTCGTTTCAGTGAATTACGAAAGGAGATCGCCGGGATCACACCCCGGATGCTCACGGTGACTCTGAGGTCGCTCGAGCGCGACGGAATGGTAACGCGCACCGTTTACCCGGTCGTCCCGCCCAGAGTCGAATACAACCTGACCCAGATCGGCAGGAGTCTGCTTGTTGCCGTATCCCCGATCATCGAATGGGCCGTCACGCACCTATCGGAGATAGAGCATGCGCGCCAGATTTTTGATCAGGGATGACGGCCGAGGAAGCCTGCCAAACGGTCGGCGGCGGATGCGTCAGTAGCCACCTCAACCTCTGGACCGAACGGGGACTGTCCATCAGATCCGCGCATTTGGTCGGGAAGCAACGGACGCACTGCCTGAAGAATTTCGGCGGCAAGCTCGGGATCCAGATCCGTTGAATGGCCAGTTGCTTTGGCAAGGTCCCAACCGTGAGCGAACGCATCACCGACGGCGATGTTCAAGAACACTGCACCTGGCATGTCTCCGAACGGGAGTGTGACCACTTTCGCCATCGCTCCGTCTACACGGAACGACGCGATCGCCCGCGACGTCGCTTCGTCGTAAGCACTGACGTAGTCGCCGGAAGCGAAATCGACCGATACGTCGGACCCGTTCTTCCAACTGCCCGTCTCCATGACCCTGGCCGCAAAGGTCGGCGCATCGACCATGTGATTGATGAGATCTCTCACCCGCCACGACCTGCACGGCGTCGCCTCGTCCAATTGCAACGGGTTCACTGAAGTAACGAACGAGCGGGACGTTTTCACCGCACGTTGAAAGGAGTCAGCGTCCATCTCAACCCTCCTGTTGTCGAATCCTCCGCTCGACCGAGGCTACTCCCCGGTGTGCTGGCAGAATGCAGGTCGATGCCAGTGACGACTCGTATACCCGAACTCGTACTGGTCGAGCACGAATTCGAGGTACCGCTCAGACATTCGGTTCCGGGGGGAACCCAGATAACGATCTTCGCCCGCGAGGTGGCTGCACCGGACGGGCTCGACCGACCGTTCTTGCTCTTTCTCCAAGGTGGACCGGGCTTTGAAGCGGAGAGGCCGACCGGTACATCGTCGCCCTCGTGGCTTGAGCGCGCTCTTAAGGATTTTCGCGTCTTGATGTTGGATCAACGCGGTACCGGCCGGTCAACCCCGGTTGGGTCACTTGATGCAATGAGCCCTGAACAACAAACCGACTACCTCACCTGTTTCAGGGCGGATTCGATCGTCATGGATGCCGAGCTGATCCGCAAGACACTCGGCGTCGAGAGATGGAGCCTCCTCGGACAGTCGTTCGGCGGATTCTGCGCCCTCCGGTACCTTTCTTCTGCCCCGCAGGGTCTCAGGGAGGCCCTCTTTTGCGGTGGGCTCGCCCCCATTGCCGAACATCCTGATCGCGTATACGAAGCTACGTATCTCCAAGTAATCGAGAGATGTGAGCGCTACTACGAGCGCTACCCCGAGGACCTCGAACGGGTGCGAACGCTCCACGAGTGGATGAAATCAAGCGAGGTGCGACTGCCGGGAGGTGACAGACTCACGACGAACATGTTCCGCCAACTCGGTTCGATGCTCGGGATCGACGACGGAGCGGAGCAGCTCCACTACATCCTCGAGATGCCCCCGGGCTCTCCTGCGTTTCTTCACGAGGTCGAAGCGGGACTGCCTCCGTTCGTACGCAATCCTCTCTACGCGATCGTCCACGAAGCCTGTTATGCGGACGGAGTCGCCACAGAATGGTCTGCGGGTCGGACCAAACCGGCCGTCTTCGACGAACGGCCTGAGCTGTTCACGGGTGAGCACGTATTTCCCTGGATGTTCGACGATTACTCGGGGCTGCGGCCACTTCGCGAAGCTGCCCACCTGCTCGCCGCCCACAAATGGCCGAGGCTCTACGACGAGGATCGCCTGGCCCGGTGCGGGGTCCATGCTGCAGCGGTCATCTACGCCGACGACATGTACGTCGCGCGCTCGTTCTCTGAGCGGACCGCGAAGGCGATGCCCAAAATGCGCGTCTGGCTCACCAACGAATACGAACACAACGGACTGAGAGCCGACGGCGGGCGCATACTCGACCGCCTTCTCGCCTTGGTACGGGGAGATTAGAGGCCGCGCCTTGAATCCTCAGATATGCCAGAAACCATTGTTGTGCGCGCTGACGACGGCGATCACCAGGATTATCAGCGCTGTGTCGATAATCCCGAGGATCAGACCCCACAGCGCCAACGCTCTTCCGGGCGCACCACGGTTGGCCTTGCTCAGGCCGATCGCTCCGAAGATGATCGCCAGCGGGCCGAGAACGAACTCGAAGATGAAGAGGCCGATGATGCCACAAACCAGGGCTGCGGTGGCCAAACCATTGGTCTCCCTTACTGGGGGATATGGGTTCGACATCGTCTTCGCTCCTCGAATTGATTCTGAGGCAATAAGGCTATCCCCAAGGAGCGTTCAACCCACGGGCGGTTGATCGAAGCCCTCACCCCGACCGACAATCGTCAAGACGCAAAGGAGGAACCACGCCGTATGAGCAACGAGCCCGAAGAGATTCGTACCGCAGAGCCGCCACTCGAGTTCGACACCTATGAGATCGTCATCCTGCGGGTCCCCGACGGCAGGCAGCCGCTCGATCCCGAGGCGGCCAAGCTCATGCACCGGCGGCACCTCGGCCATCTGGCCGCGATGCGCGAGTCGGGGATGATGAAGGCGGCGGGACCGTTAGAGAGTCGAACCGACGAGAGCCTGGCCGGAATATGCCTTTACCAAACGGGTTCGGAAGAAGAGGCGCGGCGACTCGCGGAGTCCGATCCGGCGGTTCAGGCGAGACGCTTCGTCGTAGAGGTGATGACCTGGAGCACGCCGAAAGGAACAATCGCTTTCTGACCGGTCGTCACAGGACCACCATGGCCTTTCAGTTGCCGAGGGGGTTGAACTCTGCTGGACCATGCCACGCAAAGGTTTCGCGCAGGGGCGCGAAATCGACAGGCGGGTGAATCTAAAGGGGGGCAAGTGAAGAAATCGCTGTTGGTCGCTGTTTTCGTTCTGGCGCTTCCTGTGGTGTTCGTGACTTCGTCAGGACCGGCTTGGGCCGTAACCGGTGTCGCCAAGACCGCGCAAATCCTTTGTAGCGACGTGACCGGCAAGATCACCTTCGATCCCCCCATCACGAATACGGCAATGACCAATGAGACGATGACGATCTCGGAGACGGTTTCCGGTTGCAATGCGAGCAACGGCATCTCGGTCTCCAAAGGCACCGTCGCCGTGACCTTCACCACTGATCCCGAGACCCAGGGATACGAATCCGGGTGCGACTTTTTGACAGACGCCAGCATCTTCGGTTCGGCCTCCACCGGATCCATCGACTGGACATCCTCGCCTTCGCGTGGCCCCGTCCACGTTCGAGGTTGCCCCCATGCACTTCGGATCTGACAGCAACGAGGCAATGATCGGCTGGTCGTTTGCCGACATTCGCGGATCGTTCCAAGGCAACTACAGGGGTGAGTACGACCAGGCCTGGGCGGACGGCACCATCTCCTCGAACAAAGAAGGCATCAAGTGCGACAAGCCTTCCGGACTGCATTCGATGAACCTCGTCGCCTCAGCATCCAACCCGGCCGCGTGGCTCGGAGGCCCTAACCCGGAGTGAGTCTCAGATAGGCGAGTTCGATCGGCTGTGGCCAAGGGGCTCGCAGCATCGTGGAAGTCTTCGCGCCCGCCCACAGCTCCAGGTCAACTCGTCCAGGAGCACAAGGAGGGATCGTGAACCTCCGTCACCTGGGCACCATCATTGAATAACCTGTCACGATGCCTACGGCCGTGATGGGCCATACAAGAGCGAACTTGATCCGGACCACGTCTGGGCGTAGCCCTGCTCGGTCCAGCGTCGTTGCCGCGACTCCTTACCACCCGGTGACAACGCACGAGGCCAATACGCCCGGAGGCATGCCGTGACGCAGTTACTCGAACGCCCACCGCTTAGCGATGTAATCGACGAACCACGAACTTGGTGGCCAGATCGGCGGATCTGCGCCGGCCTCTTTCTCGGAACGATGCTGTTCTACATCGCCGTATTGCGTGGCGACTTCGAGGTATACGACACCCAATCCATGTTGGCCGTCACGCAAAACCTAGTGAACCACGGCTCGCTGAGAGAAACCGGAACACATTTCGCACTCTTAACCACGTGGTCATGGTACGGACTAGGTGTCAGCTTGGTGGCTGTTCCTGCCTACGCTCTTTCCAAGCTCATTGGGCATTTCGACATCATGGCCTCGTTGATCAATCCATTCTTTACCGCTTGCAGCGTCGTCTTGATCTTTCGGATAGCGCGCGAACTAAAGTGGAGATCCCTGTACGGCGTCATTTCCGCTCTCAGCTTTGGGATTTTTTCCATGGCTGTCTGGTACACGACCGAGTTACTGAGCGAACCCGGCGTGATACTTGGAATCTTCGTAATGATCTTCGCAATCATTCGATGGCGCAATGGCTGGTCGTATGCGCCACTTGTGGCCAGTGTTGCAGTAGCGTGGGCGATCCAATTCCGAAACGACTCCGTCCTGAACGTAGGGGCTGGCCTATTGGCTATTCCTCTATTTGTCCCCTGGTCGACGATATTTTCGAAGCGTACTTTCGAATTATTTATTC
>JBAPRR010000258.1:0-32897 GCA_049281195.1 Acidimicrobiales bacterium
GTATGGGCCCTCGCCGGGTTCTACGGATCGCTCGGACCAAGCTTGATCGACCACCTCGTGGGCTCTGACTCAGTTGTCGACGCCGGTCTCGGCCTCGGAATCCTGGCCGGAGTCGCTGCCCTGATCACGTTCGCGCTCAAGGGTGCGCAGGCGCCGACCGTCATGTTGATCGGCACGGTGTCGCTGATCGCAGGAGTGTCTGTGGTGCTGGTTTCCATCTGGGCCGACTCGACAGCGGCCTTCTTTGCCGGAACCGCCATCGCCGGAGTGGGATTTGGCGCCGGCTTCCAAGGCGGCATGCGCCTGGTCGCTCCTCTCGCCCACCCCGATCAGAGAGCCGGCGTCCTCTCAGCGCTCTTTACAGTCTGCTACCTCGGCTTGGGAATCCCGGCCGTGGTTGCCGGGTTGGCCGTCGTGCGAGGTGGTGGCCTCGTGGCCACGAGCTATGTATACGGCCTGGCCGTCATCGTGTTGGCGACATTCACCACCGTCAACATGATCCGTCTCCGCATCAACAGCACATCGACCGAGGAGGTCGCACGATGACTGAAACCCGCACACACCTGACGCCAGGGCCGGACCATCCCATCACGGTGGATCGATCGGCCGCCCATGTCGTCGTCCAGAAGGGATCGGTCGTGATCGCAGAGACTGACAAGGCTCTCGAATTGCGTGAGGCCGCCTACCCAACGGTGTTCTACATCCCACTCGAGGATGTCGACCAGCAGCTTCTGCAATCGAGTGACAACAAAACGTGGTGCCCCTACAAAGGCGAGGCCTCCTACTACGACATCGTCGACGGGAACGGGTCAGACCTGGCGGCATCGGTCTGGTACTACGGCGAGCCATTTCCCGAGGTGGCCGACATCAAGGACCACGTGGCCTTCTACGCCGACCGCGTAACGGTCACCGCCACCCCCGGCGAATCCGCCGTACGATAGACAGACCTGTCTGAAAGGAGGCTCCCGTGACCACTGCTTCACCGCCGCACGCTCAGCACCGAGCTTCGGCACGCGAGCGCCTCCTCGACGCAGCCAATGAGCTCTTCTACACAGAGGGCGTACAGACCGTCGGCATCGACCGGATCATCGAGCGCGCCGGAGTGGCGAAGGCGTCGCTCTACAACCTCTTCGGAAGCAAAGAAGAGTTGGTGGCGGCCTACCTGGCGTCGCGTCACGATCTCACGACCAGCAGGATCACAGAAGCCATAAAACAGGTCGATGATCCACGGCAGAAGATCCTCACCGTCTTCGACTCACAAGCTCAGCAGTACGAACAACCCGACTTCAACGGCTGCGCCTTCATCGCCGCATCAACCGAAGCGCCTGAGGGCGGTCTCGTCGAAAAAGCCGCTGACGAGTTCAGGGCGTGGATCCGTGCCCTGTTCACCGACCTGGCCGAGCAAGCCGGCGCCCGCGATCCGATGAGTCTCGGACGCCAACTCCACCTCATCTACGACGGTGCCGGACTGGCGGGACGCATGGATCATCACGACCCCGGAATCGCACCTTCGGCGCGCGCCGCCGTGCAGGCACTGCTCGACGCCGCGTTGACGCGAGCAGACCGGAAACCGAACAGACGCTGAGGCGGCGCATGCGATCGATTGACGAGCAGGACCTCAGAGTCCGTCATCAAGCCACTCGAGCAAGGCCTTCTCGTCGTCGCGCAGTCCCCCGCGCATTTCGATCAGATCGGGACGCTGCTCGAGGGTCCGCTTGAGAGACATTGCCCGGCGCCATTTGGCCACCTTTGCGTGGTCGCCGCTCAGCAGTACTTCGGGCACATCCCAACCCCTGAACGAGGCCGGCCTGGTGTATTGGGGATACTCGAGCAGTCCGTCGGAGAAGCTCTCGTCTTTCGCCGATTCTGAGTTCCCCATCACACCGGGCAGCAATCTCACGACCGATTCGACAACTACGAAAGCGGCAGCCTCACCTCCGGCCGTCACGACATCCCCCACCGAGATCTCGCCGTCCGCCAGATGCTCCACCACCCGTTGATCGACGCCCTCGTATCGACCGCAGATGAGCGTCATGCCATCCAGAGCCGCAAGCTCCTTCGCATACGACTGATCCAGGCGCCGGCCGCCGGGCGACAACAACAAGATCGGATGCGGCGGGTCCACCGCCTCCACGGCTGCGAAAACAGGTGTGGGAGCGAGCACCATTCCCGGACCTCCCCCGAAGGCCGAGTCGTCTACCGAGCGGTGCGGGTTATGAGCCTCTTCTCGCAGATCGTGCACCCGAAGGTCCACGACTCCCGCCTTGTTGGCCCTCCCGAGTAGAGACCCTTCGAAGAAGTGGCCCACAAGATCCGGAAAGATCGTGAAGACGTCTATGCGCACGTGCCCACTGACGCGATGGACATCATCGGCCCATTCATTCCAAAAGCCCTTCGGGTATGTCCACCACGATCAGATCGGGTGATCTGCTCACCACGAAGACAAGAGGTATCAGGCCGCCCTCTTCCAGTTCGAGCAGATCGCTCGCCGGATTCGCGAGCACGGCCGAAACCCGTCCCAACGTTCGGCCCTCGGTGTCTTCAACGGAAGCCCCGACAAGTTCGTCGACCCAGATCGCGTCTTCGTCTTCGATGGGCTCGGCAAAGAGCTTGATACCGCTGATCCGCTCGGCCCCGGTGCGGTCGGACACGCCGTCAAAGCTGACAATCCAGCGCTTGCCGAAAGGGCGCGACCAATCGACGACCAGATCTCCGGCAGTTTCGGTCGACAGGACCGTTCCGGCGTCGACGCGTTCGGTCCGGTTGGTCACGAGGTCGACTACGACCTGACCGTCCAACCCGTGAGGTTTGGCGATTCGGCCCACCTCCAAAAGCTGAGGGCGGCCAGGGGAATCTGCGGGATCAGTCGTCGACAAAGTCGACGTTCGTCTCCGTCCCCTCGCGAGATCCGGCGACCCTCACCAGGGTGCGGATCGCCTGGGCGACGCGGCCGCGCCGACCGATCATGCGACCCATGTCGTTCGGTGCGACGTGCACACGGAGACGCAATGTTCGTCCCGAATCGTCGGCCTCGATCACCACTCCGTCGGGATCACTCGCCACCTCGCGCACGATGTATTCGAGAACGGCCCGAGCGGTACCGCCCTCGATGCGGTTCGCGTTGTAATCGTCGTCATCGTCGGGACTCTCGATGCGGTTACCCGCCATGTCGTCGACAGGTGCGTCGGTCACGACGCGGGCCCCGACCCTTCAGCGCCAGCACTCGTCGTGCTCGCAGCCACTGTCGCAGCCGGAGCCGCCGCGGGCGCGACGCCCCGGAACTGGTCCCAAGCTCCCGAGTGCTTGAGAAGGCGCTCCACGCGATCGGTGGGCTGGGCCCCCTGCTTCAGCCACTTGACGACCTTGTCGTTGTCAATGTCGACGATCGCATCACGGTCGGTCGTCGAACGCCCGCGCGGGGCGTACACGCCGAGGATCTCGATAAAGCGTCCGTCTCTCGGGGAACGGCTGTCAGCCGCGACCACCCGGTAAGTCGGCTGCTTGGTCTTTCCCATCCGCATAAGGCGGATTTTCACTGCCACGTCTATTTCTCCTGATCTCCTCGTCTGAGCGCCCTGAGGGAGGTGATGGGCGCACGGTCCTTGAGGACCGAGTCGGGGTGTGACCCCCCATTGTGGCCTGCCGGACCACCTCACGGCTACAAAAGCCCCGCGCCGGGGGCCGATCCGGCCTTATTTCGATGCTGTGCACCCGCTGTTTTGCGGTGCCTATCTGTTCCTTCCGCCCCCTTTGGGCGTCACTCTTCCACCGCGCTTTTTCTTGTTCCCGCCGCCTTTGGGCCTCTGGCTGGGGGCCTGGCCCCTCGATTGGGAGGCTCCGGCCGTGGGCAAGGATAGGCCGTTTGGACCCTCGCCCTGTGCCTGCAGTCCGGCCAGGGCCTGCTGGAACTTGCCACCGCCCATGCCGAGCATGTTTCCGAGGGCGGCCGGAGACTTGAGCATGGCCTGAGCCTCTTTGAACTGCTTGAGGAGGGCATTCACGTCCTGGGTGTCCGTGCCGCTCCCCCGGGCTATCCGAAGCCGGCGCGAGCCGTCGACGATGGAAGGGTCGTCACGCTCTTTCGGAGTCATCGATCGGATGATCGCCTCGACCTGTGCCACCTCGCCGTCGTCGATCTGATCGCGGGCCTGACGAAGCTCCTTCGGCATGCCGGGGAGCATCGAGAGGATCCCGCCCAACGGACCCATCTTCTTCACCTGCTGCAGTTGGGTGAGGAAGTCCTCGAGAGTGAACTTGCCTTGAAGAAGCCGCGTCGCACCCGCCGTGGCCAC
This sequence comes from Acidimicrobiales bacterium, assembly GCA_049281195.1. Classification (GTDB taxonomy): domain Bacteria; phylum Actinomycetota; class Acidimicrobiia; order Acidimicrobiales; family CAVXTF01; genus JBAPRR01. The sequence continues at coordinate 4,293 of JBAPRR010000258.1, forward strand.
GTCCGGATCGAGCTCGCGTTGCGCCTGCTCGATGAGCGACATGACGTCACCCATTCCGAGGATCCGGTCGGCCATCCGGTCCGGATGGAACAGGTCGAAGTCCGCCAGACGCTCACCCGTCGAGGCGAACGCGATCGGCTTGCCGACGACTTCTTTTACGGAGAGGGCCGCTCCACCGCGTGCGTCGCCGTCGAGCTTGGTGAGGATGACCCCGTCCAGATCGAGTGTCTCGTGGAACGCGACGGCGGTCGCCACCGCGTCCTGGCCGGTCATCGAGTCGATGACCAAGAAGGTGTAGTCAGGCGAGACGACCTGGCTGACTTGCCTGACCTCTTCCATCAGATCCGCATCGATGGCCAGACGTCCTGCGGTGTCGACGATCAGAACATCACGTCCGACACGACGGGCCTCAGAGAGACCTCTCTCGGCGACGGAGACCGGATCGGTGGGCTCGCTGAAGACCGGCACACCGGCCTGCTCGCCGAGAACACGAAGCTGCTCGACAGCGGCGGGCCGCTGAAGGTCGGCTCCGACAAGCATGGGGTTTCGGCCCTGCTGGCGGAACCACCTGGCGAGCTTGGCCGCGGTGGTTGTTTTACCTGAACCCTGCAGACCAGCCAGAAGCACAACTGTCGGGGGCACAGAAGCGAATCGGAGCTTGAGTGCCTCGCCGCCGAGGGCCCGCCGAAGCTCCTCGTTGACCGCCTTTACGACCTGCTGGCCCGGGGTGAGGCTTTGGAAGATCTCGGCTCCCACCGTCCTCTGCCTGATGCCTTCGACCAGTCCCCTGGCGACGGCGACGTCTACGTCAGCCTCGAGCAGGGCTGCTCTTATCTCGCGCAGGGCCTCTTCTACGTCGGCATCCGACAGGCGTCCCCGCCCGCGAAGGCGGCCGAGGATCCCGTCGAGGCGGTTTTGCAGGGAATCGAACATGTGATTCGAAGGCTACCGGAGCGTGCAGACGTTCCGGGATGGCCCCTGATCAGTCGAACAGGGCGTCCACGAAGGCTTTGGCGTCGAACGGGATGAGATCTTCCGCCCCCTCACCCAGACCAACCAGCTTGACCGGGATGCCGAGCTCGCGGTCGATGGCGATGACGATGCCGCCTTTGGCGGTCCCGTCGAGCTTGGTGAGTACGACCCCGGTCACCGCGACTGCGTCGGTGAACTGCCGGGCCTGGGTCAGCCCGTTCTGGCCGGTTGTCGCGTCGAGCACCAGGAGAACCTCTGCCACATGCCCGGGTGGCCTGTCGGCCACGCGGCGGATCTTCTTCAACTCCTCGACCAGGTTGACCTTGGTGTGAAGCCGGCCCGCGGTGTCGGCGAGGACAAGGTTGTGTTGGCGCGCAGCCGCTCGTTGGATGGCGTCGAACACCACCGCACTCGGGTCGCCTCCTTCTGCGCCGCGGACGACGGGCACTCCGGCGCGCTCGCCCCACAGTTCGAGCTGCTCCGCGGCGGCCGCACGGAAGGTATCTCCGGCGGCAAGGATGACCGACCTTCCGTCGTTGGATTGACGGCGCGCCACTTTCCCGATGGTGGTGGTCTTTCCGACGCCGTTCACGCCTACGAACAACCACACGTTCGTCGCACCCTCTTCGAAAGCGAGGTCAACGCTGCCGGTCGACTCGAGCGACTCCCTGAGATCATTTTTCAGGGCGTCCAGAACTGCATCCGCACCCTTCAGCTCGCCGGATTTCACCCGAGCGCGAAGGTCGTCGATGATCGAAGACGTCGTCTTGAATCCGACATCGGCGCGCAGGAGCGCTTCTTCGAGCTCGTCCCATGCCGCGTCGTCGACCGAGCCGCGGGCCCGCAGTGATCTCAGATAGCCCGAGAGGGTGCCCCGGGTCTTACCCATCCGCTCACGCAGATCGGGAGGAGCGGCTGGCTCTTCGACAGCAGCCGCTACGACTGGCTCTTCTACGACCTCCTCAATGCGCCCGGCGACAGCCGGCTTCGTAACGGCTGGCTCAACAGGGGTCGGAGGTTTGGCCGGTGCCGGCCTGGTCGGGGCGGCCGGCTTCGCAGGAGCCTTGGCAGCCGGCGCCTTGGTCCCCGGCCGCGCCTTGGTTACGGGCCTGTTCGGAGATGGTTTTGTGCCCGGACCCCGTTCACCGGTCTTGGGCGCACTCGGAGGGGCCGACCTGCGCCTTACGACGAAGGCGGTCGAGCCGAGCAGCACGACCACCCCAATTACGGCGATCGCGATCCATAGGGCGAGCATGAATGGCGAGACTACTGGGGAGCCGACAAGTCCCTGGGTGGTGGGAGACCGCCGTTGGTCAGACGGTCTCCGCCACCGGGTGAGCGGAGCGGCGCTGCTCGAAGGGCTTGTGGCCCTTCACCTTCTGGCTGACAACCTTCGACGAGCCACCAGGCGTCATCGTCACGCCATAAAGAGCGTCGGCCGACTCCATGGTCCGCTTCTGGTGACTGACGACGAGGAGTTGTGCCTCGTCGCGGAACTCGTGCAGCAATCCTAAGAACCGATGGAGGTTCACGTCGTCGAGCGCAGCCTCCACCTCGTCGAGGACGTAGAACGGAGACGGACGGCTCCTGAACACCGCGAACAAAAAGGCCAGGGCCACCAGCGATCTTTCGCCACCGGACAACAGTGAGAGCTTTCTCACCTGCTTACCTGCTGGACGCGCTTCGAGCTCGACGCCGGTACCGAGGGCATCCGTCGGCTCGGTGAGCGACAGCCTGCCCGCGCCACCCGGGAACATCGATGCGACCAGAACCTGAAAATGACGGTCCACATCGGCGAATGCCTCTGCGAAGAGCCGGGCGATCTCGTCGTCCACGGTGCGGATGACCTGCTGGAGCTCGCGCCGCGCGCGACGCACATCGTCGACCTCGCGCTCGAGAAATTCGTTGCGCTCCTCGAGGGCAGAAAGCTCCTCCGCCGCGAGCGGATTGATCGGCCCCATCTTCTGAAGCTCGGATTGGAGCTGCGAGGCGCGCTGAGCGGGTTTCATCCCTTCGTCGAGATCGGGACACTCGGCATTCAACGCGTCCTCCGGAGTGGAGTCGAGCTCGCGCTCGAGTGCCTCGCTCGCGGCTTGATGGCGCGCACCTACTTCTGCAAGCTCGATGTCGCACTTCTGATGGCCATCGCGCACGTTCGAGATCCGCTCATCGGTGGCGATCCGGCGCCGTCTCAGATCCTCGAGACGTGCACCGCCCGCGCGCAACAGCTCGACCTGCCGGTCGCGAAGCTCCTGTAGTTGCGCGGCAACCGATTCCACACGGACCCTGTGTGCCTCGACCACCTTTCCGAGACGTTCGACTGCGAGGGTGTCGCTCTCGATCCGGCGACGGCGCTCCTCCGCCGCCGAGCGCTCCTCGGCGTGCCCGGCGAGCCGCCGCTCCACATCAACGAGTCGCGAGCCGAGCACCTGGCGACGTTCGGCGGCGGCACCGGCGCGCACCTGCACGTCATTGCGTCTGTCGACGAGCGAGGAGCGGCGTTGCGCGAACTCGGCTCTCACCGCTTCTGCTTCCGCCGCATTTCGGGCGGTCTCGGCGGCCACCTCGGAGAGGTGCGCGACCTCGCTTCTGAGCTGTTCCAGGTCGGTCTCACCGGAGCGGATACGCGCATCGAGCCCGGTCTTTTCGACGTCGTCCTTCGCGATCTCATCTTCGAGGGTTCGCGCCACCGCCGCAGACTGGTCGACCGAACGCTGAGCCTCGTTGCGGCGTGACTCGACCACCGAAAGATTCGTCTGGGCCGTCGCAACCGCCCGTTTGGCTTCTACGACACCTTCTCGCGCCGCGTGCACTACGGCTTTTTGAGATGCGACTTCCTCTTGGCATTCGATGGCGAGACGGCGCGCCTCGACGACAGCAGCGGGAGTGAGTCCCCGTGCCGCGGCACCGACCGTCCATCCGCCTTTGGAGAAGCGGTCGCCGTCTGCGGTGAGGATGACCAACTCCGGATGTTCCAGGGCGATCTCGGCAGCACGTTCCCAACCGGAGGAAACCACGTAAGCATCGGCTAGAAGAGCATCGAGGAGCTTCTGGACCTGGGCTACCGAAGTCCGGACATGGGAAAGAAGCGGCTCGGCTCCGTTGATCTCGACCGATGGCACCGTCGGCGTGCCGGCGCCATCGCCGCGGCTCATGCCGTTTCCGTTTCCGTTGCCATTGCCGTTCCCGTGTCCATTTACGAGACCGCCACCATGCAGCGGGCCGGCAGGCGAGTGAAACGCATTCGTAGGCGATACAAAGGTAGGAGTGACCGACTTGGTGGGGAGCAAAGTCCCCGCCACGCGCTGCGCACGAAGCAACGCCACTGCGTTGGTCATGTGCCGGCCGTCGACCACCACCGATTCGAGCGAAGTCATGATCGCCGCTTCGAACGCGTCCTCAAAGTCGTCTTCCACCTCGACGAGGTCTTCGAGCGATCCGAGCACTCCCGCGGCGCCCGAAAGCGTCTTCAGCCCGTCCGATCCCTTCAGCTCGCGAAGTGCGCTGGCGAGGCTTTCCGCTCTCACCTCGGCGCGGTCTTGTCGGCGTCCGGCCTCGATGGCGTGCTCCTCGGCTTGCTTGAGACGGTGCTCCGCATTTTCCAGATCTGCATCGGCATCCACTTTGCGTGCCGACAGGTCGGCGATACGCGTAGCGATGGTGCCGAGCTCGTCCTTGAGCTCTTCCTGCTCACGGAGAAGGGTCTGCAGCCGGGCGTTGGTCACCTGACGGCTCTCTGTCAGTCGCCTCAGGTGGTCGCGGTCGAGATCGAGCGCCTTTTGGACCGCATCGAGACGGGCGCCCGCCATCGCCTGGGCTTCACGGGCGGAGCGGACTTCCGACTGGTCAGGGAGGGTCTCGAGCGTTCGACCTTCCTGCAACAGCTCTGCCTCTTGGGACGCGAGAATCGCGAGCTCGGATCGAAGCTCACCAACTGCTGTGTCTGTTTGCCCGAGCTCTTCTGTCAAGCGCGCGGCATCTGATTCGAGCGAAGAGACGACATCGACATCCGCGGCTGCGGCCAACGCGCGTTCGAGTGAGCGGCGGCGCTCACCGAGCAGGCTCGCCAGTCCGACGCAACGCTCGACCAGTCCCTGTGTGCGGCCGAGGCCGGTCACCAGATCCTCATCGTCACGTGACGACAGCTCCGCGGTGGCCTGCTCGATCGCGGAATCGATCTGGGCCAGCTCGTCTCTCAGTTGCGCGGCTTCGCGCTGTAACTGTTCTCGCGAGCTGGCGGCGGTTCTGAGACGGTCGTTCAACGAGACGAGCTCCCGACCGGCCAGGAACAGACGCAGCGCCCGTAGCTCTTCTGTCAGCCGGCCGTAAGAACGCGCCGCAGAGGCCTGCTTTTCGAGAGGACGTATCTGCCTGCGGAGCTCGCGGATCAGGTCGGCCAGACGTTCGAGATTCTCGTCAGCAGCTGCCAGTCGTCGCTCGGCACGCTCGCGCCGACGGCGGTGCTTCAAGACACCGGCCGCTTCTTCTATGACCGCCCGGCGGTCCTCTGGACGAGCGTTCAGGATCTGGTCGAGCTGACCTTGTCCCACGATCAGGTGCTGTGTACGACCGACACCGGAGTCCGAAAGCAATTCCTGGATGTCGAGCAATCTGCACGGCTGCCCGTTTATGGCGTACTCGCTTTCGCCCGAGCGAAACAGGGTCCGCGTGATCGTTATCTCGGCGAGACCGCCGGGAAGACGCCCTGCTCTGTTGTCGATGGTTAGCGCTACTTCTGCGCGACCGAGGGCGGGCCTGTCGGAAGACCCGGCGAAGATCACGTCTTCCATCTTCGAGCCGCGTAGAGCCCTCGGTCCCTGAGCACCGAGGACCCACGCGATCGAATCGACGACGTTTGACTTGCCGCTGCCGTTAGGCCCTACGACGACGGTGACGCCGGGTTCAAGACTCAGGGTCACCGGGTCCGCGAAGGACTTGAAGCCCTTCAGCGTCAGGGATTTCAGGAACACCGCGTCACCCTATCGGCCACCAACTAGGGATTGGTGGTCTGCCCGGGTCCCTGATCAGCCCTTCTTCGTGTCCCAGAAAATCGTGTCGATTTCCTTGATCTGGGCCAGAAGATCATCTGCAACAGCCGGGTCGTTCGTCTTCTTCGCCTCGCCGGCAGTTTTGGTCGCCTTCCAGAAGATGTCGTGAAGTTGGGGATACTTCTGAAGGTGCTCAGGCTTGAAGTAGTCGGTCCAAAGAACCCACAGGTGGTGCTTGACCAGGTCGGCGCGCTCTTCTTTTATGAACGTGGCACGCGTCTTGAAGACGTCGTCATTCGAGTCGTTGAACTTCGTAATGCAGTTTTTGTCGGACTCGGCCTCGATGCGGGCCTGTGCGGGGTCGTAGACGCCGCAGGGCAGGTCGCAGTGCGCCTGAACCGTGGCCGGTGGGCTGACACGATCGAGGGCGCCAAGCAGGCGATCGGCGATGCGCATTTGAGCAGTGCTCCTTCGTTCTGTTGGGATTGACTTTGAGGTGGATGAATCAGGTGGATGGACTGTGTTGATTTCGTGATCCACTCCCACCTTACCCAGCACCGTCGCGTCGTCGCAGCGGGGACGTCCCTGGTCGCGGGGCTTTTGGTTGCTCTTTTGATCCTGAGGCCGCGGCGTTTCGTGGTTGCAGGGCCGAGCATGCTGCCCACGCTCGAAGCCGGCGACAGGCTGCTCGTGGCCAGGATCGGGCGACCCGGTGCGGGAGATCTGGTGGTACTCAGGGATCCGGCCAGCAGGTCGCGGCTCATCTGCAAGCGGGTCGTCAGCTCAGATGGGAGACACGTCGTCGTGCGCGGCGACAACGCAGAAGCGAGCACGGACAGCCGGGCGTTCGGCCCTGTGCCCGTCGAGCAGGTGCTGGGGCGGGTGATCCGTCGCTACTGGCCGTCGGACGAGCCGCAACCACAGGGCGCTCGACTGCGCACGAGCAAAGCCCGATCAGATAGACGGCGGACCTGAGGCCCAGGGCCGGGGCCCGGACCCGGGCTCAGACCTGGCAGGTCTCGCACATGAACGTGGACCTGCCGTTCACCTTCAGGCGCACGAGCGGGTGCCTGCACCGTCGACACGGCTGGCCTTCGCGGTCGTAGACCTGATGCTGGCCCTGGTAGTCGCCGACCGCGCCGAACAGGTCGCGGTACTGCTCGTCGGCGAGAGAGGACCCTCGGTGCTTTATGGCCTCGGCCAACGTCTCGATCATGCCCCGGTACAGGCGCCTGACCTCCTGCGCGGACAGCGAGTCCGACAGGCGGTCGTATCTGAGACCCGCGGCGAAGAGGATCTCGTCCGAATAGATGTTCCCGATTCCTGCCACGAATTGCTGATCCATCAGAAGTGTCTTGAGCTGCGTGTGGCGCTTATCGAGGAGGGCGCCGAAGCGGGTCCAGCTCATCACGTCGTCCACGGGATCGAAGCCCAGATGTTCCAACTCGGGAACGGCCTTGTCCAGATCCTCCGCGCGCGTGACGAACATCTCGCCGAAAGTGCGCGGGTCGACGAAACGGATCTGCCCGCTCTGGGTGAAGGTGATCACCACATGGGTGTGCTTGACCAACGGCTCCTTGTGTGACTTGGCTCTCAACAGCTGCCCGCTCATCCCGAGATGCACGACCAGCACGTCCTTGTCGGTGTCGAGATCGATGAGGAGGTACTTGCCCGCTCTGTGGATGGCCAGGACCTTGCGCCCCTCGACGCGATTTATGAATTCTTCCTTGTTCTCGTGACGTCGGACCGAGCGTGGAAGGAAGACTTCGACCGACTTGATGCGTTTGGAGACGATCTCTTTCTCGAGGTCCCTTTTGATGGTCTCTACTTCGGGAAGCTCAGGCATCTTGCGCGAGTGCTCCCTCTGTTGCCGCTCCGGAGCCGATCGGTTCGGTCCCGTTTTCGTGGGACAGCTCTTTGGACGCGGCGCGTGCCGCGGCCTGCTCGGCGTCTTTCTTCGAGCGACCTTCGCCCTGTCCCACCAGGCGGCCGGCCACGTAGACGCTCGCGCTGAACCGCCTGTCGTGATCGGGTCCGGACCCGACCACCTCGTAGCGGGGGGCGTGGCCGTGCATGTGCACTACGAATTCCTGCAGTCTGGTCTTGTGGTCCTCAGCCCCCGGACCAGCGGCGGCCACCGCGATCCGCGTCCCGAGGACGTCCATGACGAACTGCTGGGCCGGTCCCCAGCCACCGTCGAGGTAGATCGCTCCGATCAACGCCTCGAAGGAGTCAGCGAGTATCGAAGGCTTGCGCCTGCCGCCCGACGCCTCCTCTCCCCGCCCCAGGCGCAGGGCAGATCCGAGATCGAGCTCCACAGCCAGCTCGGCGAGCACGTTGGTGTTCACCACCGCGGCGCGCACCTGAGCCATGTCACCCTCGGTCGACGCCGGGTACGAGCGGTAGCAGTGGTCGGCCACGACGAGCCCGAGCACGGCGTCGCCCAGGAATTCGAGACGCTCGTTGGACGGGCTTCCGCCGGCCTCTGCGCACCACGAGCGGTGCGACAGCGCCTGAGCCAGAAGCGACGGGTCGTCAAAGGGACGCCCGAGCCGGTCGATCAACTCGAGCAACGGAGCATCCACGGATGCGTCCGATGATCCGCCAGATTGCGTCGGGTGTGTGCTCGTCAGCCAGCTCCGAGCTTTGCGACCACGTAGTCGACCGCGTCCCGCACGGTCCGGAGCTCCTCGAGGTCCTCGTCTTCGATCCGGAAACCGACCGAACGCTCTCCGAGCTCTTCTTCCAGGGCCTCGACCAGCTCGATGAGGGCAAGAGAGTCGGCGTCGAGGTCCTCGGAGAACGAGTCGGACTCCCCGATCTTGGACGGCTCGATCTCGAGAATGTCTGCTAGCTGGTCTCTTATGAGCTCGAACACCTCCTGGCGATCGGGCGGACCCTTCTCGACGTGCGTCTCGGCCGGCACAATTTCTCCTGTGTTCAGGTTCTGATGATTTGATTTTACCCAGACAGGATTCTCAGGCCCGGGGTGGAAATTCAGATGCGGGATTCGGTCAGGCTCCGGACATTGAGCCGCAGGTCGGTCACTCGCCGGCCGCAGGAGGTGCCACGGCCCTGGTGAGCCGGCCGACCAGGTCGCCGGTCACGGCCTCGTGAGCGACCCTCACCGCGTTGACGATGGCTCGGGCATTCGAGGAGCCGTGACTGATGACGCACACCCCGGACACCCCGAGGAGCACCGCACCTCCCGTGCCGTCAGGGTCGAGATCGTCCGCCAGCGGCGCCAGATGAGGCATCAGAACCTCGGCGGCCCTTTTGGTGTCCTCGTTGACCGAGAACACCTCGAGCAGGAGGTTCATGAAGAACTTGAGCGATCCCTCGAGCGTCTTCAGAGCCACGTTTCCGGTGAAGCCGTCTGTGACCACGACATCGGCGGTGGCAGGAAGCAGGTCGCGACCCTCGACGTTTCCCACGAAGTTCAGATCGGGAAGCTCGGCCAGAAGAGCATGGGTCTCTTTCACCAGGCCGGATCCCTTGGTGGGCTCCTCGCCGATCGACAAAAGGGCGACCGTCGGGGACTCGACCTGGTAGCGCTCCTGGGCGAATACCGAGCCCATCTGGGCGAACTGGACCAGCATCTGGGGGGTGCACTCGGCGTTTGCACCGGCGTCGAGAAGGAGGCTCGGGTGTGAGCCGACCCGCGGAATGGGCGTAGCGATCGCCGGTCGGGCGATCCCTTTGATGCGCCCCATCCGCAGAAGCGCGCTGGCCATGGTGGCCCCGGTGTTTCCCGCGGAGACCATGGCCGAAGCCCGGGAGTCGCGGACAGCCTCGGCCGCTCGGACGAGCGAAGAGTCCTTCTTGTGCCTGACCGCGGGGCCCGGATCGTCGTCCATCTCGATCACCTCGGACGCCTCGATGACGTCGAGGCCGAGGGTGTCGCCGATCGCGTCGCGACGGCCGACCAGTACGACTGGAACCCCGAGGACGTCTTGAGCCTGACGCGCTCCGGCGACTATCTCGCTGGGCGCCTTGTCGCCCCCCATCGCGTCGACCGCCACCGGAAGTTCGGTGACGGCGCCGCCGGGAGCCGGCATCAATCGATCTCTACGGCTTGCCGGCCCTTGTACCACCCGCAATGCGGGCACACCACGTGGGGCAGCTTCGCCTGGTGGCACTGCGGGCACACACTGCGTGCCGGCCTGCGGAGCACCCAGTTGGATGCCCGACGGCTTCGGCTCTTGGCTTTTGAGGTCTTCTTCTTGGGAACGGCCATGTCGGGACTTTCTGGGTCGGGACTCTCAGGGTTCAGGGAACCGACAACGATACTTGCTGAGCGGGCATTGTGACCAAAGCGCGCTCGAGCGCCGCCGGGATCCGGTCAGATCGGTTCTGACTTGAGGACGTCGAGCGCCGCGAACCGGGGATCCCGCGGTGCCTGGCAGTCGCACTGCTCGTTGTTCAGATCGGTCCCGCACATCGAACAGAGCCCCCTGCAGTCGGCGCGGCACAGGGGTGCCGGAGGGAGCTCGAGGAGGATCGCATCGTGCGCCAGCACCTCGAGATCGACAGTGTCGTCTATGAGCGGGTACGTGTCCTCGCCGTCGCCGTCGGTGGTGTAGAGCTCGCGGACGGGTACGACGAGACGGCCGGTCGCTTCTTCCCGGCATCGCCTGCACTCACCGACCCACTGCGCCTCAACGGTTCCGGAGGCTTCAACCCCTCCGAGCACCGACTCCAGAACAACATCCACCACCACGTCCGAACCCTCGGGAACGTGGCTCCCGGTCACCTCCAGACCGGGAATCGGAGCACTCACCACTTCGTGGGTCCGGGACCCCACGAGCTTTCTCAACCGGGCAACATGGACGAGGAACGGGCTGGTCGCCATCTTCGGCCCCCTTGTCACTAGATGGTTACTCGATGTCTTGATCGAAGAACCTTTCTTCTCCGACCTGCTTGTGGCTCTGGTCGACTTCGGCCTGATTGTTTTCTTCGGCACCGGCGACGAGTCCCGTTAGCGCGGGTGTGACCGACAACTTGGCGCGGCCCGCCTTCACCGTCTTGATCGTCCTGTCGAGCACGATCTCGAACGCGGCGAGTTTCTGATCGCAATAGTCCTCGGCGGAATGCCGGAGCCGGCGGGCTTCTTCGCGGGCGTCCTCCAGAATGCGTTGGGCGACCTGATTGGCCTGACGGACTATCTCGGTGCGCTGGACCATCTTCTGGGCCTCGGACCGGGCATCGTCCATGATCTCGTTGGCCTCGCGCTGGCACTTGGCGAGGAAGTCGTCGCGTTCTTTGAGGAGCCATCGGGCGTCGCGGACCTCGCCCGGTAGGCGCTCGCGGGCCATCTCCAATAGGTCGAGCATCTCGTCTCTGGCCACGATCACCGACGAGCTGAGCGGCATGCTCCGCCCCGATGCCACGTGGTCGTAGGCCCGTTGGATCAGCGCTTCTGTGGTCTGCGGTGCCGTTGTCGTAGTGGTGATCCGAAAGGCGTCGCCTTCGGAGTCGAACTCGATGTCCTTGTCTGCGTCGAAGAAATCGCTCATTTGGCGAACCTCTGATCGAGGCGGATCTTCACCGGCTTCGGCACCGCCCAGTCGACGTCTCCGCCGAACATGGCAACCTCGCGGATCAGCCGCGAGGCCAGGAACGAATGAGACGAGCTCGTCGGGATGAACACCGTGGGAATGCCGGACAGCTGCTTGTTCATCTGGGCCATCTGGAGCTCGTTTTCGAAGTCGCTCACCGCGCGCAGTCCCCTGACTATCGCTATCGCACCGACGTCGAACGCCACGTTCACGACAAGGGTCGACACAGACACGATCCTCACGTTCTCCAGGTGCGCCAAAGACTCCTCGAGCATCTGCTCGCGCTCTTCTGAGTCGAACATCGCCTGGGACTTCTGCGGGTTGCGCAACGCGGCCACGATCAGCTGGTCGAAGATGCGGCTGGCCTGCTCCGCCACCTCGAGATGTCCGTTGTGAAAGGGATCGAACGATCCCGGAAAAAGGGCGACCTTCACCCCGCATCTCCTTCGGGGTCATCCCCGGCCGACCTGACCACTTTCACGAGCGTACCGCCGTAGCGCCGCGACCTGAGGACTATCCAGCTGTCGGGAACCTCGAATTCCGACCCGGACTCCAAAACGGCGAGCCCGGCCGGAAGAACGGAAAGGAGCTCGTGCCAGTCGGAGAAGCCATAAGGAGGGTCACACAGCGCCAGGTCGAATCTGTCGGGGCGGCTTCCCAGGTAATTCATAACCTCGCGCCGAACCACGGTGGCATTGGGGCGGTCCAGTCCCACCGAGACGAGATTCCCTTTGATGGCGTCAGCGGCGGCCGCGTCGCTCTCGACGAAGGTGACCGAACCGGCTCCCCGCGACAGGGCTTCTATCCCGAGAGCCCCGGTGCCCGCGAACAGGTCCGCTACGCGCAGGTCGGTGAGAGGGAGCATCGAGGCGAGGATGTCGAAGATGGATTCTCGCACGCGGTCCGAGGTAGGGCGCACCCCTTTGGCCACCGGCGATGCCAGTTTCCGCCCCCGGCTCTCGCCTCCCACCACGCGCATCTGAACCCTTTTGTCCTTGGCCCTGTTGTCGTTGGCCTTGTGGTCCTTGTCCTTGGCCTTCGCCGGGCGCGTGGGTCTCATCCTTTTTGGAGGAACGCCGCCTCGTCGCCCAGGAACAACCGCAACTCTTCCAGGAGCTCGGCGTGGAGCTCCAGATCAGGGTCGGCGCCGAGCAGCTCCTCTGCCACCTGGCGTGCTTCTGACACCAGTTTTCTGTCCTCGGCCTTCAGAGTCGCCAGCTTGAGGTCGCTTCTCCCCTTCTGTCGCGCACCCAGGATGGTTCCCTCGCCACGGATCTCCAGGTCGACCTCGGCCAGCTCGAAACCGTCATTGGAGGCGACCAGAGCGCCTAGGCGCGCCGATGCTTCAGGCGAGTCGTTGCGACTGAGCAGGTAGCACCACGAGGGCAGATCGGAGCGACCGACCCGGCCGCGCAGCTGATGGAGCTGCGCGATGCCGAACCGGTCGGCGTCTTCGACCACCATCACGGTCGCTTCCGGAACGTCCACCCCCACCTCGATCACCGTGGTGGACACGAGAACCTGGATGTCACCCTTCCTGAACGCGGCCATCACCGGTTCCTTTTCGGAAGCCTTCATCTGTCCGTGGAGAAGCCCCACCCGCAGTCCCTTAAGAACGGTCCCGCTGAGCCTTTCCATCTCCTCTGTGGCGGACCTGGCCTGCACCCGCTCCGAGCCGTCGACGAGCGGGCACACCACGAACACGCGACGACCCTCTTGTGCCTGCTCGGTCACCTTCTTCCACACCGCATCGTCGGCCGAGTCGGTTTTCGACCACGCGGTCTTCACCGGCTTGCGTCCACCGGGAAGTTCGTCGAGCAAGGTCATGTCGAGGTCGCCGAACACGACCATCGCCGCAGATCGCGGGATCGGTGTGGCGGTCATCACGAGCACGTCGGGGTCGTAGCCCTTCCCGGTCGTCGCGTCGCGACCCTTGGAGCGCAACGCCGATCTCTGTTCGACACCGAACCGGTGTTGCTCGTCCACGACCGCGACTCCAAGTGACGCGAAACGCACGTCGTCGGTCAACAAGGCGTGGGTGCCCACGACGATGTCGACGGACCCGTCACCGAGCCCGGCGCGGATACGAGCCCGTTCGGCCGCGGTGGTGCGGTTGGTGAGAAGAGCAACGGTGACGGGGCGATTCCCACCGAGAACCGCCGGATCGGGCTTTTCCAGACCCTCCAGCATCAGTCTCAGTGACATGTGGTGCTGTTCGGCGAGCACCTCGGTGGGGGCCATGAACGCGCCTTGGAACCCTCCTTGGACCGCGATCAGGATGGCCGCCAGCGCCACCACGGTCTTTCCGGCACCGACGTCTCCCTGCAGAAGGCGGTTCATCGGCAGCGGACCGGCCAGGTCCTCTTCGATCTCGGAGATCGCCCGGTGCTGAGCCTTGGTCAGCTCGAACCCGAGATTCGACAGGAACTGGGAGACGAGGTCGACGGCATCGGAGGTTGAATCGTCGCCCAGCTTGTGACGGATTCCGATGGCGTCGCGCTCGGCCGCGTGACGGCGCATCACCACTTCGAGTTGGAGGCGGAGCAGCTCGTCGAAAGCGAGCCTGCGCTTGGCCTCGTCGCGCTGCGCGAAGGACTCCGGGTGGTGGATGCCCGACAACGCGTCGTGACGGCCGATGAGGTTGTGCTCCGTCAGGTACCGCTCGGGTACCGGGTCGTGGATGGGGCGCGCTCTTCTGAGTGCCTCTTCCACCCACTCGCCGAATTCCCAACCGGCGATCCCTGAAGCATCGCTCGACGGGTAGATCGGCACGATGCGGCCCGTCCTGTTGCCGATCAGGTCCACTATCGGGTTGGTCAGCTGTCGTTTTCCGCGGTACGTGTCGACCTTGCCGAAGAAGAGCGCTTCTGTGCCCGAAGCAAGTTGCTTGGCGCGCCACGGTTGGTTGAAGAAGACGACGTGCAGCAAACCGGTGTGATCCGTCACGTCGAGCTCGACGATGACGCGGCCTCCACGGATGCGTCTCGAGCGCTCCGCGGTGACCACGGCGAGCACGTAGGACTGCTCCCCCACCTGCATCTCGGCGATCTCGGTCTGCTTGGTCCTGTCGATCAGGCGGCGCGGGTAGTGCATCAACAGATCGGTGACACTCTCGATCCCGAGCGCCTTCAGGGACTCGGCGCGTTTCGGACCGATCTTCTTCACGAGCTCTACGGGCTTCAACGCGAGCTCCACGAGGGATTGGCCCGGGCGCGATCCGCCGGAGTCCGATCCGTTGGTCACTCGATGCTCACCAGGTACGGGTACAGGGGCTGACCGCCGTGGTGGACCTCTACCGATACATCGGGATGGTTCTCGTCGAGCCATTCCGCGAGCTGACGGTTGACGCCCAGTCGGGCACCTTCCCCCTCGATAAGGGTGACGAGCTCGTGCTCGGGACGGATCAACTTGTCGAGCAGTGAAGAGGTGACCTCGAAAAGATCCTTTCCCACCACCTCGATGTCGTGGCGCGACAATCCGATCCAGTCGCCCTTTTCGATCGGACCGGCCTCACTCTCGGCGTCGCGCACCGCCTGGGTCACCTCGGCCGCCACTATTCGCGTGGCCGACTCGCTCATGTTCGAAGCGTTGTTGTCCGCGGAGCTTTCCGGGTCGTACTCGAGCAGTGCGGCAAACCCCTCGACGATGCCCCCGGTCGGCACAACCCTCACCGGTCGGTTTGCAAGCTCCACTACCTGCATGGCCACCGGGAAGATGTTCTCGTTGTTGGGAAGCAGCACCACCTCGGGAGAGGCCACCGAATCGATGACCTTCAGGATCTGCTCGGTCGACGGGTTCATCGATTGGCCACCGGGGACGATGTGATGAACACCGAGGGACCGGAATATCCGGGCGATCCCGGCACCGGTCGCCACCGCCACCACCGCGGTACGCGGGACCGGGCCTTCATGAGCAGACGGAGTGGTGGCCCCGCCCTCGCGAACCCACCGCTCCTCTTCAACCTGCTCGGCCAGATCGGTCACCCGGATGTTGCGGGGTCGCCCCGCGTCGAGGGCGGCTTCGATCGCCCCGCCCACGTCGTCTGTGTGGATGTGGCAGTTCCACAACCCATCTCCTCCGACGACGACGATCGAGTCACCGAGACCGGCCCACACGTCTTTGAACGCCGGGATGGTGTCGTCGGTGGCCTCGAGGAGGTACATCACCTCGTAGCGCAGTCCGGTGTTCGCCTCGTCCGACGGATCGAAGCCGTCCGCGTCGAATGCGTGGATCCGCGTGTCGTGTTGCTCGGCACCTTCGGGCAGTGGCTCGGGTGCCGGCACCTCCCTTCCGCCTGCCACGTTGAGGAGGGCGTCGAACAAAAGGAGGTAACCGGCTCCGCCGGCATCCACCACGCCGGCACGGGCCAGGGCCGGTAACTGTTCGGGGGTACGCGCTAAAGCGTCGGCGGCGTGCTCCCGCGCCGAGGCCGCCACTGACACCAGGGTGGCGCCGGCGTCCGCTGCCTCGCGTGCGCCATCCGCGGCTTTGCGGGCAACCGTGAGGATTGTCCCCTCGACAGGGCGGAGAACCGCCTTGTGCGCGGCCTCGCTTGCTGCGACTAGAGCGTCCGCCAACAAGGCACCGTCGCCCTTCACGTCTTCATCACCGCCAGAGGCCGGCACGCGCTCTTTCTGGTCTTTCGGATGGAACGTCCCCGAGATGCCGCGAAGGAGCTGGGAGAGGATCACCCCGGAATTTCCTCTCGCCCCCATGAGAGACCCGTGCGCCATGGCCCCGCACACGTCCGCGAAGCTCGAGTCGGCGTCTGTACCGTTTCGCTCGGCCTCTTTGGCATCGATCTCAGAAACGACCGCTTCGACGGTGAGAGCCATGTTCGTCCCGGTGTCCCCATCGGGCACCGGGTAAACGTTGAGCCGGTTTATCTGGTCCTGGTGCGATCTCAGCAGGTCGCGGTAGACGCGCATGACCGATGCGAGGTCGGCCGGGCGCAGCGTCCGCAGTTCCTCCATGACCGGGGATGCTAACCTTGACCCTTCGTCACGAAGACTTCTTTGAAAGGAGGTGCGCGCCGTGGCAGCAGTTTGCGAGATCTGTGGCAAGCACCCATCTTTCGGGATGTCACTCAGCCACTCACACAGGCGGACCAAGCGCCGCTGGAACCCGAACATCCAGAAGGTGCGCGCTGTCGTGAAGGGGTCGCCGAAGCGGATTCACGTCTGCACTTCGTGCATCAGGGCGGGAAAGATCACCAAACCGCCCCGGCGGACACGCCCTACAGAGGCGGCCTGAGGAACACGTCGAAGGGATGTTCCCACCCGCAGTCGGGGAGGGGGTGCCCGTCGATGACCAGCTCGGACGGATCTGATGAGCAGGTCCCCAGAAAAAGCGGCTCTGTGAGTCCCTGTTCGCGGAACTCGGTCGTCAGCCCTTCGGCGTCCGGGGTGGCGATCAAAAGCTCGTAGTCGTCCCCGCCGCACAGGGCCTCGTTAAGGGTGGCCCCGTCCGCGACGGGAGTGAACAGCAGCTGGACCCCTACGCCCGAGGCTCCGGCCATCTCGCGGATCCCGGCACAGAACCCGTCGGACAGATCGATCATCGCCGTGGCCCCCGCTACGCGGGCCGCCACACCTTCACGGAGGCGGGCCATGGGCCGGCTGTGGGCCCTGACCAGCGGCTCGTCGGTCGTTTCGATCGCCCCGCCCCGAAGCAACCTCAACCCGGCGGCGGCCGCCCCTAGCGGTCCCGTCACGAACAACGCGTCCCCCGGGCGAGCTCCCGATCGCAGAACGGGGACGGATCCGCCGGGCAGGTGACCGACCACCGCCACAGTGATCACGAGGGTGGGCGACGTGGTGAGCTCACCGCCGACAACCGATGCCCGGCACAGCTCCGAGGCCTCGGAGATCCCTTCGTAGATCCGTCGGAGGTCGACCATGGGCGGTCCGGCCACCGAGACCAGCAATGAGTCTGCGGTCCCTCCCATAGCGGCGATGTCACTCACCGCGGTAGTGACGGCCCTGAACCCGAAATCATCCAGCCCCACCAGGGAGAGGTCGGCGTGGACACCCTCGACGACCGTGTCCGCGGTCAACAGCAGGCGCGCCCCGGTATCGGGGTGGGCGCGGTCTGAGTCGGTCGGCAATGCGACCACAGCGGCGTCGTCGCCGATCCACACCTCTTTCTCGGGCGGGCCGGGAAGCATCGACGCGATCAGAGCGAGCGCGTGGGCCTCGCCTCGCGGTAATTCGCCGTCCCCGGCGGCGCCCCGGTTCGTTCCAGACACGCTCCCATGCCTAGCATTGGGACCCCCGGTCTTTTGGCTCCCCCGGCCGCCAGACCAGGACCGAAACGGTTTACTGGAACACACGAGTACGAGGACCCCTTCGAAACGGGGTATCGCTGGTAGAAGGACCATGACGAACTCGAACATGAGAAGAGGAACCGAGCTGTGAACCCACCCACCTCCAACCGCAGACTCATCGAGTGGGTAAACGAGACAGCAGCTCTGACCGAAGCCGAAAGCATCGAATGGTGCGACGGATCGGCTGAGGAGTACGACCGGCTCTGCAACATGCTGGTGGAGGCCGGAACCTTCACCCGTCTCTCCGATGCGAAGAGGCCCAACAGCTTTTGGGCCCGATCCGACCCCGCGGATGTGGCCCGGGTGGAGGACCGGACCTTTGTCTGTTGCAAGGACGCCGCTGACGCGGGCCCCAACAACAATTGGGAAGACCCCGCGGCCATGCGCGACAGGCTCCTCGGACTGTTCGAGGGCTCGATGCGTGGACGGACGATGTACGTGGTCCCGTTCTCGATGGGCCCCATCGGATCGCCGATCGCCCATATCGGAGTGGAGATCACCGACTCGCCGTACGTCGCGGTATCGATGCGGACGATGACGCGCATGGGATCCGCCGCTCTCGACGCATTGGGCGAGGACGGGGAATTCGTTCCCTGCCTGCATTCTGTGGGCGCCCCACTCGAAGCGGGACAAAAAGATGTGGCATGGCCATGCAACGCCGAGAACAAATACATCGTCCACTTCCCCGAGACGCGCGAGATCTGGTCGTTCGGTTCCGGATACGGCGGCAACGCGCTGTTGGGAAAGAAGTGCTTCGCACTTCGTATCGCGTCGGTCATGGCCCGCGACGACGGCTGGCTGGCCGAGCACATGCTCATCTTGAAGCTCACGTCTCCCGACGGCGAAGTGCGCTACGTGACCGGTGCGTTCCCCTCCGCGTGCGGAAAGACCAATCTCGCCATGCTGGTGCCGACGATCCCGGGTTGGAAGGTGGAGACGATCGGCGACGACATCTGCTGGATGAAGTTCGGCACAGACGGCCGGCTCTGGGCGATCAACCCGGAAGCCGGCTTTTTCGGTGTTGCGCCCGGTACGAGCATGAAGACCAACGAGAACGCGGTCAAGACCATGACCGAGAACACCATCTTCACCAACACCGCTTACACCGCGGACGGCGATGTGTGGTGGGAGGGACTCACCAAAGAGGCCCCCGCCGGTCTCACCGATTGGAAAGGCGAGCCATGGACGCCTGAGAAGGGAACGCCGGCTGCGCACCCGAACGCGCGGTTCACCGTGCCCGCGGCGCAGAACCCGGCCTGTGCCCCGGAGTGGGACGACCCGGGCGGCGTTCCGATCTCCGCTGTTTTATTCGGTGGCAGGCGCCGGTCTGTCGTGCCCCTTGTGACGGAGGCTTTCGACTGGGATCACGGCGTCTTCCTCGGCTCGATCATGGCATCAGAGACGACGGCTGCGAAAGAAGGCGCGGTCGGCGAGTTGCGACGCGACCCGTTCGCAATGCTGCCGTTCTGCGGCTACAACATGGGCGACTACTTCGCCCACTGGCTGAGCGTCGGAGCCGCGACCGGCGCCGAAAAGCTGCCCAAGCTGTTCCTGGTGAATTGGTTCCGCAAGGACGCCGACGGCAACTTCTTGTGGCCCGGTTACGGAGAGAACTCACGGGTGCTGGCGTGGGTGGTCGCGCGGGTGACCGGCGGTGGTGAGGCGACTGCCACGCCGATCGGAAACGTTCCGGCGCCGGGCGCCATCGACACAGAAGGACTCGATGTAACTGAAGCCGCGATGACCGAGCTCCTCAAGGTCGACGCCGACGACTGGCGCGAAGAGCTACCGCTCATCCGCAAGCACCTCGACCAGTTCGGAGAGAGGCTCCCGTCTGCTCTGGTCGCGCAGGTGGAGACCCTGGAGCGCCGGCTGGGTTGACCAGAAGGCTGATCTGACCGGTACCCGTCGGCTCAGTAGCCGTCTGTCAGACGATGGTGCAAGGCGCGCCTTCCGGTCATGTAGCTGACTGCGGCCACCGCGGCGACAACGGCCGTCACGATGTCCCCCGCGTCGAAAGGCATGGTGGCGATGACAGGGATCAGCCCGCCTATGACCCAGACCAGCTGAAGTCTCGTCTCGAAGCGGGCGAACGCACGTCCCTGTGCCGCCGGGCGTACATAACGCTGGACCAGAGCGTCGAAGGCCGGCTTTCCAGCTGAGCCGGCGATGCCCAGCAGCAGAGCCAGCAATCCCTGGATCACCCGTCCGCCGACGACAGCCGCGATGAGACCCCCGATCGCGACCAACCACACCGACAGGACGAGCACCTGCGCGTCCCCCACCTGTTTTCTGACCCTCGGCACGAGAAGGACGCCGACCACTGCGCCGACTGTCGACAGACTCAGCATGTAACCGAACCAGATCGGTGCGGCGTGCTGCCTGCGGAGCTCGAATGCGAGCAGGAACGTGACGAAGCCCACCAGACCGCGCAGAAGCGACATCGCAGAGGCGGCCAGCATCACCTCAGGATGTGTGTTCGACCTGAGTGCCTGAAGCGGTGTGGCCGGTTCCCATTCCTCGCTCGAGTCCCATCCCGACGGCGGATCGCCGCTTCGCTGGTCCCATGGTCTTTGCGCCGGAGCCGGGTGGGCTTTCGGTACCTCGGACGGATCGTTCCATCCACCGGGCGGCCTGATGCTCGTAGTCCCGCCCGGTTCCGGGTCGACAGATTCGCTCGTGGCGGACCGGGCCCCCCTGCCAATGGGGAGGCGCGAGCCGGCGATGGCCGCGGCGGCGAGAACCAGGACGTCCACATAGAGGACCCATTCCCCACCACCGAGCTTCAGGATCAAGACCGCTGGTAACGCGGCGGCAAAGCCCGCGAGCGACGACAGAAGACCCAGCCGGGCATTCAGGACAGCCAGCTCGACGGGCTGACCCGCAGCCTGGCCGTGAAGTTGCTGCCGGTCTGCATCGCCGTCAGGTGCTCTCTGACCGATCGGCTCACGACTGGCGAGAATGGGCACGAGCGAGCCCTTGGTCACGAGATATACCTTCGACAGCACCAGCATGGTGAAGGCCTCGGGGAAGAGAAGAAGGCTCTTGATGTCCTGGGCCATGAAGATGCACATGAGCGCGCGGAGGCCCGCGGAAGCCACCACGAGCGCTCTTCTCGCTCCCCTGCTCCTGTCGATCACCGGGCCCATGAAGGGGGCGACCACGGCGAACGGAGCAGCGGTCAGGAGCAGATAAAGGATGACCTTGCTCTTCGCCGCCTCCGGAGATATCGAGAAGAACAACGAGCCGGCGAGCGAGATCGTGACCATGGTGTCGCCCGCCGTAGAAAGAACATGGGTGAGGGCGAGGCGCCCGAAAGGAGTGTTCTGATTCCGCAGGTCGGATACGGCGTCGAGGACGAACTGCAGAACTTTCTCCTGCAGCCTGCGACCGGGCGACGACACGCGGAGCATGCTACGGCGGGGTTGGTGGGCGGCCCGCGCTACTACGATCGGCCACGCTCGGGGCCGAACGCGCCTCGGGCCGTAGGAGGTTCACATGGCTGTGACTGCGTACGTCCTGATCCAGACCGAGGTGGGGAAGGCCGCGAAGGTCGCCCAACAAACGTCTGAGATCGAAGGGGTCACCTCTGCAGAGGACGTAACAGGGCCTTACGACGTGATCGTCCGCGCTGAAGCGGCGAGCGTCGACGATCTGGGGAGAATGGTCGTAAGCCACATCCAGCTGATAGAGGGAATCACCCGGACGGTCACCTGTCCGGTGGTGAACCTCTGATTGCCGGACCGGCCGGCAAGGTTCAGCCGGGTGGCATCAACTCTCGATCGGAGTATGCACGGACATGAAGAACACCGGTACAGATCCGTCAACATCGAGGGAGGTGTCGCTCGCAAACTGCTTCAACTTCCGCGACCTTGGCGGGTACCCGACCAGTGACGGGGGCCATCTCAAGTGGCGCCGCCTGTTTCGTGCCGACGGGTTGACCAAGCTCGACGAGGCGGACTGCGCGGTGCTCGGCGATCTCGGCCTTTGCACCGTGATCGACCTGAGGACGGTAGGCGAGCTCGAAAGGGGAAGGTTCCCGGTCGAGATCCTCGAGGTCGAGTACCACCACCTCCCACTGTCACAAACGGTCCCCGGTACCGAAGAGGTGCCCGACTGGGGGGAGTCCGGCTTCGTGACCGCGCGCTACAGCCAGCTGCTCAAGATCGGTTGGGATTCGATCGCCAGTGCCATAAGGATCCTGGCCGCGGAGGGATCCCTTCCCGCGGTGTTCCATTGCAGTGCGGGCAAGGACCGCACCGGCGTCCTTGCTGCAGTGGTTCTCGGATCTTTGGGCGTTCCGGACGAAGTCATCATCGACGACTACGCATTGAGTGCGATCGGGACGAGCAGGTTGATGCAGTCTCTGCGCGAGGAGTACGCAGACAACGTCGAAGAGGTCGAAAAATACGCATCTGCGATCTTGCGGGTCATGCCGGAGTCGATGGCCGGATTCATAGAGAACGTCAGGGCGGAATACGGCACATTCGACGAGCTGGCGATCCAGCTGCAGGTGACCGACGAGGTGGCCGCTCTCAAAGAAGCGATCGTCGACGCTGCCTGAGTCAGGAAGGTTTCAGGACTCGGTCCATTCGTCGCTCAGCACGGCCCACCTTTCGTGGTCGCGCCAGCCCCCCGACACATAGAGGTACCGGGGTGAGAATCCCTCCAGCTTGAACCCGAGCCTCTTCACGAGCGCGATGGAGGGGGCGTTCCCCGGTTGGATGTTCGCTTCCAACCGGTGAAGCGACAGGTCTCTGAACGCGAAATCGACGGCCAGGCGGATGCCCTGTGTCATCCTGCCTCCCCCGCGTCTGGTGGCGAATCCGTAGTAGCCGAGTGATGCTCCGCGAAGCGCTCCGAGACGGATGTCGTTGACATTCACCACACCCACCAGATCGCCGCTCGCCGAGTCGACCACCAAGAAGCCCTCCTGTAGAGGCCCCGCGATGCGCTCCAGGTAGCGCGAGTAGCTCTCTTTGTCAGAAGGCGGCTGCACCCATCCCCTGTGCAGGTCCACGCTTCTGGCCACCAGTCGGATGAACTCATTTTCGTGACCCGGTTTTGGGGTCACCAGCTCCACTGCGGGCCGGGCAACGGGTTGGACATCCACCACGACAGGACTAGGAGATCGCTCCGTGCTGTCGCAGAGTCACGAGGCGATCGCTCGGGATCCCCCATTCCGCGAGAGCAGTGTCGGTATCCGCGCCGGGACGTGACGGCGGTTTGGACACCGCGGCGGGTGTCCTACTGAAACGCGGTACCGGGCCCGGTTGGGTGATGCCGTCAACTTCCACGAAGGTTCCCCTGGCGCGATTGTGCTCGTGTTCGTGTGCCTCCCACGGCGACAGTACCGGAGCGCCGCAGCCGTCGGTGCCCGCGAATATGGCGTCCCACTCCCGGCGTGTTTTCTCCTTGAATATTGCGGCAAAACGCTTCTTCGTCTCCGGCCACTGCGTCCTGTCGTTCTGTGGGGGCAAGTCTCCGGCGTCGATCCCGAGAAGTTGGATCAGTGTGGCGTAGAACTGGGGCTCGATCGCCCCCACCGCGAACCATTTGCCGTCGGCCGTCTCGTAAACCTCGTAGAAGGGCGCTGCCGAGTCGAGCGGGTTCGAGCTGCGCCCGTCGTCCCACAGCCCCAGCTCCTTGAACGCGAAAGTCATCGTCATGAGCGACGCCGCGCCGTCGACCATCGCGGCATCCACGACCTGACCGTGTCCCGAGCGCTTGGCATCGAGCAGAGCGGCGCACACGCCGAAGGCGAGCATCATCCCTCCACCCCCGAAGTCCCCTACCAGATTGAGTGGCGGGACCGGGGCTTCGCCGTCTCGGCCAATGGCCCAAAGTGCGCCGGCCAGGGCGATGTAGTCGATGTCGTGACCGGCACTCTGCGCGATCGGCCCGTCCTGGCCCCAACCGGTCATGCGCCCGTACACGAGCCTTTCGTTGCGCTCGAAACATGCGTCGGGACCGAGACCCAAACGGTCTGCCACCCCCGGCCTGAATCCTTCGATGAGCGCGTCTGCACCGGCAACCAGATCGAGTACGAGGTTGATCCCTTCAGCGTGCTTGAGATCGATGGAGACTGATTTTCTGCTCCGGTTCAAGATGTCCCAGTAGGGCCCCGTTTGCGAACCCGATGGTGGTACCGCGGGGGGACGGTCGATACGAATGATGTCGGCGCCGGCGTCAGCAAGGAGCATGCACGCGTACGGTCCCGGACCGATCCCCGCCAGCTCGACGATCCTGATCCCCTCGAGTGGACCACTCATGATGCATCCGCCCTCTTCGCGTTCAGTGTGATTGCTTCGACGAACTGGTCCCACAATTCGGGCGGGAGGTCGTGTCCCATGCCCGGGAACGTCAACAAGCGACAACCGCGGACCGCGGCAGCGGTGGCCCGGCCCCCACTCAGACGCACCAACGGGTCGTCTTCTCCGTGTATCACGAGCGTGGGGACGTTCACTTGACGGAGTCCCTCGGTTCTGGGTGGTGACGCCAGTATCGCCACAAGCTGCCGCCCCACCCCGTCGGGGCGGAAGCTCCTGTCGTAAGCGGCCCCGGCTCTCACTCTGACGAGGTCCTCATGGAACGGGTATCCGTGCGAGCCCAGTACATGCCACACCTCGACCTGGTTCTCCACATACGCCTCGCGCTCGTGCGGCGGTGCGTCCACAAGCACGTGCAGCGCAGCGTCGGTCGGCATCTCCGATTCGGGTTCGCCGGGCATCGAGCTGATCGAGCACAGGCTCAGAGTGCGCGCGGGAAAGGAGATGGCGAATTGCTGGGCGATCATCCCGCCCATCGACACGCCGAGGACATGCACCGCGTCGATGCCCAGCGCATCGAGCAGCCCGGCTCCGTCTGCGGCCATGTCGACCAGCGTGTAAGGCACGGTCGACGGATCGACTACCGGCACTTCTGCGCTCGATTCCGGAATGTCGACCGACGATGGTCCCGAGGAGTCGAAAGAGGTGGACAGCCCGGCGTCGCGGTTGTCGAATCGCAAAGTGGCGAACCCCGCTTCGATCAACCGGTCCACGAAACCCTGGTCCCACGCGGACGTGAGCTGGCCGCCGAGCCCGCAGAACATCAGAAGGACCGGGGCGTCGGCCTTCCCGTCCAACCCGTAACACAGCTCGATATCGCCGACCTTGACTGTCTCCACGGCTTGGGATGCTCGCCCTAACGGAGGGCACCGGTCAAGCCACCTGCTCTTGGTAGCGGGCTGAAGCTGGTCCCCGGGGGTCGGGTGCAGGGGCGGCGTTCTATGCGGTCCCAGGTCATGTCAAGCTTGAAATGTGCGCGGGACAATGAATGGCGGGATGGCGGCATGGGCGGCAACGTCCGGGGCGGGGACTTTGAGATGAACCCGGGTGAGTCGGGACGCCGGCTGGCGTCACAACTTCAGATTCCCGGTCCGCGCCGGTCCTACTGCCCGGGAAGGGTGAACCTGATCGGGGACCACACCGATTACAACGGTGGCGTCTCTCTTCCGATGGCGGTGCACCTGGGGACCGAGATCCTGTTCGAGCCGGACTCGAGCGATCTGGTGACCCTCAAGTCCAACGTGGAGACAGACACCGCCGAGGTCCACATCCGGGTACCGCTCGACAACATGCACCTGCGCAAGATCCAACCGATGTGGGCGCGCTACGTGGGCGGCATCGTGGCCGCGGTACGGCCCCGCACCGGAGGGTGGGGGCTGGTGAAGAGCAACCTGCCGATCGGGGCCGGGCTCTCCTCGAGCTCGTCACTGTGTGTCGCCCTCGCCCTTGCCCTCGGTTACGAGGGACCGGCCGTCGAGTTGGCCAAGCTGTGCCATACCGGTGAGAACGCGGCCACAGGGATGCAGGGCGGGATCATGGATCAGCTCGTAACCGCGAGCGCGGTGGAGGGCGAAGCTCTGCTCATCGACTTCACCGACCTGTCGACCCGTCCGGTACCGGTGCCGGAAGGAATCGACTTCGTGGTCGTGCATTCGGGAGAGACGCGCAATCTCCCCATGACCGCGTACGCGGCCAGAAGAGCCGAATGCGAAGCAGCCTCGTTTCATCTGGGTCCGTTGGGCCGGGTGGAACCGGTCGGGATATTGGGCATCCCCGACCCCACACTGAGGCGAAGGGCGCGACACGTCGTCACCGAATGCGACCGGGTCAGGTGGTTCGCGCACGCGCTCATCGAACGCGACCTGACTGAAGCCGGACGGCTCATGACGGCCAGCCATCAGAGCCTGGCCACCGACTTCGAGGTGTCCACTCCCGGCTTGGACGACCTGGTGGATCGACTGGTCAGGATGCCCGGCGTATACGGAGCGCGGCTCACGGGCGCCGGATTCGGGGGCTGCGTCGTCGCTCTCACCGACGCCGGGGCGCTCGATCCGGGCTATTTCTCCAGCCAGGCCTGGATCGTCAGGCCGTCGAACGCGGCGTACGTCGAGGATCTCTCGGACAACTGAGCCGCCCGGTCAGGTCAAAGCTGCTTGAGAAGTTCCGTCTTCTTGGCCTGGAACTCCGCGTCGGAGAGGATCCCCCGCTGCCGTAGATCGTCGAGTTGAACCAGCCTGTCTGCGACGGTGGGGCCTTGATGAACAACCGGTGGTTGGGCCATCGGGGGCGGCGGCATGCCGGGCACCGGGGCGTAGGCGGGCTGCATCTGGGCCACTCCCGGGGGGCCCTGTTGGGGTTGGGCCTGAGGCTGCCATGGCAGCTTGCTACGCCTGAGCGCGTCGATCTGCTCGGTCACCAGGCTCTGCACCGCGGCCGGTTGAGGGAGGTGACCGAACACCACCACACCGGTTTCGCCACCGACCTCCACCACGAGTGATCCGGTCCTCACGATGCGCTCCACGAGCGTCTGGCGGTAAGAGAGCTCGTTGATGCGGTCCAGGCGGATCTCTTCGCCCTGGCGCGAGAGCACTCCCCGGCGCTCCAGGATCCGCGTGGTCGTCAACACGATGCTCGTCGTTCGCCACCGGAGCCACCTGATGGCGAGCCACCCCCCCGCGGCAATGACGAGCACCAGGAGCATGTAGCCGACCACCCCGTGGATGGCGGTGTTGGGGAACCCGATGGCCAGAGCAATCGCTAAAACGGCCACCGCGACCGCAGCAACGAGCGGCCATCCGAGCACGAGCCAGGTCGGGTTGAGCTCGACGACCACAGACTCGCCATCTGTGAGCAGCTTCCGCGGAAACGGCACTGGCGCTCGAGCGTACTTGTGTCCGCTGAGAGAGAGCTCAGCCGAGCTTGCCGGCGATCGAGCCGGCCATGCGCAGCACCGTCCCGTCGGCTCCGGCCGCACTGGGGGAAAACGTGGGCGCCTGCTCGGCCTCTTCGATCATCGAGGCGAGCAGCTCGTAAAACGGCAGGGGCGGATCGACCCACAGGTGTCGGGCCAGGGAACCGGGGATGGTGTTCACCTCGTTTATGTAGACCTCGCTCTGCCCGTCGGACAGGAAGTCGACGCGCACCACACCCCGCGTACTCATCGACGCGGCGGCCTTCACAGCCATCTCGCGCACCTGCCGGCTCACGGGCTCCGAGATGTCGGCCGGGAGCTGCCGCGGTGCGCTCACCATCCCCTCTCCGCCCGCGTATTTGTCGCTGTAGCCGAGGATCTCCGCTCCTGCAGTGGAGCGTTCCGGCTTCTCGATCGCGGAGAGCTCCACCTTCGGCCACGTACGCACGGCGACGTTGAGGTCGAAGAGGTCATTGCGGTAGGGCTCGACTACGGCCCCGCGCTTCAAGTGGGCGCTCACACGCAGAAGATCAAGCGCGCTCGCAAGGTCCGCCACCACCTCGACGCCGATGGAAGATCCGCCGAATCTGGGCTTGAGGATGTACGGACCGGGGAATCCCAGATCCCCCGGTGACAGCCCGGCATGTAGAAGCGCTCTCGGAAGTGTGACCAGTCCGCCCGCGGTGGCAAGCGCGTAGAACGCGAGCTTGTCCATACCGAGAGCAGAAGCGGCCACGCCGCAACCGGTGTAGCGGATGCCGGCCAGGTCGAAGGCGCCTTGGAGTGTTCCGTCCTCCCCCGGCGCGCCGTGGCAGCAATTGACGACCACTCCGAGATCGAGCGTTTTGGATTTTCCGGACATGAAGCCGCGGCCACCGCGCGAGACGAAACCGCCGTCGGGTCCGGTCACCAGCTGAAGAGGCTGGGCGCCGCGTGGAACACCGTCGACGAAGGCGGATCCCTCCGACGTTGCCTCGACCTCGTACCACTCCCCTGTCTTCGACCAATACAGAGCGGTCACGGTGCGGCCGGATCGGGCCAGCTCCCGAGCGGCCTGCAGGCCGGTGAGAACGCTCACGTCGTGCTCGGGCGATGGACCTCCGAAACAGGCGCCTACCGGCGCGTTGGATCCACCCACAATTGGTCTGCTGGACATTCGGATTAAGGGTAGTGGTCCGGGAGATCGTTCTCGTAGAGGACCACGTCCCCGGGACCGGTGTTGGCGCGTACCCAGTCGACGGCATGTTGGCGGGTCTCCACCTCGACCACGTTCAGCTTCGAGGAGGCTCCCCCGTCCGCCCGTGACGATGACGCGCCTTCGACCAGGGCCCGCCTGTTGGTGCGGCCCACCACGAGCAGGTCCGTGGCCGCCGACGAAACGGCCCGGGCGAAGTTGACGTTCTCGTCGTGCTGGCGCGCTCCGAGCTCCACCATCCCCGGAGTCACGACCACGCGCCTGTTCGCGCCGGCGCCGAGCCCGGACATCACCGATACCGCAACCTGCGCGCCTTTCGGGTTCGAG
>JBAPRR010000259.1:0-17130 GCA_049281195.1 Acidimicrobiales bacterium
CATCTTCACGAAGCTCGGGGTGAACTCGCGGGTCGACCTCGCCAGAGTTGTCGTAACTGAGGAGTCCAAACTCTGATCCCGAGGCTGCCGTAGCGGGAATTCGCGTGACGCCAACGCTTCTGTCGTAAGTGAGGACATTGCCGCCCGTCTCCCGTCCCGGCCGGGTGCGTTCTGCCTGTATGCAGGAGACCGCGGCGCGTGAAGTAGTGGTTTCGTGACTTCGACGCTGGGCGGACGGACGTTCCAACCGGGTGACTACACGTGGTCAAGGAGATCGATACCACAACGAGTTCTATTCGTCCACATTCGACGCCGCGTTGCAGACCAGGACAGCTGCAACGGCAAGAGCCGCGCTGGACGTTGTGGTCGGAAGATATGACTCGACCGAGTGGTGCGAACGCTGAGGCTTAGCTGCGACTGTTCCTAGGTGGAAGTTTCGTAAGGAACTCCGAAGCGCAAACGCATCAGATCCCATGGGTAATGACATCGAAAGAAGGGTGGGATGGCCTCGGGCAACGTTGTCTCTTCAAGTATCGTCGTCGGCCTCAAGTCAGCGACGAGAGCGACAGACAGGCTGGATCCCCGAAATTTGTCAGCTCCAGATTCTTATCCGGAGAGACTCACCGCGACAGGGGACGACCCTGAGCACTCGATTTCGGAATGCGGCCAATCGACGAGCAGCAAACCGATCGAGTTCCGGGTGCTTGGTCCTACCGAGGCCCGTCAGGGAGCGACACCGATAGGGCTGAGTGGTGCGCGTCGCCGGGCACTGGTGACCCGCCTGATCCTAGACGCCGGTCGAACAGTCTCGGCTGAGACTTTGCTCGAGGACGTATGGGGCGACGAGGCACCTCCGGCAGCGTTGGCGACGCTGCAGAGCCACGTTTCTCAGCTACGTAAGGTTCTTGGTGACCGCCTCCAGCGAAGTACCGGCGGTTACACGCTCCGCCTCGACGCGGCGACCGTCGACGCGGCAGAGTTCGAAAGCAGGGCTGCATACGGTGCGTCTCGGTTGGCGGAGGGCGAGGTTAAAGCGGCGGCACGGTCGCTACGTAAAGCGCTCTATTTGTGGCGGGGGCGAGCCTTGCAGGAGGTCGCTGACCGACCGTGGGCCCAGCCTGAGGCCGAAAGACTGGAAGAACTTCGAAGAGTCGCCACCGAACATCTCCTCCAAGCTCGTTTGGCATTTGGCGAGCACGAGTGGGTCGTCGCAGATGCCGAAGTGGCGGTCGATGAAAATCCGTTGCGCGAGCAGAGATGGGCGATCCTGATGCTGGCGCTCTACCGATGCGGAAGGCAGGCCGATGCGCTGCGCACCTACCAGCGGCTGCGGACGCTGCTGGGCGATGAGTTGGGGATCGATCCATCGCCTCGACTTACTGCTCTTGAGGTAGCCGTCCTCCGCCAGGACCCAGCCCTCCAGCTGCCCACGCAAAGCTAGGAGACATTCCACCGGCGGCGCAGATGAGCAACATCTGTCCTGATGCGAGCACGCTCAGGTCAACCCCGCGCCGATGGGCCTCCGGTGACTGATTGTCGAGATCCCAGAGCAGTTCTTCGGAAACGTTCGCCTTTCCCCGAAGCAGCAAAGTAGGAGGAACGGCTGGCACGAGGTCTTACGCAAGCCTTTACTCGCTAGCGGCCACGGACCACTTGCGCAGAGGAACTAATCGTCAATGCTCGTTCGGAGAGCCGAGTGTCCGAGGCGCTCGATGACAGGGTCGATCCTCACTCGATATGAGTTCTTACGTAATGGTTCAGTTGTCAACAAGAGCGGGTTGGTTCGTCGGTGAGCCGCACATAGCGGGGCGCGAAGTTCAGCGGTGGCAATCCTGATCGTCAGCCGCTCTGGATGATAGCTCGTGAATTCCTCTTCGTTTGCAGCGCTTTTGCAGCAGTCCGATGCACGATTCCAAAGCGGTATCTGTAGTTGAAAGGAGCTCATAATGCCTCCGGCCGAAAGTATCGCTCTTGCCCACGGTATCCGGGCCGATGGCTCGTGCTTCAGCAAGCTGATCCCTGCTCTCCAGGCGGAAAGGGACGAGGCGATTGCAAGCGAGCACGGCCTCGACGGCCCGGCGGCGACGTCGGCTGTGTCCTTCGAACGATCGGGCGACTCTATCGAGGCGGCGACGCTGGAGAAGCGGAGTTGATGGAAGGGCCACCAACCGAGTATCAAGCCGCAGAGGAGGTCGCGTTCTTGAGGAATTCGAACTTGGCCAACGATGTGTCCACATCGATGGCACAAAGGGCCGGAATCTCGGGGACGCGTCAGCAGGGGCCTTCGGCGGAGGATGTCACCTGCGAAGCGCTTCATCTTGCGTTGAGCGCTATTCATATTGACATCGCATGGCATGCAGGTGCGATAAGTGCCGAGGCGGCCATGAAGGACTTGGACCGAGAGATAGGCAGGACGACCAGTCGATACAGCCCATCTACTCGGGCCAGAGCATCCGAGGTGGCAGTTCGCGCACCGACTGGTGCGATAGCAATTCGAGCAACGCCGTTCGTTGAAAAGACCGAATACGACTAGTCGCCGCATGTGGTTCCGACCGCTTGAACTGGGAGGAGTAGAAGAAAGATGAGCAAGCCGATAAACGACTACAGCAAGGACGTTGACGCGATCGCGAAACTCGACGAACGCCAGTACGCAGTAACCCAGCAAGGCGCGACGGAGCCAGCCTTCGACAACGAGTTCTGGGACAAAAAGGACGCGGGTATATACGTCGACGTCGTTTCGGGCGAGCCACTGTTCGCGTCCACGACGAAGTTCGACAGCGGATGCGGTTGGCCGAGCTTCACGGTCCCCCTCGAGCCCGACAATGTGGTGGAGAAGGTCGACGCCAGTTTCGGAATGACACGCACCGAAGTCCGCTCGAATCACGGTGACAGCCATCTCGGCCATGTCTTCGATGACGGTCCGCCCAAGGAAGGTGGCCTGCGGTATTGCATCAATTCGGCCGCCCTGCGCTTCGTGCCCTACGACGACCTAGAGGCCAAAGGTTATGGCCGGTATAAGAGCTTGTTCGACGGACCGCTGCTTCAAGGGAGGTAGAAGATGACGGATCGTACCGAAAAGGCGATTTTGGCCGGTGGTTGTTTTTGGGGCTTTCAGGATTTGATCCGCAGGCGCAAAGGCGTGTTACCCACCCGAGTCGCTACACAGGGGGTGACGTCGCCCATGCCACGTATCGCCATCACGTGACCCACGCGGAGGCCATCGAAATTACCTTCGACCCGCACGCGACGTCTATTCGGGAGCTGCTCGAATTCTTCTTTCAGATCCACGACCCCACGACGCTGGATCGTCAGGGGAATGACATTGGCGGGAGTTATCGTTCGGCCATCTTCTACCTCGACGACGACCAACGACGGCGTGGCGGAGGACACGGTCGCCGATGTGGAGGTTTCAGGGCTCTGGCTCGGCAACATCGTCACCGCAGTCGAGTCGGCGGGACCTTTTTGGGAGGCAGATGCCGAGCACCAGGACTACCTCGAGCGCTACCCCGACGGGTACACGTACCACTTTCCGCGGCCGGGCTGGGCGCTGCCCCGTCGAGGCAGAGCGGCCTGACTGCCTCAGTCGAATTTTCAGAAAGACTGCGATTGAACAAACGACGACTGTGCGGGACGTCCGGGGCGTCGCCTATCAAAATGGCTCGCGAAAAGCCTCTGAATGTCCGGAGCGAAAGTGGCCGCTGTCGTGCGATGTCCCTCACGAAATGTTTAGAAGGAGGTCTTGGTGTCAGCCGACCCCCTCACCACCTATGTCGTGAACCGCATGTCGATTCCGACTGGGATGGGTCTGTCCGAGTTGCGATCACGATTCGAGGACGCCGTTCCTCCACTACCACTCGCTCAGGTGAGCGATTTGGTGACTCGAGGCTCGAGGTGGGGAGAAATGGCGGATCTTGTCCAGCGGGCCGCACCATGGGGTTTTCTCATTTATTGGACGAATGACGTCGAACAGGTTGTGCGCCTCGCCGGAGATTCGGGCTCGGCGGTCGCATATCTAATGGGAAACCACATCATAATGGAACGCATGTTTCGGTATGAGCCGTCCGTCGTGATGTACGCGCCACTCCACGCTGCAATATGGAGCCGTTCCGACGGCCAGGCATTCTTTACGATCGACAAGCCAAGCGATCAGTTTGGCAGTTTCGCCGATCCCAGAGTCACAGCTGTTGGCCATGAACTGGACGCGAAACTCGCCGCGCTCTTGAAGCACTTGGGCCTGAAAGTCCCCGACACACTTAGCAAGGAGTTCCAACCTCGTCTTCGCGGACATGAGTGACGTTGTCGGGGGGAGGACCGAAATTGTGCGCTCGAGTGCAACTCGGTGGTGGGGATTAGACGACCCAACAACAAACGCTCCCGAAGTCGTGGAGTGGTCATACACGACGTCTCTGGTACAAACGGTTCGTTTCTCCACATGAGCAGCTAGTCCGGACAGACCCGACGGGTGACCGCACAGCTTCCCCTTCTTCACTGAGCCTGCGAAAGTGGCTCTTGCCTGCGGTGCGGAATCACGCTGCTATTGCGGTCCAACCGGCACATCGCTGGGAGGACGGGATGCTCCGAAGGTCTTGCCTCCCAGGAAGACGCCGCGGAAGGGCTCGACTCTGTCGCGACTCCCAAAACAGGGCACAACCTCTTACCAAGTCGTCGCCTTCCTCGGAAGTGTACTGAGTCTCTGATTCTTTGCAGCACCTTTGCATCGGCTTTGCAGCGCCGCGGAGGACCATGCCATAGCGATATCCGTACCTGACAAGGAGCCGATTATGACCGGAAACAAAAGCATCGTCTTCGCTCATGGAATTTGGGCTGACGGTTCTTGCTTCAGCAAACTGATCCCACCGCTCCGAGCGGAGGGGTACGAGGTGCTCTGTAGCCAGCATGGCCTTGACGACGCGCAAGCCGATGTCGACTGCACCGTTCGCAATATCGCGCGAGCGACGAGACCCGTGGTCCTAGTAGGCCACTCTTACGGCGGCGCCGTCATCACCGCCGCGGGAACCGACGACCGCGTCGTGGGGCTTGTCTACATCTCGGCACTGGGACCCGATGATGACGAGACTGCCGCGAGCGAGCAGGCGAAGTTCCCCAAAACGGCCGCCTTTGGCAATATTGAGGTCGCGGACGGGCGAATTTGGCTGCTCCCCGAAGGCATCGAGAACTTCGCGGGAGACCTAACCGAGGAGGAGAAGCAGGTCGTCTGGGCAACTGCCAACCCGCCTGCCGCTACCCTCTTCGACCAGAAGCCCAAAGGCACGGCCTGGCGGAACAAGCCCAGCTGGTACATCGTCGCCAAGAACGACCATGCGGTACATCCTGACCTCGAGAGGTTCGCTGCCAAGCGTATGGGTGCAACCACGACCGAGCTGGCCAGCAGTCACGTTCCCATGCTGTCACAGCCCGAGGCTGTACTCGACGTGATCAGGGCCGCGGCTGAGGGTAGCTAAGAGGTCCCTTGTGGACATGACGTGTTGCACTCCTCTGGAATTGTGGAGACCTGACAGAGACAAGATCCAGCATTGCCATCGGCAAAGCGGGACCGGCGCCACGATCCTTGATCAGCGCCGGTCCCGCCACGTCGAGATGTCGCTCTCACGGATGAAATCAAGGGCAAGGAGTATTACCCAATCCCAGCCGCCCACCACCAAAATGCCGGCATGCCCGAAGCACTTACTCATGTTCGGGGTTCGATAGGCCCATCCTGCTGCAGGACTTCCATTTGATTGAGATGATGACAATTGCGACTAGGAGGGCGAGCAACATGCCAACGGAGGCTGCGTCTTCGGTTGCTGCGTCCGACAGCGGACACAGGAGATGTGCCGATTCAAATGACTCGTCATTAAGGTATTTGTTGGACTCCTTGCCCGTCGGTCTAGGGGGTCGAGCTTCATAGGACCTCGTACTCGGAGAAGCCTTGAGAGGTGCCGCCAGCGACCTTTCGCGACGCAGCTGGACATCAGGATGGTGAAGGAGTAGGGCCTTTCACCGACGCGCTGTCCTCGACGCCATCGTTGCTCATCTTGTTGAGAATGAGACAATCTCCGGAGAAGAACTCGCTGCGATTGTGGCGCAATCCGAACAGGTCGGTAGTGGGCGAGAACCGGCACGCCGTTTTTGGGCGCTTAGAAGAATTCGACCCGACGACAAAACCGGTTGTTGCTCCGGGTCTTCTTGCGACTGCTGAAGCACCGCGGAGTGATCGAGCAGGGATTTGAGATGTCGATGGTAGTTGTGGCACGAAAGAGAGCAGGCAGTGCGGTTATATACAAGAAATCGCAGGTTCCGTTCGGTGGTGGACGCGACCTCTCCACATCGAAGTCAGGTCGATGGCACTTCCGACCATTGGAGAGACCTCACGGCAACTTGTTATGGGCACCTGCGAAGTGCACTTTCAGCGATCGACGAGCTCTCAAAGCAACCTCAAGGATCTCCCAGTGATGCGTATTGTTATCAACAAGCCTCGGGCTGCGTTTGGGTCGCTCTGGTTGCTCTGGCACAATGTGGTTCAGACGCTACCGGGTCCGGGTGAAACTCCGGGGCCCAAATCAGCGCGTGTCGAGGCAGAAACTGTACCAAAAGTACAACGACTAAGCGTCTGGCGACGACTCTCGCTTGAGCGAGCTCGCTCGATGCGGCGCAGCTCAGCCAGCATCAGCAGACCACGCAAGGCGTGGCGGCAAGCCTGAGAATCGAATGGGCCGGGATGACCGTCGGGCCACTTTGAGGCTCGTCGATGATCAAGTGCAAGTTTTTGGCGCCGCCGAAAGAGACTGATCCAAAGGGAGGCTGATCGTGAGCATGCACGTTGCCGATTCGCTCGTGGAGACAGCAGTCCGCGCCGGAGCAGAGCGCTTCTATGGGCTGATTGGTGACGGCCTGAATCCCATCGGCGATGCGATAAGGCGTGACGGCCGGCTGCAATGGGTTCACGTACGACAGGAAGAAGCGCCTTCGCTGGTGGTGGAGCACAAGTTACCGGCCGTGCCACGATGTGCGCCGGTTCGGCGGGACCCCAGTCACTTGCAGCTCCCAAATGGTCTTTACGATTCCAACCGGACACGTACGCCGGATTTCGCTTTGCCTCGACCATAGCCAGCGCCGAAGTTGGCAACATCGCTCTCAAAGCCCTGGCGCCCCCACCGGTTTGCTACTGGCCATCGGCCACCATGCCCACCGACAGCGACCTCGACGGCGTGGCGGATCTCATCGATAGCCCACCAGAAGATCACCCTGTACTGCCGCGCTGGGGCAAGAGATACTCATGCCGAGGTAGTAAAGCTCGCTGAACGGCTGAAGGGCGCCGGTCGGGTGCACGCTGCGGGGGAAGGAGTGGAACGAGCACGACAATTCCTTCGCCGTGGGCCCGACTCAGCCGGGATGATTTAGCCAGGAGAGCGAATCCTCCGCTCGAACCCAGTTGTTTCCGTCACCTGTCTGCAATGCTTGGCACGTGGATAAGCAAATGGAGTGGCGGCCCATACTGTCGAGCGACGCTCATACCTGGGCGGATCTGCTCGCGACCATTCGCGAGGCTGACAAAGACTGGGAGATCTTCACCGTCGACGATCTGCTCGAAGAATTCGACGATCCTTTACGGGATTTCGAGCACGATTCGATGGCGGTCTTCGACGGAGAAATGATGGTTGCCTACGGCGTACTCAGGGTCCGCACCGAGGCGAATCCCGTCCACGACATGCGGTACGAGGGCGGAGTGCATCCACAGTTCCGCGGTAGCGGGATCGGCAGCGAACTCAACACCTGGGCCGAATATGGTGCAATCCGCCTGCATGCCGAGCACTTCCCCAATAGTCCGCTTTCGCTATCCGCCTCGTGCACTTCGACGAACCTGGGTGCACTCGAGTTCTTTGAACGACGAACGTTCCGGGCGATCAGATGGTTCAACGGAATGACCAGGGATCTTGCGACGCCTGTTGTCGAGGACCCTAACCCACCCGGAATCGAGATTTTCGACTGGACGCCACAACTCTCGTTTGAGGCCCTTCAGGTGCGCAACGAGGCTTTTCGTGACCATTGGGGATCCACGACAACGACCCCCGAAGGTTGGGATCACTTCGTGGGCAGCGCGGCGTTCCGCCCGGATCACAGCTATCTCGCGATGGCTGATAGTGAGGCGGTCGGCGTCATTGTGTGTCACGAGTACGAAACCGGCCCTGATGCGAAAGGGCGCGACCTCTACGTGTCGATCGTCGGGACCAAAAACGGCTATCGAAAACGGGGAATCGCTACTGCGCTGCTCGAGAGGGCTCTCATATCCGCGGGCGCCGCCGGCTTCGT
Source organism: Acidimicrobiales bacterium (assembly GCA_049281195.1). GTDB lineage: Bacteria > Actinomycetota > Acidimicrobiia > Acidimicrobiales > CAVXTF01 > JBAPRR01. The sequence continues at coordinate 8,311 of JBAPRR010000259.1, forward strand.
GACGGCATCTTTAGAGGTTGATGCAGCGTCTGCTACGGGGGCGTTCGGGCTGTATGAGGGCCTCGGGTTCAGAATCGACCACACCTCGATCGTCGTGACCAAGTCGTTGGTCTGACGTCATCAAAGAACCTCACTTGGCGGTTTGGCTGCGCGGTCGTAACGCTCGCGGATTCCGGCCACAAAGTCCGCTCAGTTAGGGGGGGCGTCAGTGACAGTCGACCTACCCGAGTCCAAGTCGTGCCCAGACCTTGCACGTTTCTTACCTCGGGCCGCGGGTTTGCAGAGTCCGGTGGTGGGATCCAGCGCAGCGCTCGATAACGAATCCGACCTACCAGTGGTTCCAGTTCAAATGGAACCGCACCACCCCGTTTGGTCTTGTTCTGCTCCGCGAGACTCTGAAGCGGAGGGTCCCCGAGCCCGAAAGTTCGGGGTGACTTTCGTTCCCCGGGGCTATCGCTCCAAATAGATCAGCTCATCGCGCGAAGACGCCGAAAAGCGGTTGGAGGAGGACCGACAATGAGTTCCCCGATGAGGTTCGCGGCTTGTTCGGGCGTGACGGTTGACGTGTCGATCTCGAGGTCGTAGATCCCTGGGATGTGAACCGCTTCCTGCCACCGGATCACTGCGTCGGGTATGGCTCCGTCCGAAGAGCTCGTTTCATAGACGGATCCGGATTCGTCGCGTTGGGAATCGCGTCTTTGCATGATGACCTCCGCAGGGCATCTGATGCCGATCAGGTACGCGGGTAAACCTTCGAGTCGCCTCGCTGCGTCGCCGAGGGTCCCGAGCGGTTGCGAGTAGGAATCGTGGTGGCCGACGTCCACGACGACGTTCAGGCCCTGACGGCTGTGGGCTATGACCGATTCATAGAGCGCAGAGAAGAGGGTCGGGATGAACGGCTCCAACTCGGGCCGTTCTCCTCCCGGTCGCAGCCCGATCCCGGGTAGGAGACGGGGAGGAGTCACGAAAGCGTTGAAGACGTCCACGCCGAGGTTGGTCCAACTACCTTCGAAAGTCTGTTGGATCGCTCTCACGATGCTGGACTTTCCTGATCGGGGCGCCCCATTGAGAACGACGATTGTGCCGGCAGTACGTGCATTTCCTGTCACGCCAGGCTCGGTTCGTGGTCCGTGTCGCCTCCAGTATCTACGCTTTCGCCACGCATCCAGTCATTTTGTCAAGCTCCGCCAAGCGGTACGTGACCACGCGCCCAATTGGTAGGCCCTGGATTGCTCTTTGGGTGGGCACCGCCGCCATCGAACTCACCGGTGCGCTCAGAAGGCGACGAAGCGATGCCGAGAGACGCCGGCAGCCAGATTGTGCTGCGGATCTGTCTCATCCCGGCGGAATAGTGAATCACCTCTCAGAGGTTCGCTCCTGCCGCGGACATCGGTTCGCCGCTTGTTGCTGCGATCGTCGGATGGTGCTCTTCGGCGTCGGGGAGGGCCCCAGGGTCTGGTCGAGGTTCTCACTCGGGAGGTATTTCACCTACACGGTCCAGACGAGCAGTGACCAACCAGTCATAACCAACGGTCCCTATCGATTCGTCAGGCATCCGTCATACACGGGAGTCCTTCTGATGGTGCTCGGAGCAGGTTTGGCGTGGAGCAATTGAGTACGACTGGCGCGATCCTCGTGGAAACGTTGATCGGCCTCGACGACCGCATCCGTGTGGAGGAGAAGGTGCTCATCCAGGACCCGGGTGACAGGTATAGCGACTTCGCGAAGTCCCGGAAGAGGCTGATTGCCTTCATCCGGTAGCCCCGACCCGCGTACGGATCGGTTGACTACTGTCGGGTTGACCACATGGGCGGGCTACGCCAGGGGGGTACCCGATGACATATCGCGTGATCCAATGGGCAACGGGCGGAGTAGGGCGCGCTGCGATCGAAGGTGTCCTAAACCATCCAGATCTCGAGCTGGTCGGATGCTGGGTTCACAGCGACGCAAAGTCGGGCCGGGACGTCGGCACCCTGATCGGGGGAGACCCAATCGGTGTGCTCGCAACGAGCAATATCGAGGAGCTTTTGTCAGTCGAAGCCGACTGTGTGATCTACAGCCCTCTGTTCGCCGATCCGTACGTTATGGACAGGATTCTCGAATCGGGGAAGAACATCGTCACACCCTTGGGTTGGTTCTTTCCGCAGAAAGCTGAACGCGATCGGGTAGACACGGTTTGTAGACGCGCAGGTACGACGCTTCACGGAACCGGGATTCATCCTGGCGGGATCACCGAGCGGTTCCCGCTCATGCTGTCCGCTCTCGTCGGGTCAGTGACCCGAGTGCGGGCAGAAGAGTTCTCCGACATCCGAACCTACGGTGCGCCTGACGTCATCAGAGACTGGATGCTTTTCGGCACCGAACCCGAAAAGGCGAGAACGAGCATCATGGCGGATGCTCTTGGGGCGGGATTCAGGCAATCGGTATGGATGGTGGCCCACGAGCTCGACTTCGACATCGACCCGGAGTTGCGCACGACTCACGACATGGCGGTCGCCACCGCACCGATCGAGTCCCCGATCGGTGCGATCGCGCCCGGACTGGTAGCTGCGCAGCGGTTTCGTTGGGAGGGGATCATCGATGGCGAGCCGGTCATAACGGCGGCTGTCAATTGGTTGATGGGTGAGGAGAACCTCGATCCACCTTGGCGATTCGGCGAGAAGGGCGAGCGGTTCGAGGTAGAGGTGACCGGCGATCCCGGCGTTCTGGTGACCTTCAAAAAGCTCCATCCGGAGAGCATCGAAGAAGGTCTTCGTAGGAATCCCGGAATCGTCACGACTGCAATGCATCTGGTGAACGCCGTGCCTTATGTATGTGAAGCGGAGCCAGGTTTGATTACGTACCTCGACCTGCCCCTGGTGGCCGGACGGGCCGCACCCTCGATGCACCGCACAAGACGCCCATGATCCTCGATCGCTTCTCGGTTGCAGGCAGGGTCGGCATTGTCACGGGTGCCGGCCAAGGCATTGGCAGAGGAATCGCCATAGGGCTCGCAGAAGCTGGAGCGGACATTGTGCTAGCCGCTCGGACGGAGTCCGATCTCGACGAAGTAGCTGCAGAGATAGGCAAGCTCGGACGCAGAGCCTTCGTGGTGCCGACCGATGTGATGGACCACGAGGCTCGCGAAGTTTTGGTGGCCAGGGCGATCGAAGAGTTCGGGCATCTGGAGATCCTCGTCAACAACGCCGGCGGCTCCATGCCAGCACCAGCGATGTCCACTTCCGAGCGCTCTTTGGAGAAAGCGTTCTCGTTCAACGTGACCGCCGCGTTCAGCCTGACCAAACTTGCGGCGAGAGCCATGGTCGACACTTCAGGTGGGGGAGCGGTCGTCAACATCTCGTCTCGGTCGGCGAGCATGACCCAGACCAGTTTCGTTGCCTACGGAACCGCGAAGGCGGCGCTGGACCGCCTGACGCGCAATATGGCGCCCGAGCTCGCTCCCCGGGTGAGACTCAATGCAATCGACGTTGGTGGCGTCGCCACCAGATCCCTCGAGATCGTGCTCACCGATGAGAACCTGCGGCGGCAGTTCATCGCGGGTACGCCGATGGCCAGGCCAGGCGAACCCGAGGACATCGCCTGTGCGGTCCTGTATCTGGTGTCCGATGCTTCCTCGTGGGTTACCGGCAAGGTGTTCGAGGTCGACGGCGGAACCGAGAGCCCGAGCATGACAGTCCCGGCGCCGCCACTAGAGCCCAGTCCGGGCAGATTCGCGGAGTGATCGGGAGGCTCCCATCAGGCTCGTTGGTCGTCGCATTCGAAGCTGAGCCGGGCTGCAGGGTCCGGTAGTATCGCCAACCTGCCACTGCAGGGTCCCATCGTCTAGCGGCCTAGGACACCACCCTCTCAAGGTGGAGACACGGGTTCGAACCCCGTTGGGACTGCTCGCTCGCAATCCCGCCTCGGCGAATCCGATCCAGACAGCGTTCAAACGACTTCTCCTGGCCCAGCCGTACCTAGCCAACAACGGTAACGATCCCTTCTCATAACGTCTTCTGACGTCGGCGGTGCTACGTGGTCCGGGGGATCCAAGGTGAAGGACAGACCAAGGTCGCTCGATTCGGGTTGAAAATTGGTCGAGTCAACTGCTTCGGCTCATCGGTGCGATGACGGTCTCGCCGTATTCCAACACTGCGTCGATCGCTCGTTCGAGCGAATCACCCGGAACGCCCGTGTGCCCCCAAGTGACCCCGAGAGCGGTGAGTTGCTCGAGGCCGCCGATATGAGCTTCAGCCTCGAATCCCTTGGTGCCGGGCGACCCACCGGCACGTGTGCCGAATGCAACGTCGATCTCAGAGCGGTCTCGATCCGCTTCGTCTACGAAGCGCCATAGCTCTTCCAGCATCGCAGACAGATCTTCGACGGTCTCGAGAGGAGGGGTCTTCGTTGTCTTCGACATTGCACGTGGTGCCGGAAAGGGCGTCCACCCGTCGCCGTAGGCCGCAACACGTTGGCGTGCTTTGCGGCTGTTCCCTCCGATCCACAGAGGCGGAATGGGATTCGGCTTTGGATTGGATGACAAGCCCTTCGCCGATATCCCTATGCCCTCGTAGGTGAAGTCATCCTCCCGCCAGATTCCGCGTATCACTGCGACCGCCTGATCGAACAGCTCGTTGCGTTGTTCAAAGTCCACATCGAGGGCCTTATATTCCGCGCGAAGGTAACCCGTTGCGACTGCAAGGGTGAACCTTCCTTCTGACACAAGATCGAGAGTTGCCACCATCTTGGCGATGATCAGGGGATGACGGTAGGGGAGCACGACAATGTTGGGTATGAGACGGATTCTTTCGGTCACGGCAGCGCAGAAAGTCAGCGCGACGAAAGGATCCAAGGCGTCGTGACCACCACTGTTCAGCCAACGCGCGGTCGGAGCAGGGTGATCCGTAAACCCGATGCCATCGAATCCCGCAGCCTCGGCCGCCTGGCTGAACCTCTTGAGTGCCTGTCGGGAGAGGAAGTCGGGGTGGTAGGGGTGCGCGATTAACGGATAGGTGACGGAGAACTTCACGGCCACAAAGCTAGTGACAGAACCAGTGTCAACAACAACCTGGTCGTCAGTGTCTCAACCGGAGTAGATCCTCGATGCTGGAAGCAGTTGATTTGAGTGCCGGCAAGATCTTGTCGTGGAGCTCGGTCATAGACACACGCGAAGCATGTGCCGCTGTGCCTACGGCCATTGTGGGCTTGCCTTCCCTACGCAGCGGGACGGCGATGGCGCGGAGACCGAGCTCGATCTCTTGGTCCAACGTGCAGTAACCGGCGGCCCTTACCTTCAGAATCTCGTGATGGAGATCTTCCCTTTCGGCGATCGTGTGCTCAGTTTCTCTGCGTAGTTGCACTGAAGACAGATACTTCTCGAGTTCCTCGTCCGTCAGTTCCGCAAGCAATACACGACCGACAGAGGTCAGGTAAGCCGGAAAGCGAGCACCGATCGAGAAAGCGAGGCTGAGCACCCTCGGCTCCGCGGGCTGGGCCCGGGCAACGATCGCGACATCGTGACCATCCAGAACTCCGGCTGAGCAGGTCTCGTTCAGTGTCTCCGCGAGCTCTTGAAGAGCCTGCTGGAACACCTCTCCGATTTCGAGGGAGGAAAGATACGCGTAACCGAGCTCCAGAACCCGAGGTCTCAAGAAGAACTTGCCTCCGGCGTTTCCCACATATTCGTGGGCCTCGAGGGTGTACAAGAAGCGCCGCGCTGTTGCTCGATTTAGTCCGGACAGTCTTGCTACCTCGGCGATCGTCAGGCTCGAGCTGTTCGCCGAGAAGCAGCGGATGACCGAAAGTCCTCTGCCGAAAGCCGTTACGTACGGACTGTTCCGGGTTTCCTCCGTCTTGTTCAGGCTTGCGACATCAGGTTCGCCCGCGTAGCCGCTTTCGCCCGGATCCCCACCGTGGCGAATAGTCACGCGCAGACTCCGTGGCGTTCGTTCACCTTGGCGCGCTCCTTGGAAGTGGATAGCCGAGCTCGCTCAAGCGATCTCCCGCCCGAGCTGGTCAACTGGGCCAGTGTTCACTATGCGCCCTTATGGGCATTTTATGATAAAATACAGCCACATGGCGCCGCGGTCAACGGCTCATTTGCACCAATTGAGAGCCGCCGAGCCTTCTGGTCCGATGTCTCGGGGAGTTTCAGATCCCTACAGCCGATGGGGCAAAGCGGGGCCGGAGGCCGAAGCACCCTTATCATTAGGGCGGCAGTGGACGGCTGCTGAGGCGGGAGGTGCAGGAGATACGTGGTTTCAGCCGCCGAATCCATCCGGGTTCGAGAACCCGTTCACAAGTCGCCGTGGCAGAAAATCCGTGGGTTCTACAAGAGCCGACGCTGGCTCGTAATAGGAATTCTGGCCTGCACTTCCATTGCACTCGGGATGTACGGGTTGGGCGAGATAGCGGTCCCGGTGACCGCCACCCAACACGAGTTCATCCCGATTCCGGATCAGCTCTACTACCTGGTCGGTCTCTTCCGGTTCGGCGGTCCTCCCGCCGCTTTTCCTCTGCCTGTCGCATTCGAGATCGCGAGATGGCTGGCACCGTTCACCCTCATCCTGGCCGGCTTGGGTGCGATCTCTGCGATCTTCACCGAACAGTTGGGTCAGCTACGCGTTTATCTCTGGTACCGCAACCACGTCGTCATCTGTGGAGCCGGGCGGGTGGGCATGCGGCTGGCGACCACGTTCAGGGGGAGGAACAAGCGGGTTGTCGTTATCGATCACAACCCACTCGTGTCCGACGTCGAGGAATGTCGCGAACTCGGCGTGCCTGTGATCAAGGGTGATGCTGCAGATCCTGCGGTGCTGAGGCGCGCCATGGTGGAGCGCGCCCGGTACCTGATAGCGGTCAGCGGAGACGACGGTACCAATGCACAGGTCGCCCTTGTCGCCAATACCGGGGGCAGTCGCAAACATCCGCTGAACTGCTACGTCAACGTGTCCGACGGAGAGTTGAGCGTCTTGCTCGACCAGGCGGCGACCTTCGAGTCGAGCGCGGAAATGGTCCAATACAGATTCTTCAACATCTTCCAGGAAAGTTCCCGGGCTCTTCTTCAGGAGCGAGCCCAGATCCTGCGTCCCAGGGGGGGCAAACCACCTTCTCTGCTCGTGGTGGGCGGCAGCCCAATCGCGATGAACGTGGTGATCGATGCTGCACATCGTTGGCAGATCGAGAACGGAGAACGGGATCCGCATCTGAACATCACACTGGTCGACGTTGAAGCCGAACGCCGGGTGGAAGCCATAAAAGAGCTAAGGCCCTCTCTTTACAAGACGTGTGATCTTTCTGCGATCTCGGTCGATCCGTGGGACTCATACGCGAATCCATTCGTGTTCCTTCAAGACTCGACCGATCCCGTACCGACAGCGGCGATCATCTGTCCCCTCGATGACGCAGCGGGTCTCAGGGCGAGCATGAAGCTTCCCAGAAGCCTCCCGAACGACGTCCCGATCTTCGTTTGTACGACAGGGCGGAGGGACACGGGGCCTCTACTCGACCTGGCTTCTGTGGGCGTTCTGAAGCAGGTACACGGTTTCCCGGTCCTGGACCGGGTTTGCGATCTTCGGGTCGGTCTCATGCTCGACGGTGCCACGATGAACGAGGACCTCGCTAGGGGCGTCCATGCCTTCTACGTCAGGCACAGACTGGACGAGGGCCGAGCGATCGACGACCCCTCGATGGCCCCGTGGGACGCCCTGCCCGATGAACTGCGGAACTCGAGCCGGATGCAGGCAGTCGATTACAAGCGGAAGCTCGAAGCAATCGGCTTCACCTACAGGTTGGCTCCCGACGGTCAGGCTGACACGTATCAATTCACCGCAGAACAGATCGAACAGCTGGCAAGGCTGGAACATGATCGCTGGCTCGCAGAACGGATCGCATCGGGCTGGACCTACTCACATATCCGCGACACCAAAAACAAGCTCACGCCTTATCTGATCTGCTGGGACTGCCTGGACGAGCCGACCCGCGAGCTCGACCGTGAAGCGATGCGCGACTTCCCCTTCGTCCTCTCACGGGAGGGCTTCACGATCGTTCCTCTCGACGAACAGGCTGACATCTCGAAATCAAAGATCTTTTCCGCGCTGTCGCCGCAATGGGTGTGTCCGAGTTGCAAAGAGGCACATCGCGTGACCCACAACCAATGACGGCTCCGTACGCGGTTCGGGTGGGGGTGACCGGTCACCTCAACTTCGAACGGGAGAAGGCTTTAGAGCTGAGCGTCAAGATCGAAATGGCGCTCGAGCGGGTCCGAACCTTCTGCCGACCTTCTCCTGACCGACTCGTTGTCTTCACGGCCGTGTCAGCTCTGGCCGAAGGAGCCGACAGGCTGGTGGCGAAGGCCGTCCTTTCCACCCGAGGAGGCCGGCTTGAAGCCGTGCTCCCTTTCGAGGAAGGGATTTATACAGAAGACTTCACATCTGAGCAGTCGAAGCGCGAGTTCCACATGCTCTGCAGGGAAGCTTCATCGGTGACGCTCGCGCCACCGATGCCGGAGTCAGGCGAGGACGATACAGAAGTCCGGAACAATCGCTACGAGTGGGCGGGACGGTTCGTGGTTGATCACTCGGACGTTCTGCTCGCCCTCTGGAACGGAAGACCCTCCCAAGGAACCGGGGGCACTGCCGAGATTGTCCTGTATGCGTTGCAGCGGTCGAAGCCTGTCTTCTACATCCCGACCGAAGGTGGCGAGTTGGTCGAATACCTCGGTGAGGGTGAGGTCCACGACGCCTTCCGTCCTACCGGCATCTTCGACGCTTATTGACAGGACGACCGTTCGAACCGGATGAGTCTGCCCGATCTGGACAAAAAAGAAGGGCGGCGAGATTT
>JBAPRR010000260.1:0-8415 GCA_049281195.1 Acidimicrobiales bacterium
CGCCTGACTCTTTTACAAATTGGGGGTGGGAGTGAGCTTCCATTCGGCACCGTTCCAGATCTCGCCCAGGTTGTAGGTGGTGTCACTGGAGACTCCGGTGTAGGAGCCGACCGCGGCGCATGACGAAAACGTCCGACACGAGATGCCGGACAGGATCGCGCTTTTGCCGCCATACTTCGGATTCGGGCTCGTGACTCTCTTCCACGCTCCGTGAGTGCGCGCTTCTGTGAAGGTTCCGTCACTGGCGCCGCCGACCGCCATGCAGGTCGATTGTTTGGTACATGAGATTCCTTCGAACTGGCCACTGACGCCTGCCACCGCGCTGTCGGTCCAGACGTGCCCGTTCCAGTCTTCGATCAACGGAATCGTGCGTGCGGACAGACCGAAATAGTCGCCTACGGCGGTGCAGTCGGTGCCGGTGACGCAGCTGACAGCGTTCAGCACGTCTTCCGACCCGTTCGCGCCGTTGGGACTGGCCACGATGCCCCATCGCGAACCGTTCCACCTTTCGATGAGTGTGTGACTATTGCCCTTGCTGTTGAAGGAATAGCCCACCGCTACGCAGTCAGAAGACGTTGTGCACCCCACGCCTTCGAGCTCGCTTCCGGTGACTCCTGCCGGGTTCGGAGTGTCGGTCAAGCTCCAACTGCTGCCGTTCCATCTGGCGGCCAGCGTCAGCCATGTGCTCGCCTGGTTCAAGTAGTAACCGACGGCGGAGCAACTGGTGAGACTGGTGCACGACAGGCTCAGCAGGTCGCTGTCTGTCTGTCCTGCGGGCGCGGGCACACTGACCTGGCTCCACGCGGTGCCGTTCCACGTCTCCGAGAAAGGTGCATATCTGGAATAGCCCACCGCCATGCATCTGAAAGCTCGGGAGCACCACACTGCGCTCAGTCCGCTGAAACGAGGACCCCGAATCGACATAGAGCTCCATGTGGCACCGTTGAATCGTTCGCTCAGTGGAACGATCGCCCCGGAGCTCTCTACGTAGTCACCAACCGCCATGCAACTCGATGGCTGCGCGCAGGAAACCGCCGCCAAAGAGAAATCGCTTCCTTGGGCGCTCGAGGCAGCCGCTGCGACCCCCGGATTCCAAAGAGGAGCGAACATCACCATCGCCGCGGCGAAACCGACAAATGTGGACCGACGGACCGTGGGCATCGCTAACCCCCTGTTGTTGGGCGGGGCTGCATCCAAAGTGCCTTTTGCCCACGGTACCAGGGTGTCCCGAGCGATTCCCGGGCAATCAGACGGCACATTGAATGCAATTAGTTGACCGCCCAGTATCGTCGGCTCCGCTTCTCATCCATAAGGTTCGATCGACATATCGGAGCTGTCGTCCATGGCCATCGTCTCGTTCTCCCGCCGATTGGCAGATCTGGCCGCCGCCGATCCGGGCGCTCCCGCCATCACGTGTGGCGAAGTCAGCCTGACCCGAGCCGAGCTGGAGGCGGCCGCCGACTCCGTCGCCCGGCAGCTGTTGGTAGACGGCGTGAAGCTCGGGGACCTGGTCACGATTGCGCTCCCGAACTCCGTCGACTGGTTCGTGGCCGTCGTGGCCGCCTGGAAGATCGGTGCCATCCCCCAACCGGTTTCGTCACGCCTCCCCGCTCGCGAGCTGGCCGCCATAGTCGAGCTGGCCCATCCAGCAGTGGTGTTGGGCGTCGACCCCGAGGACTTCCCCGATCGCATCTGTCGACCGGTCGGTTATGTGGCGCCTACCACCGGCCCCGGCGCCGAGCCGTTGCCCGATGCGATCTCCCCCGCGTGGAAGGCGCCCACCTCGGGGGGCTCCACCGGCCGGCCAAAGCTCATCGTGGCCGGCCAACCCGGAACCATCGACAACGAGGCCGCGCCTCTTTTCCTCATCCAACCCGACGGTTGCATGATGATGCCGGGACCCCTGTATCACAACGGTCCGATCGTGTGGTCATGCACCGCTCTTCTCGCCGGCAACCATGTGGTGGTCCTTCCCCGGTTCGACGCCGAAGCGACCTTGGCCGGGATCGAGAGGTACCACGCCGACATCGCCTATCTGGTGCCGACAATGATGAAGCGCATCTGGCGGCTGCCCCTCGAGGTGCGAGACAGATACGACCTGTCGTCGCTGCGACTCATCTGGCATCTGGCCGAGCCATGCCCGCCGTGGCTCAAAGAGGCGTGGATCGAATGGCTCGGTGCCGAGCGCATCTTCGAGCTCTACGCGGGCACCGAAGCGCAGGCGGCCACGATAATCACGGGCCTCGATTGGCTCCAGCACCGCGGCTCGGTCGGCCGTCCCTTCACCGGATCGATCTGCATCACCGACGTTGAAGGCAACGAAGTCCCCGCCGGCGTCGAAGGTGAAGTGTGGATGAAGTCGGGCCTCGATGCCCCGAGCTATCGGTACATCGGTGCCGAGGCCCGCATCCGCGAGGGTGGGTGGGAGTCGCTCGGCGACAACGGCTGGCTCGACGAAGACGGCTTCCTTTACCTCGGCGACCGCACCACCGACATGATCCTCACCGGAGGCGCCAACGTGTACCCGGCCGAGGTCGAGTCGGCCATCGCCGAGCACTCAGCGGTGCAGTCGTGTGCGGTCATCGGTCTACCTGATGATGATCTCGGTAACCGCGTGCATGCGATCGTCGAAGCCGACCCTGACAGACTTCAGGTCGACGAGTTGCTGGCGTTCGTCCGGGAACGGCTCGTTCGTTACAAGGTCCCGCGCACAGTCGAGATCGTAAACGTCGCATTGCGCGACGATGCCGGGAAGGTCCGCCGTAGCGCGCTTCGCGCCGAGCGCCTCGGGACGCTCAACCACTCATGACTTATTGTTTCCGAAGCGCCAGGCGTACGGCACTCACATCTTCTCGACCGTGACCGGCATCGACTGCTCTACGCCATTGGTGTGAAACGGCGGACAGCATCGGCAATCTGTCTCGGTCGCCGGCTGCGAGTGCCAGGTCGACATCCTTGAGAGCCCATTCCAGCGGAAACTCGGGCGCGAACTCCTCACGTTCCATCTTGTGCAGCTTGGCGTCGGCAAGTGGAGCATCAAGGGGTCCCCCCTCGATCGCCTCTGCCAGCTTCGAGCTCTCAACGCCGAGCTGATCGGCCAACTCCACTGCTTCTGCCACGCCCTCGATGAGTGCCGCCAAGTAGGCATTCACGACCAGTTTCATCCGGCTGCCCTGGCCCGCCTCACCAAGCCACACGGTCTTACGGCCTATGGCGGAGAACGCCGGTGTCACAATCGGTTCCGCCTCAGACGCACCGGAGGCCAGTACGAGCAGCTGGCCCGACTCGGCCGGGCCCTTGCTGCCGGATACCGGTGCGTCTACGAACAGAACATCAGGCCGCAGTCCGGAAAGCTTGGTGGCGAATCCGGTAGTGGCCGCGAGGCCTATCGTTCCCATCTGCGCCCACACTGCTCCGTGAGAGAAGGCCTGAGTAACCTTGGCGTCGAAGATCACCGCGTCAACAACATCAGCGGTCGGCAACATCGTTATCACCACTCGCGCGTCCTCGACTGCCTTGTCCGGGGATGGAGCGACTCGGGCGCCGGCCTCGGCGAGCGAATCGGTCGCCGACGGGGAACGATCCCACACCGTCGTGTGCAGCTTGGCTGCGATCAGATTGCGCGCCATCGCCGAACCCATGATGCCTGTACCCAGCACGGCGACACGGTCGACTTTGCTCCCGTTCATTTCGGCCATCGGAGGCTCCTTCAGTGTTTGCGTTGTGTGCCGGGTTCGCTAGCGGCCGCTGCTACCGGGGCTTGTGGCGCCACTCACGGTGTATGACGCGGCACCCGTGCCGGCAAGCTTGCCGCCGTCGACGATGAGGTACTCCTCGCGGATCGGACGGCCGGCGAAAGAGTCCTCGAGGATCTCGCGCGTACCCGCGGCGTAGCGCGCCTGGGCAGAGAGCGAGGTGCCAGACGTGTGCGGCGTCATGGCGTTGTTGGGCATCGTGCGCCATGGGTGGTCAGGCGGAGGCGGCTGGGGATACCAGACATCGCCGGCATAGCCCGCCAGCTGTCCCGAATCGAGGGCCCGGACCACGGCGTCGCGGTCCATGATCGCGCCGCGTGCCGTGTTCACGATGTAGGAGCCCCGCTTCATCGAGCCGAGGAGCTCGTCATCGAACAGGTGGTACGTCTCGGGCACTAAAGGAGTGTGTATCGACAGGACATCGACGGCCCGGACGAGCGACTTCGGATCGGGATGGAACGTCAAGCCGAGCTCGTGTTCCAGTTCTGCGGACAAACGCCGCTTGTCGCTGTAGTGGAGGCGCACATCGAACGGAGCCAAGCGGCCAAGCACGGCCAGGCCGATCCGCCCCGCGGCGAGCACTCCGACGTTCATGCCTTCGAGGTCGTAGGCGCGCTCGACACTGTCGGCGATGTTCCATCCGCCGTTGGTGATCCAATCATGAGAGGGCAAAAAGTTGCGTACCAATGCGAGGATTTGCATCACCGCGTGCTCGGCGACACTGATGCTGTTGCAGAACGTGACCTCCGCGACGGTGATTCCTCGCGCAATGGCCGCGTTGAGGTCTACGTGGTCCGAGCCAATGCCGGCGGTGATCGCCAACTTGAGGTTGGGGGCTTTGGCGATACGTTCCGCCGTCAGGTAGGCAGGCCAGAACGGTTGAGAGATGACGACGTCTGCGTCTTGGAGTTCCTTCTCGAACACCGAGTCGACTCCTTCCTTGTCGGAAGTCACGACCAGGGTGTGGCCTGACGCTTCGAGGAAGGTCCGCAATCCGAGTTCGCCGGAAACGCACCCGAGCAATTGGCCCGGTATGAAGTCGATTGCCTCGGGTGTGGGGAGAGTTTGACCGTCGGGGTAGCCGCGCAACTTCGGGATGCCGTCGCGGGCGTATTTAGGTGGGTATCCGCTAACAGGGTCCGGATACAGGACACAGAGAATCTTGGCCATGACAATGTTCCTTCGGTCGGTAGTTCCCAGACGAGCCGCCTTCGGGCCCAGGTCCACTACCAGCATCCGCGTCTCGTACGCCGAAGTCCAAGACGCAAAGCCGATTGGACGATAAAGGAGAAGAATCAAAGACAGCATCGGTAGCCGCTCTTATCGGTAAGGGCTGCCCGTCCATCCAGCGTCTAGTGGTCGTCGCCGCATTTGACCGCGCGCCAACGTCCCTAAGCCGAATGTTGATCAGTCCCGGTTTATGGATCGTTCGGTAACAACTATTGGACGTTCCCACCGCCGCGAGTGACAGTGGGATACACGACGTTACGAATCACGACATCACGTTGCGACGGACCAACGAGAGGAGCCCGATCATGAGTACTACTTCGATCACCACAACGGAAGCGGACGCCGTTCACACGGACGACACAAATGCAGTAGCGGACGCGACGAGTTCAAGCGCACGGTTGACCGACGGATTCCATCTGGTCGTCGACGCCTTGAAGCTCAACGGTGTCGAGACCATCTACGGACTGCCCGGTATCCCCATCACCGATCTGGCACGCCTGGCGCAGGAGTCGGGCATCCGTTTCATATCTTTCCGCCACGAGGCCAGCGCCGGAAACGCGGCAGCCGCAGCCGGCTTTCTCACCAAGAAGCCCGGCGTGTGTCTGACGGTGTCCGCGCCCGGCTTTTTGAACGGCCTGGTGGCACTGGCCAACGCCACGGTCAACTGCTTCCCCATGATCCAGATCTCAGGGTCGAGCGAACGGCCGATCGTCGACATGCAACGAGGTGACTACGAGGAGCTGGACCAGCTCGCGGCGGCAAAGCCGTTGTGCAAAGCCGCGTACCGCATCGACCGGGTACAAGACATCGGCCTCGGAGTGGCGAGAGCTTTTCGCACCGCCATCTCCGGTCGTCCCGGCGGCGTGTACCTCGACATCCCCGCCGCGGTACTGGGACAGGCCATTGACGCCGACACCGGAGCCCGGTCCTTATGGCAACTGACCGATCCCGCTCCTCGCCAGCTCCCGGCACCCGAAGCGGTCGACCGTGCCGTCGACCTGCTCATAAGTGCGAAGCGTCCCTTGGTGGTCCTCGGAAAGGGCGCCTCCTATGCCCAGGCCGACTCAGAAATCCGGAGCTTTATCGAGTCGAACGGACTCCCGTTTTTGCCGATGTCGATGGCCAAGGGTTTGCTCCCTGACGAACACCCCCAATCGGTGGCTGCGGCACGTTCTCTGGCGCTCGGAAAAGCAGACGTGGTGATGCTGGTCGGCGCCCGCCTCAACTGGCTCCTAGCTCAGGGAGAGGCCCCCGAGTGGGCGTCTGACGCCAAGTTCATCCAGGTGGACATCGACGCCGCCGAGATGGACAGCAACCGGCCGATCGCAGCCCCGCTGGTCGGTGACATCGGCTCGGTGATGCAGGCACTCAACGAACGGGCCAACGGCAAGGTCACGGTCCTTTCGGAATGGACCGACGAGCTCCGGGAGAGAAAGCAACACAACGTCACCTCGATGGCCAAAAGGCTGGCGGACAACCCTTCGCCGATGCACTTTTACAACTCCCTCGGTGCGGTGAGAAACGTGCTCGCCGACCGCCCCGACGTGTACGTGATCAACGAAGGCGCGAACTCCCTGGACATAGGGAGGGACCTGATCGACATGGTTGTTCCCCGCCACCGGCTCGACTGCGGAACCTGGGGAGTGATGGGGGTCGGGTTGGGCTACGCCATCGCCGCCGCAGTCGAATCACAAGATCCGGTGGTGTGCATCTCGGGAGACAGCGCCTTCGGGTTCGCCGGCATGGAGATCGAGACCATCTGCCGCTACCACCTGCCGGTCACGGTCATCATCTTGAACAACGGTGGCATCTACCGCGGAGACGGCGTGAACACCGCCTCGGAAGACCCAGCGGTCACTGTCTTGGAGCCCTCCGCGCACCACGAGCGCCTCATCGAGGCCTTCGGTGGTGCCGGCTACCACGTCACCACTCCCGACGAGCTGACCGAAGCTCTGGAGAAGGCCTTGGCCTCTCGGGCACCGGCACTCATCGACTGTGTGCTCGACATAACGGCGGGAACCGAGAGCGGCCATCTGACCAACCTCAACCCGAAGAGCGCCGTCTCCGCCTCTCTCGGGACTGACCGGCCCTAGTCACCAAGACGCGCTAACCGACACGACATTGAAAGAAAGGAATACGACAATGACGAACCAACAGACACTCCCCCTCACCGGCATCAAGGTCATCGACTTCACCGGCGTTCAAGCCGGACCGGCCTGCACCCAGCTGCTGGCCTGGTTCGGAGCAGACGTGTTGAAGGTCGAGCGCACCACCGGAGGCGACGTCACCCGCAACCAGCTACAGGACATCCCCGGCGTCGACGCCCTTTACTTCACCATGCTCAACAGCAATAAGCGATCGCTCGCCATCAACACCAAGACCCCCGAAGGCTTGGCAGTCATGGAGGAGCTGATCCGCCGCTACGACGTGCTGGTGGAGAACTTCGCCCCCGGCGCCATGGACCGCATGGGGCTCAGCTGGGAGCACATCCAAGAGCTCAATCCCCGCCTCGTATACGGATCGGTCAAGGGGTTCAACGACGAGTCCCGGTACTCGGATCTGAAGGTGTACGAGAACGTGGCCCAGGCAGCCGGTGGAGCCTGTTCGACCACCGGCTTCTGGGACGGACCACCCACCGTGTCAGCGGCTGCCCTAGGTGACTCCAACACCGGCATGCATCTCGCCATCGGCATCCTGACCGCACTGATCGGACGCCAGGCGACCGGAAAGGGCCAGAAGGTCTCTGTGTCCATGCAGGACGCGGTGCTCAACTTGATGCGAGTGAAGCTGCGCGACCAGGAACGCCTGGAGCACGTCGGCTACCTGGAGGAGTACCCCCAATACCCGAATACCCCCTTCGGCGAGGCCGTGCCCCGCGGTGGCAACGCCGGAGGCGGTGGACAGCCCGGATGGATCCTGAAATGCAAGGGCTGGGAGACAGACCCGAACGCCTACATCTACTTCACCATCCAGGAGCAGAACTGGGCCAACACCTGTACGGCGGTCGAAAAGCCCGAATGGGTGAACGACCCCGCCTATTCGACGGCCAAGGCACGCCAGCCGCACATCTTCGACATCTTCAGAGACATTGAGGAGTGGCTGGCGGACAAGACCAAGTACGAAGCGGTCGACATCCTGCGCAAGTACGAGGTCCCCTGTGCCCCAGTGCTCTCGATGAAAGAGATCGCCTATGACCCGGACCTCAGAAAGAGCAATTCGGTCGTGGAGGTGAACGAGGAGAAGCGTGGCAAGTTCCTGACCGTCGGAAGCCCCATCAAGTTCTCGGAGTTCACGCCACAGATCACCGGCGCCCCGTTGCTCGGCGAGCAGACCAACGAGGTCCTCGCCGAGCTCGGCTACGACGAGAAGCACATCGCCGCGATGCACGAGTCCGGCGTCGTCATCGGGGCCTGAGACCGATGGCCGGCGT
>JBAPRR010000261.1:0-7140 GCA_049281195.1 Acidimicrobiales bacterium
AAGGTAGTCAACGACTCGCTTGGTCACAGCGTCGGTGACGCTGTGCTCGCACAGATGGCGGAGCGTCTTCTTCATCACCTAAGACCAGCCGATACTTTGGCCAGGCTCGGAGGAGACGAGTTCGTCATCGTTGCCGAAGGTTTGGCGAACGAGCAAGGAGCCATCGACCTCAGCAACAGAATTATAGAAGCAGGTCGCAAGCCGTTCCGATTGGGGGACGAAGAGTTCATTTGTACCGTGAGCGTGGGTGTGGCATGCACTTTGGATTCCCAGAACGGAGCAGGAGAATTACTCGGGCAAGCCGACCTGGCGCTGTATCGGGCAAAGGACCGAGGACGCGACAGAGCTGAACTCTTTGATGAAGAGCTCAGAACCAGAGCAGTCGGCAGGCTTGCAATTGAACGAGTTCTGCGCGGCGCGTTGGACAACCACGGGCTCATAATCCAGTACCAGCCGATTGTCGACCTCCGTTCTCAACACGTGGTCGGTGCCGAAGCACTTCTGAGGGTCAGCGATCCCGAACGCGGACTTCTTCAGCCTGACGCCTTCCTCGAAGTCGCTGAGGAGACCGGCCTGCTGATCTCAATGGATGAGCAGGTTCTGGCGGATGCCGTGCACCAGGTGGATGGCTGGCACACGCGATTGAGGGGCAGCGATTTCGTCGAAGTCGCCATCAATGTCACTGCTCGACACCTGGCAGACATCGGGTTCCAAAGATCCATCATCGAGCGGCTCGACGACTACAGCGTCGATCATCACGACCTTCAGATCGAGGTCACCGAGCGAGTCCTCCTCGAGGCCTCCAATTCGGCTATCACAGGCCTGCGAGCGTTAAGGGACGCCGGGGTACAGGTAGGCCTGGACGACTTTGGGACCGGGTATTCGTCGCTGGCATATCTGCGACAGTTCCCTCTCGATTTTGTGAAAATCGATCGGTCATTCATCTCAGATGTGGAGAGGTCCGAGGATCAGCGAGCCATCATCGCCGCCATCATCGGGCTGTCACACGCCCTCCACCTCATCGTCATCGCCGAAGGGATCGAGACGCCTGGTCAGCTGGGTATTCTCGAGGACCTGGAGTGCGATCGTGCTCAGGGGTTCCTATTCTCTGAGTCCATCGCACCGCACGCTCTCGACGAACTCGTCATGGCAGGTGTGCAGCGGTCCGGCGCATCGTTTTCTCTGGCCCGGGAATCTGGCCTCTCATGAGTAATTCAATACGCGATGCCATCGCACTTCTTCCTTCGGTCCGGTCAACTGAGGTTCCCCGGATTCGGCTACTGATCGTCGATGACCACGAGATGTTGGCGGACAGTCTTCATCTCGTCTTCGCCGGCTGCCCCGATATCGAGGTCGTGGGGGTAGTGGGCACCGTAGGTGATGCCGTGGCGGGCGCACTCAAACTGCACCCCGATGTGGTGCTGATGGACTATCACCTTCCTGACGGAGACGGCGTCGCTGCCGTCACGCAGATCAAGCAAAACGATCCCGCCATCCAGCTGGTAATGTTGACCGGCTCGGGCGAGGACGAGCGTCTAGCTCGCCGGGCATTCGAAGCGGGCTGCTCGGGATTTCTGAGCAAATCTAGGTCTGTAGACGATCTGCTGGCCATTGTCAGAGCTGCCCATGAGGGCGAGGTCCTGATCACACCGGCGATGCTTCTGAAGCTCCTCCCCCCGATTACACGGATCAGAAATCGAGGTGGCGGAGTCCTAAGTCGCCGCGAACTCGAAGTACTCAGCGTGATGGCCGAGGGCGGATCTGACAAGGAGATTGCAAAGAGACTGTTCGTCTCACTCAACACGGTCAGGAAGCACACGCAGAACATCATCCGGAAGCTAGGGGCACACTCCAAATTAGAGGCCGTCGTCATCGCCGTTCGAGAAGGTCTGATTCTGCCACTGTGATCTTCCGCCGCGGCCGAGCGGCGATACTACAAATGCGGTAACAGAATGGCGCGTGGATGGGTTCAGCACGCCGCTTCATTCTCCGATTCTTCGAGCATGATCCACGGATACTGGATGAGAGCGGTCCATCGGCCCCTAAACAATTCTGAAGCGACGCGTCCCCGATTCAAGTCGTCCGGTCGCTTCGCGAACGAGTCAGAGATCGATCGATCACCGAGGAAGGAATACCGGTGAAATCATCCGTCGATACCTCCCCGCAAGTTCGACCATTCGGAAATGGTCCCAGGCTCAGCGGAGGGGGAGGCGCCGAGCCTGAGACCGTCTTCTCCTCCGTTGAGATGGACACGGCGGCCGCCAACGACAGTCTGCTGCCGGATGTTGTCCGACTGCGCGTTCTGATCGCAGATGATGTTCCATCGACTCGGCGGTTCCTGCGGGCCGTCCTAGAACACTCCCTCCAGTTCGTAGTCGTCGGGGAGGCCGGGGACGGTGATGCAGCCATCGAGTTGGCAGAAACTCTTCAACCGGATGTCGTATTGCTCGATCTGTCAATGCCGATCGTCGACGGTGCCATCGCGCTGAACGGAATCCTCGGAGTGGTCCCAAATGCGTCCATAATCGTCATCTCTGGGATGAATCCCTCACTCGGAGAACCCCTTCTCAAGGCAGGTGCGACCGCCTTCGTCCCGAAAGGAATCCCACCCTTTGAACTCCTCGATCGGCTGGGACAGATCCTTGGTAGAAACATCTCCGTCGAAACCCGGGCCGGTTGGGAAGCGATTCTGGCCGAGCGTCGCGCAATTGTCTGTGAACGAGATCCATTCACCCGTCATTTGATCACGAAGGTCCTCCAGCGACACGACATCGCGGTCGCTGCGGAAACGGGGACCGCAACGACAATGCTCAGTATTGTGGGAACGGCTAACCCAGATATCGTCGTGCTCGACGTCGGTGCCGAAGCCACTTCCGATACCACGACCATCTCCGAAATAGGCCGGCTGTCACCTCGTACCTCGGTCATCGTATATTCGGCTTACGAAGCGTCTAAGAAGGGCGTTCTCGCAGCGGGGGCCGCCGCCTTCGTCCTCAAGCCACGAATTGAGGAACTCGCTCAGCGCATTCAACAGCTGAATCCGAGTCACTAACCGTGTGTGACTGTCGCGGTCGAATTCACACGTCCTATCGCGTTGCCAGTCCGAGATGATCGACAGCGCGAGCACGACAGAAGCTAAGAACCCCCTCGGTTTCGATTCTGCCGGGCCAGGCATACCAACAACGACGCCCGACCTTTCCCCAGACACTTCAACTGAGAACAGACACGGTGATCCCACTACCATGAGCGCCTCGCACTCGAACTCCGCCGAGAGCGACCGCGTCGATCCGGTGGCGCTATTGAGCGTTCTCTCACAGGTGAAAGCCGGCGACTTCACGATCAGAGCTCCTCTTGAGTGGACCGGGCTAGCCGGGCGCGTCGCCGATACTCTTAACGACGTTATCGCTGCTAATCAGATGCTCGAATCGGAGCTATTGCGCATCAGCCGGACGGTTGGCCAGTTAGGCAAGCTGTCCCACCGTCTTACGCTCGGAGAGGGCGCACACACCTGGTCACGGTGCGTTGAGTCCGTCAACGACCTCCTCGAAGCACTGGTGCTTCCGACTAGTGAGATGCAACGGGTAATCGGAGCGGTTGCCGATGGAGACCTGAGCAAGAAGATCTCCGCAGATGTACAGGGCGAAATGCTGGACCTGAAGAACACGATCAACGCGATGGTGGATCAGCTCAACGGGTTCGTGTCCGAATTAACCCGGGTAGCTCGTGAAGTCGGCACCGAGGGCAAGCTGGGGCAAGCGGCAGCCGTAACCATCGAAGTCGGTGGGGTATGGAAAGACTTGACCGACAACATGAACCTCATGGCCCGGAATCTGACCGGCCAGGTCAGAAACATCGCAGAAGTAACGACAGCTGTGGCAAACGGGGACCTCAGCAAGAAGATCTCGGCGGACGTGCAGGGAGAGTTCCTTGAGCTGAAGAACACCATTAATGCCATGGTCGATCAACTCAATGGATTTGTATCCGAACTGACACGGGTCGCGCGCGAGGTAGGTGTCGAAGGCAAGCTGGGTGGACAGGCTCAACTGAAGGAAGTAGACGGGGTCTGGAAGGACCTCACCGAAAATGTAAACCAACTGGCGGCCAACCTTACCAATCAGGTGCGAGCCATCGCAGACGTCGCGACTGCGGTCACCGAAGGTGACCTCACCCGACAAGTTCGGGTGGAGGCAAGCGGCGAAGTGGCCGTATTGAAGGACAAGCTCAACGAAATGATCCGAAATCTTCGCGAGACGACCCGCCAGAACGTAGAGCAGGACTGGCTCAAAACCAACCGCGAGCGCTTCAGTCGAATCCTTCAAGGTGAGCGGGATCTCGCCACTGTCTCGAGCATGATTCTTTCTGAACTGGCTCCCCTCGTCTCTGCCCAGCACGGTGTTTTCTACTCGATGGCAATGTCGTCCTCGGGCGACCCCGTTTTGGAACTACAGGCGGGATATGGAAACGAAGAACGTCGGCATCTTTCGTCTTCATTTCGAATGGGAGAAGGCCTTGTCGGTCAATGCGCCAAGGAAGGAAAGCGTATCCTCTTGACAGAGGTGCCCAGCGATTACATAAAGATAAGCTCGGGGCTCGGCGCATCTCCCCCATTGAACATAATCGTCTTGCCGATCCTCTTCGAGGGATCGGTACGCGCCGTCGTAGAACTCGCGTCCTTCGAACCGTTCAGCCCGACTCACCAGACATTTCTGGACCAGCTTACGAACAACATCGGCATTGTTCTGAACACCGTCGAGACCAATACGATGACCGCAAACTTGCTCACGCAGTCCCAGTCCCAGGCTGAAGAGCTACTCCAACAGCAAGAGGAGCTCCGGGAGTCCAACGAAGACCTGGCACGCCAGGCAAAACGTTTGGCCGACCAAAATAATGAGGCAAAACGAAGGGGCCAGGAGGTCGAGCATGCGAAGCGCTTGGTCGAAGAGAAGGCCGGACAACTTGCTCTCTCGTCCACGTATAAGTCCGAGTTCATTGCCAACATGTCGCATGAACTACGGACACCACTAAATAGCCTTCTCATGCTAGCAGAGCAACTGCAGGATAATCCCGATAAGAACTTGAGCGAGACTCAGGTCGAATACGCGAGCGTAATTCTCGCATCGGGCAAGGATCTCATGAATTTGCTCAACAACATTCTCGATCTCGCAAAGGTCGAATCCGGAACTGTCACGGTCCAAACGACGGAGTTGTCGCTGAGCGAACTCAGAGACGACCTCTTACGTGAGTTCGAGCCAGTCGCGCGTGATAGCGGACTCGCATATTCGATCGGAATATCAGCCGGTTGCCCCGGCAGCATCTCTACGGATGCTCAACGGCTCAGCCAGATCCTTAGAAATCTGCTTGCCAACGCGTTCAAGTTCACAGATCAAGGATCGGTGACCCTCGAAGTCGACCTGGCTGAAACCGGGTGGAGCCGGCAGACCGACTCCCTTACCAAGGCCCAGGCGGTCATCGCCTTCTCAGTCGTTGACACCGGCATAGGAATCGACAGCGATCAGCTGTCAAGGATCTTTGAAGCATTTGCACAAGCGGACGGTACGACTGCGCGGCTTTATGGTGGGACGGGCCTGGGTTTGTCAATAAGCCGCACCCTGGTCGAGCTCCTCGGCGGCGAACTCACTGTAAAGAGCACTCCGGGCCAAGGAAGCGTGTTCACAGTATTCCTGCCATCGACAGCTTCAACTGCATCGACAGAGTTGTCCACGAAGATGCGGTCAGTAGCAGCGAAGCCGAATAGAGAGACTCCTGCTGTTGCTCTTCTAACCAGACCTACAGCGCAGTTGAACCGCAGGCTCGACGACCATCCCTTCGTCGGAATGAAAATCCTCGTTGTGGACGATGACTTTCGGAACATTTTCGCTCTGAGCGCCCTCTTGGAACGGGGTCAGGCGACCGTGCTTACCGCGGAGAGCGGCAGCGAAGCTCTCAGAGTGTTGTCTGAGTCTCCAGATGTCGACACCGTCCTGATGGACATCATGATGCCGGGCATGGACGGATACGCCACGACCCGGGCTATCCGCGACATCGCGGAACTCAAAGATCTGCCGGTCATTGCCCTGACCGGCAAAGTCGCACCCGGGGAACGCCAGAGGTGCATAGACGCCGGTGCAGACGCTTATTGCCCCAAGCCCGTCACCTCGGCCGAGCTCATCGCAGCCATCTCGCCTTGGATTACTGAGAAGGTTTCGTGACTGCGACAGAGTCGCGTTCCGCAGAGTCGCAATCGGCTGAAGTGTCGGCGGTGCGAGGCGCACCTGCGGCCACCATTTTGGTTGTCGATGACAATTCACAAAAGCGTTTCGCTCTGAAGGCTGCGTTGACTCCCCTCGGCTACCCCATCATCGAGGCCGGCTCCGGAATCGCTGCGCTGCGCTGTATCACTGCACAAGACTTTGCAGTCATCCTCCTCGACGTCTGCATGCCTCATATGGACGGATTCGAGACGGCAGCGCTCATCCGCCGCCGGAAGCAGTCCGAAATGACTCCGATTATCTTCATTACGGCCTTTCGTGATGATGAGATCATCAAAGAAGATCACTACGCTCAAGGAGCCGTCGATTTCATATTCGCGCCGGTTGAGCCCAATGAGTTGCGCGCCAAGGTAAGCGTCTTCGCCAATCTGTTCGAGAAGGCAGAGATCCTTGCAAAACATGCCGCAGAGCAACAGGCCTCCGCCGACCAATGGAGGCTGTTGAGTGACGCGGCGCCGGTCGGGATCTTTCAAACGGATCGCGAAGGCAGATACGTCTATACCAATCCGCGCTGGGCCGAGATAGTGAACATCTCGTCGGCGGAGGCTGTGGGCCACACCTGGGACAACCTGACAGTTGTCGGACCTACCGGACGCGAGGTAGAGCGAATCCGGACACATGAGGCCGAGACCGGAGAGAGATTCGAAATACTGGATCCCGGCCAGAGCTCTCACTTTGTGATCGTCACGTCCGTGTCTCTTCTTGATGGTAAAGGTGCTCCGGCGGGATTCGTAGGAACTGTCGCGGACGTGACCGCTGAGACCGAAGTAGAAGCCGCGATCTCAAAGGCCCGTGACAGCGCCGAGGACGCTTCCAGGATGAAATCTGACTTTCTGGCCAACATGAGCCACGAAATTCGCACGCCGATGAA
>JBAPRR010000262.1:0-15202 GCA_049281195.1 Acidimicrobiales bacterium
CAGAAGGAACCGGATCACTGGATCCTTCGTGCTCGCGGCGGAGGACAGCAACATCACCGCCGGGGCAGGGATGATCCACGGCCAGGATTGATCGACGTGGCGACCTCTTCACCGAAGAAGGCCCCCCCGGAGAACATCACCTGGCACGCGAGCAAACTCAGCCGCTCAGAACGCTGGGACTCACTTTCGACCTCAGGGGCGACAGTGTGGTTCACCGGCCTTTCCGGATCCGGTAAATCGACGCTGGCTGCGGCGGTCGAAGCAGAACTGGTAAATAGCCGACGATCGGCATACAGGCTGGACGGCGACAATCTCAGGACCGGCTTGAACGCGGATCTGGACTTCACCCGCGAGGGTCGTGAGGAGAACGTGAGACGCGTCGCCGAGGTCTCCTTCTTGTTCGCTGATGCCGGGGTCGTCGCACTCGTCGCTCTAATAAGCCCTTACAGATCGGCGCGTGAGTATGCGAGGACGATCCACGAAAAAGCAGGCATCCCATTCGTCGAGGTGCACATGACCGCCGACGTCGAGATTTGCGCCAGCCGCGATCCGAAGGGCCTCTACGCGCGGGCGAATGCCGGCGGCATCGCTTCGTTCACTGGACTGGACGACCCTTACGAACCGCCCGACGCACCGGAGTTGTCGCTTCGTCCGGACGTCGACATCGCCATCTCCGTCGATGAGGTGATCAGATGCCTCGATTCGCGTACCGAGGCCATCCGAGCTAGCTGACGCCGGCTTTCCGCTTCATGCTGCGGGCGATGTCCACCATCGTGTCCGCGGCTCGGTCGAGCATCTTGTCCACCATCTTTGGCCGCGGGCCCGTGGATGTGCCCTTGGTCTGTGGCGGATTCTTCAGCCGGTAGAGGAGGGGGACGTCGATGACCGTAGGGTGCTGGAACCCGTGACCCCATTGCCCGTCTTCGCCCCAGGCGTCTCCGTGGTCGGCGCAGACGATGGCATTGGCGTCGCGGAAATGATCGAGAACCGGAGCCATCTCCGTGTCGATCCACTCGAGGCAGGCCCGCTGGCGCTCTTTGCACGCGACCGGGTCGTTTCCTTCCCTGAAGGCCTTCAACGGACCGTCGTCGAGCGGCCATGAAGCGCCTTCGTGCCAATAAGGCACGTGGGTCTCTCCGATGTTCATGAACACGAACAAGGGCCTTGTCGTCTCATCGCGGATCGTGCGCATGATGAAATCGATCTGCTTGCGCAGGTAGTAGGTATCCCCGGCGAAGAAGAACTTGTCGAACGGCCTCACCAATGGCCTCGACGTCATGAGTGCAGGGTTGAACCAGCCTGCTGCCCCTGTGCCGACCGTCAGGTAGCCGAGCCGCCTGAAACCGTCGATCACGTTCCGACCGGAAAGACGCACCCAGGGTTCGGCGGCGCCTCCGGCTCCGGCCACCCGGAAGATACGGGCGTAATGCGGATTGGCGTACGCCACTTCCTCTTCGATCCCGGGTGTGAACCCGATGAACATCGCCGAATGGGAGCTGAAGGTGAACGACCCCGGCGCGTGCGCCTTGAAAAGGGGTCCGACGCTCTTCAGGTTGGGAGCCTGGGCTGCCTCGAACGTGTCGTAACGGCACGAGTCGAGAGTTATGAAAAGTATCGAAGCGGGATGAGGTTGCACAGCACTCCCTGGCAGCGTCGTGGACTGACGAGCCTATCGTTGGGCCAGCATGATCAACATTGTTACCGTCCACTGGCGATCGCCGAAATGGATAGGCGTACAGCTCGATTACCTGGAGCGCACCATCACGGAGCCCTACCGGGTCTACGGCGCATTGAACGGCATCGATGACCGGAACCTGTGGAAACGCTTCCATTTCGCAGAAGATCTCGATGGCGGCCACCCCGAGAAGCTCAACGTTCTTGCGGGCATTGTCGCTGAGAGCGCGGACCCCTCCGACCTGCTCGTTTTCGTGGACGGAGACGCCTTCCCTGTTCAGTCGCTCACACCGTGGCTTTCAGCGCAGCTCGACAAGTACCCCCTCCTCGCTGTTCAAAGACGCGAGATCCTCGACGACCGCAGGCCACACCCTTGCTTCTGTGCCACGACCGTGGGGTTCTGGAAGGAGATCGAAGGAGACTGGCGCCGCGCCGAATGGGTGGCTCCCGATGGCAGGGTCCACGACGACGTCGGCTCCAGTCTGATGATCCGGCTCGAGGAGCTCAACAAGCCCTGGCTGCCTTTGGTCAGATCCAACACGTGGAACCTCGACCCGGTCTGGTTCGCTGTCTACGGCCATCGTGTGTACCACCACGGAGCCGGATTCAGGGCTCCCATCTCCAGGGTGGATATCGACAGGGCCTACTCGGGCAGATGGAGACCGATGCAGCAGCAGAGCCTGGGCATGGTGGCCACAGCCCTCAAAAGGCAGCCCAGCCTGGCCTTCAAGGTCCGTCCGCGGCATGCGTCCACGCTCCGCCAGGCGATCCAGAGAACGGTGGTCCAGAACAGGACGAGGACCGCGGTCAGAAAATCGGAAGTCCAGTCGGATCGGATGTTCAACGCCATCTGTGGCGACCCGTACTTCTACCGCAGGCTGGACGCGGCAGCCGACGAATGACCTTCTCCCAGCCTTGGCGGCTGAGAATGCACTGAGGGCTAACGTCAGTTCACGGAATACCCAGAAATGGTGATGCATTCGAGCAGGTCGCAGCCCATACTTCTGGACGGGCCGTCGTAGAGCGTCGGCCGCAACAAAATGGCAAGGGGGAAACTTGATCCGTAATCGTATTTTCGGAAGGCTCGGCCTGGGGGCGGTTCTCGCCAGCGTGACGCTCGCGGGGGTTCTGGTGCTCGGCGGCGCTTCTGTCGCGTCGGCCCAGCAGGCGACGGTCCTGAAAGTGGTTCCCAGCTCCATCTCGGGCTCAGGCTGCACCGCAGGCTGCCCCGTCACGGTGAAGTGGAAGCACGCGCACAAAGCGAACGCAGGATCCATCGTGATCGTTGAATGCAACTTCAACGTTTACACAGGTGACGCCAGCGCTTGCAACCAGGACCCGTCCAACATTGACCAGCCTGGCGGCCCTTGGCTTCCAAGCCCCAACAAGACAAACGGCTCGTTCAGCGTCGAGCTCGAGTCGGGCACGGTGGGTGACGGCACCTGCGATGCAGGCCAGGTGTGCGCGGTCATTCTGGCGAACGCCGAGACGATGGAGCCGATTACCGGCCCGACGCCATTCTCCGTAACGCCATAACCGTTTGGAATAGCGAGATATCGATTCGCCCGGGCCTTCGGGCCCGGCCGCTTCGCGTCCTCGATCAGGCGGGACCTCTGTCTCTGCCTGCCACGATTATCACGATCGCCGCGATGACGACTACCGCTCCGATGACGAGCGCCGCTATGCCGTGTTTCGTTCCGTGTTTCAGCGAATTCGAGTGCGCCGGAAAGAAGTGCGGAAGCGAATGCGCGGGAAGCGCCAGGTAGATAATTCCTGCGATCACGGCGAGCAGGCCGATGATCACCAGGATCACGACAACCACTTTCTTCCAGGTCGCGAGGTCGCTGATCATGAGCGCGCAGCCTATAGGCTTGGTGATCCCAAATCGGGGGGAGTCGGGTCCAGATCCGGTCCCGGCCTGGGATCCAACCACACGGTCATCCGCGTCCCCCGTTTGTCCGAAACAGGGGACTCCGCGGTGCACCGCGAGTTCATCGCTGCAGTCAACTCGGACACGATCGCAAGACCGAGCCCGGTACCGAGCTTCCTCGCCGGGGCCCGGTCGGAAGTGAAGTGACGGTCGAAGACATGAGGAAGGTCTTCGCTCGATATCCCGGGTCCATCGTCCACCACCCAGATGACCGTTGACCCGCCGACCGCCCCGGTACCCACCACCACCAGCGACCTCGCGAACTTCAAGGCGTTCTCAACCAGGTTCGCCACCACCTGGCTCAACCGGTCCGGGTCCGCCTCCACCCACAGCTCCTCGTCGTCGGGGACATGGGTCCGTAGCTCGATCCCGAGAGCGTCCGCTTCGGGAAGGAATCCGACCGCCACGTTCTGAACGACGTCGGTGCACTCGATGAGCTGAGGATGGAAAGAGAACTGCCTGGCGTCGAGCCGTGCCAGATCCAGAAGATCCTGAACGAGCCGTTCGAGGCGTCGCGCTTCTGTTCCGATGATGCCGACCGCCCCCGCCACGTCGTCTGTGGTGCCGTCACTGAGCGCGTCGGCGTATCCCCTGATCGAGGTGAGGGGAGTCCGCAGCTCGTGGGAGACCGACAACAGGAATTGCCTGCCCAGGCCTTGGGACCGGGTCAGGCTGTCTCCCATCGTGTTGATCGACTCGGCCAGTTCCTTCAGCTCCGGATAGTCAGACGTGTTGATCGGGACCCTGGCGTCCAGGTCTCCTCCCGCTATCCGACCGGTCGTGCTTACCGCCTCGAGCACAGGAGCACTGATCCTCCGGGCCAGGATCGCCGCGATTGCGGCGCCGATCACGAGGACAACGCCGGCCACTAAGAGGAAGATCCCGATCCCGCCGACCGGGCTCTTCACATGCCGGGTGGTCACTAAGACCGGCGCTTCTCCAGCGGGGAGCGAGAGAACGTTCAATTGGTGCGCTGTAAGCGTGACCGGGACCGCACTGAACACATCCGAGCCGACGTTCCCCGAGACCGTGTCCCCATTGAGCAGGGCGGACACATCCATGACGCCAGGTGAAAGCGGCTCGGGCAGCGAGGTGAACTGGCCCTGTCCGTCGAGCGACACCACACTCAAGGCATCGAAGTCACCCACCTGCCTCAGGTCGCTGAATGCGTAGGACTCGGTGATGACGGGATAGCGCGAGAGCAGCTCCCCGATGGCCTGAGTTTCGGGAGTCAGCTCGTTCTCCGCCGTGTCGGTGGCGGCCCGGTTCACCAGCAACACGGTTGCGGCCCCGCTCAAGAGCAGAGTGCCGAGCACCACCCCGAGGATGGCGATGGTGAGTCTGGCGCGCACCGGCCGTCAAGCGAGCCGGTAGCCGACGCCCCAGACCGTGCTCAAAGGCAGGTCCGGGCCGAGCTTTTTTCGCAACTGCCTCACATGAACGTCGACGGTGCGTTCGTCTCCGTACCACCCGTGGCCCCACACCCCGTCGAGCAGCTGCTGCCTGCTCAAGGCGAGGCCGCGATTGGAGAACAGGTACGCCAGAAGATCGAACTCCCGTGCTGTCAGGGCCACCGGCACATCTGCGATGCGCACTTCGCGCCTCGGGGTGTCGACGACGATCCGGCCCACCTCCATGACCACGGGCACATCTGAACCACGATCGCGGGGCTCTGTTCGGCGTAGGACCGCGCGCACCCGAGCGACGAGCTCTCTCGGTGAGAACGGTTTGGTCACGTAGTCGTCGGCACCGAGCTCGAGACCGAGGATCCGGTCCACCTCGTCGTCGCGGGCGGTCAGTAACACAACAGGAGGCCCATTTTCACTTCTGAGCTTCCGGCATACGTCGAGCCCGTCAAGATCTCCGGGCAGGCCCACGTCCACAATCGCGAGCTTCGGTCGCTCGTTCTCGATGTACTGGAGCCCGTGGGCGGCATCGGTTGCCTGTAGGACCCTGAATCCCTGCTTTCTGAGGTACAAGGTCACCAGATCCGAGATGTTCTGATCGTCTTCGATGACCACGATCGTGTCCTTTTCTTCGCCCGTGGTCGCCACGCGAGACAGTCTGTCACCAGGGCTTCTCTCAGTGTGACAACATCCAGCAGGTGATCGATCCTGCGATCAGCGTTGTGATCGCGGTCAGAAACGGCATGCCGTTTCTCGAGGATCAGCTTGGCGCACTGGCCGCCCAGAGGACCCAACGCCGATGGGAACTCGTCGTGGCCGACAACGGCTCGACGGACGCGAGCGCCGAGGTGGCGAGGTCGTGGTTGGCTCTCGAGGGGGACGTGCCAGTAACGGTCGTGGACGCGTCCGCCCGACGCGGTCCAGCCGCGGCGCGCAATGAGGGCGTACGGCACTCGTCAGCGACACTGCTGTGCTTCTGCGACGCAGACGACGTCGTCGAACCAGGTTGGCTCGAGGCCCTGTCGCGTTCTCTGGCCGACACAGATGTGGTGGCGGGCTCGTTCGAGATGGGATCGCTCAACGGCGGCCCGCGTACAGAACCGAGTCCCGCCGTAACCCGTCAGCTGGGTCAGATCCCCGCCGGCCTGGCCGCCAACCTCGGAGTCCGTAGGTCTGCGTTCGAGCAGGTCGGAGGGTTCGACGAAGACCTCGAAGTGGGGGAGGACATCGATCTTTGCTGGAGGCTCCAGCTGGCCGGCTTCACCTTCTCGCTCGCTCCGGCTGCGGTCGTGGCCAAGCGTGACCGGTCGACACCCGGACAGGCATTCCGTCAAGGCATCGCCCACGGGAAAAGTGGACCGGGCCTGTACAAGAGACATCGGAAATCCGGGATCCGTCCCGATCTGCGCGTGGCCGCGACCTCGTGGGCCTGGCTGCTCGTCAACGCATTTCGGATCTACAGGCCCGATTGGCGGACACGCTGGTCCCGCGTGGCGGGAGTCCGGATCGGGAGGATCCTCGGATCTATAGAGAATCGGGTCTTCTTTCCCTGATGATCCGGCTCCTTGCCGTAATCTTCATCCGGTGGCCACCACCTACCTTTCGGGAATAGTGGCCGCCCATCGCGCGGCCGCTCTCGACGATCCGCGTGACCTCGATGCTCTCGTGGCAGAGGCCCGGGCGATATCGCCCAAGCCGAGCCGAGGATTCAGCGAGGCTCTCTTGCCGCAGGGTGAGCCCCGCGAGACCCGCGTCATAGCCGAGATAAAGAGACGCTCACCCTCGAAAGGCGCACTCGCCTTGGACCTCGATCCCGCCCAGCTTGCGCGCGCCTACGCCAGAGCCGGCGCCGCATGCCTTTCCGTTCTCACAGACGAGCAATTCTTCGGAGGCTCGGCCTCCGATCTGATAGCGGCGAAGGAGGCATCGGAAGTTCCGGTTTTGCGCAAGGACTTCACGGTCTCAGAAGCCGACGTGGCAGACGCCCGGATCATGGGCGCGGACGCCATCTTGTTAATCGTGGCCGCTCTTTCAGACGACGAGCTGAGCCGCTTCAGTGAGCTCGCCGCGCAGCTGGCATTGGACGTTCTCGTCGAGGTCCACGACACCAACGAGCTGGATCGTGCCCTCCGAGCAGGTGCTCAGATCGTCGGGGTGAACCAACGCGATCTGCGGACCTTCGAGGTGGACACCGATCGTGCCTTGCAACTCGGAGCCCTGATCCCCGATGACGTCATCGCAGTTGCGGAGTCCGGGATCAAGGGGCCGGATCAGGTCAAGCTGTTGGCCGACGCCGGATTCGAAGCGGTCCTTATAGGAGAGACGCTCGTCACATCTGCGGATCCGGGCGCCGAGCTCAGCCGTTTGACCGGGCACCACATCGGAGAAAGGCGATCGGCCCGGTGCTCGTAAAGATCTGCGGGATCACCTCAGAGGATGACGCTCTACTTGCCGTCGCGCTCGGTGCAGACGCGGTGGGGTTCATATTCGCACCGTCACCGCGCCAGGTGACTCCGAACGTGGTGGAGAGGATCATCCACCGGCTGCCACCGGAGATCCTGACAGTAGGGGTCTTCCGCGACGAAGCTCCGCAGCGGGTTGCGGAGATCACGAACAGCATCGGCCTCCGGGCGGCTCAACTCCACGGCTCCGAGTCGGCGGCCGACACGCGCTTCGTATCCGAACGGGTCGCCTTCACGATCAAGGCCTTCCCCGCCGGTCACTCCGACATCGCACGGTGGAACGAGTTCGGGGCCCGTTTGGTTCTCGTCGACGGCGCCTCGCCGGGTTCGGGCGAGGTGTTCGAGTGGAGACTGGTCGAAGGCGTGGTCGATCCATCCCGGTTGATCGTCTCAGGCGGTCTCAACTCATCCAATGTCAAAGATGCGATATCGCATCTGAAGCCTTTCGGGGTGGACGTGGATTCCGGGGTCGAAGCGTCTCCCGGCAAGAAGGACCCCCGCAAGCTGAGGGCGTTCATCGCTGCCGCGAAGCAAGCGGCGGCAGAGTTCATCGGGGACGACGCATCGGGGATCGACTCCACGGACACTGAGGATTCGCCCTTCGACTGGAACGAAGAGTCAATCTGATATGGCCGATACGGAAATACGTTCTTTTATGGAAGGGGAGCCCGAGCACGGCGGACGCTTCGGGGACTTCGGCGGACGCTTCGTGCCTGAGTCTCTTGTCGCCGCGTGCGAAGAGCTCGAGTCGTCATTCCGGACCGCTTGGGCGGATCCGTCGTTCCACAAGGAATTCGACGACATACTCCGTGACTACGGCGGTCGTCCCACTCCCGTCACCGAGTGCTACCGCTTGTCCGAAAGGCTCGGCATCAGGCTCCTTCTCAAACGCGAAGACCTCACGCACACGGGCTCACACAAGCTGAACAACGTCATCGGCCAGGCGTTGCTCGCAAAGCGGATGGGTAAGCGCCGCCTCGTGGCGGAGACGGGCGCCGGTCAGCATGGAGTGGCCAGCGCCACCGCCGCGGCCTACTTCGGGTTCGAATGCACCGTGTTCATGGGAGAGGTGGACACCGAGCGCCAGGAGCTGAATGTCTTTCGCATGGAGCTCCTAGGTGCAGAGGTCCGGCCGGTCTCATCGGGGAGCCGAACCCTCAAAGACGCCGTGAACGAGGCGCTACGGGACTGGGTGTCGACGGTCGAGTACTCGCACTACTGCATCGGGTCGGTTATGGGTCCTCACCCGTATCCCTGGATCGTCAGGGAATTCCAACGCGTTGTCGGCGTCGAGGCGCGTTCACAGTGCAACAGGATCCTCGACGGGGCGGACCCGGATTTTGTGATCGCGTGCGTCGGCGGAGGATCCAATGCGGCAGGAACGTTCGCGGGATTCGTAAACACAGATGCCGAACTGATCGGCGTCGAGGCGTTCGGCGGTGCCGCGATAAGCCACGGCGTACCCGGGGTTCTTCACGGCATGCGCTCGTACCTGTTGCAGGACGAGTCCGGCCAGATACTCGAGGCCGAATCGATCTCCGCTGGTCTCGACTATCCGGGGATAGGTCCCGAGCATTCACACCTGGCGGTATCCGGCCGCGCACGGTACGAGTCCGCGACCGACGATGAGGTGCTCCGCGCGTTCAAGCTGTTGTCGGAGACCGAAGGAATCATCCCGGCGCTCGAGCCTGCCCACGCTCTGGCATTCGTGATACGTGAGGCCGGAGGAAGGATCCCGATCGGATCGACAGTGCTGCTGACCTTGTCCGGCCGGGGTGACAAGGACGTCGCCCAGGTTCGCGACATCCTTCTCCAACAGGAGCAGGGCTCTTGAACTTGGAGAAGCATCTGAGACAGCGACGCGACTCTGGACAAAAGCTCCTG
Organism: Acidimicrobiales bacterium; assembly: GCA_049281195.1. Lineage (GTDB taxonomy): Bacteria > Actinomycetota > Acidimicrobiia > Acidimicrobiales > CAVXTF01 > JBAPRR01. The sequence continues at coordinate 9,357 of JBAPRR010000262.1, forward strand.
GTTCCGTATCTGATGGCCGGCGCGTCCGATGACTGGCTCGACACCATTCGCCACATCGCGGCTTCGGGGGCTGACGCCATCGAAGTCGGGATCCCCTTTTCTGACCCCATGATCGACGGGCCCGTCATCCAGCAGGCTTCGAAGGCCGCACTGGAAAGAGGGACCACCCCCGAGGGGGCAATGCGGGAGCTGGCCGCGATCGACATCGACATCCCCATCGTCGTGATGACGTACTACAACCTCGTATTCCGCGCCGGAAGCCGTCGTTTCGCGAGCAACCTCGCCGCTTGCGGGGTATCCGGCGCGATCATCGCCGACCTTCCGCTCGAAGAAGCAACCGAGTGGTGCGAAGAGGCTGACAGCCAGGGCATCGCCACTGTGTTGTTGGTGGCTCCCACCACACCGGACGAACGAGCGTCTCGGATCTGCTCTCGTTCCCGGGGTTTCGTTTACGGCATATCGACCATGGGAGTCACCGGCGAGCGTTCGGAGCTGGCCAATACTGCGATTCAGACCGCAAAGCGGTTGAAGCGGCTCACCGACCTTCCGGTCTGTATAGGTATTGGCGTGTCGACTCCACAACAGGCGGCCGAGGTGTGCGCAGAAGCTGACGGGGTGGTGGTGGGCTCTGCGCTCGTCCGCCGGTTGCTGGACGGGGCGGGACCCGACGGAGCGGGGGAGTTCGTCGCCTCTTTACGGTCGGGGATAGACGGCGTTCACTGACGCCGCCTGAAGCGTCGATCCCTCGATTCTTCGAACCTGCCGCGTATCACTTCACGCCTCCGCTGCAGCTCTGAATGGGTGATCGGTTCCGGTGAATCCGCGAAGCCGAACGCGGCGCGCATGGCATCCACATCGACCGCAGGCTCTGACTCGAACGGCACCCCGATCTCGCGTGCGATCCGCTCGCCGTGGTGCTCGTGGAAGTAGACGACCACCTTCATGATCTCGGAGATGAGATCCACGTCGGGCGCCATGGTCGCCATGGCGCCGTCCAGGAACAGAAGGTCCTTCACGAAGAGCATCAGCTCTTTCGGCATACGAGCGCCGTAACCGAGGAGTCTCTTCGTGAGCTCCCGCATCTCCTTGGTGAGCTGCTCGACCGTCATCTGCATGGGGTCGAGCGGGGGTCGGTCCAGACCGAGCGCCTTGATCACCTCGGGAACATCTATATCTGGCGGGAATGCGCCAAGATCTCTGAGCGCCTCGAGCTGGGCGGTGACGTCGTTTCCGGTCGCACCGACGACGAGGCGAAGAAATGCCAGGCGTTCCGGCTCGTTCAGCCGTCCGGTGATACCGAAGTCGAGCAGCGCCACCCTGCCGTCTGTTCGCACGAAGAGGTTCCCGCCGTGAAGGTCCCCGTGGAACACGCCGTAGAGCATCACCCCCTCTAAGAAGGCGACCAGTCCCTGATGCAAGACGAGTGCCGTGTCGATTCCCGCGGCGCGCATCTCTTCTGCGTCGCCCCACGCGAACCCGTCCAGGCGCTCCATCACGAGCACACGACGCGTCACCAACTGCGCGTGGGGACGCGGCACCACGATTGCGCTCTGCTGCGATCTCGTCAGTACACGAGCGACGTCGAGCATGTTGTCGGCTTCGAGGCGGAAGTCGAGCTCCTCTACGATCGTCTCTGCGAACAGCTCGACCAACGCAGGTGGGTTGGCGAGAGCGGTGACAGGGATCCTTCCGACGAGCAGAGGTGCGATCCAGCTCATGGTGGCCAGGTCGCGTTTCACCATTGTCGCGACGGTTGGCCGCTGCACCTTGACGACCACCTGCTCACCGGTCCGGAGGGTTGCCGCGTGAACCTGAGCTATCGACGCCGCGGCGAGGGGGACCGGATCGAAGGCGCTGAACACCTCGTTCAGGGGCTTACCCAGGTCCTCTTCGACGATGCGCCTGACCGAAGCGAACGACTCGGGCGGCACCTGATCCCGGCACAGGCTGAATTCACTCACCAGCTCCGGTGGGAAGACCCCTTCTCCAGAAGAGAGGATCTGACCCAGCTTGATGAAGGTGGGCCCCAGCTTTTCGAAAGCGATCCGAAGGCGTCGCGACAGGCCTGCTCGTGAGATATTCGTGCCCTTTTTGCGATCGGACAGCCACCAGGCCGCCATCGCGATACCGAGGCGCCAACCCACGACGAACACGCGGCTGCCGGGCGGAACCCTGCGTCGCCGCAACAATTGAGGCACTTCGGCACGGGTCGAACTCCTGAGCGATGCGAGGTCGCGGCGCCAGACAAGCTTGGCCGGATCGACCGTCCACGGCGCTTCGGGGCTGAACGCGCCGACGGCCGAGTCCAGAGGCACCACAGTCACTTCTTGATTCCCCCCGGTGGATTGAGAGCTACCTGTCCACCAGGTTGTCAGACAGAAGCGGGGGAGATGACCAGACAGCCGTTGTGGCCCCCGAAGCCGAACGAATTCGACAGGGTCGGACCCGGCTCCCACGCCCGCGGTCCACCGTGCACGATGTCGAGCGTTATCTGGGGGTCAGGCTGCTCGTGACCTGCGGTAGGCGGGATGAGCTTGTGCTCCATCGACAAAGCCACCGCCACGGCTTCAACGGCTCCCGCCCCACCGAGCACGTGCCCCGTGATGCCCTTCGTGGACGTGACAGCCGGGCCGGGGGAGCCGAAAACCTTGGTGATGGCCTCGGCTTCGGCCAGGTCGTTCAGAGGGGTGGAGGTGCCGTGGGCGTTTATGTGGCGGATCTGGTCGGGCGTAACCTGAGCGTCCTCCATGGCGAGCTCCATGCATGCGGCCGCGCCTGCCCCTCCCGGAGCGGGGGCCGTTATGTGGAAAGCATCCGCAGTGGAAGCCGCACCTGAGATCTCCCCGTAGATGCGTGCCCCACGTTCGATGGCGCGCCCCATGTCCTCGAGTATCAGCGCACCCGCACCCTCTCCGATGACAAATCCGTCGCGCCGGACATCGAACGGACGCGACTCGCCCGAGGTCGAGAGGGCGGTCATGTTGGCGAATGCGGCCACGCCCACCGTCGTGATGGCGGCTTCAGACCCACCACCGATAGCGACGTCGCACCGTCCCATCGCTATCAGCCGCGCAGCACCCGCAATCGCGTGCGTACCGGCCGCACAGGCGGTCACGATCGACTCGCATGGTCCGTTGTATTTGGCGCGCATGGATATGGTCGCTGCGCCGGCGTTGGCCATCATCATGGGGACGAGGAACGGAGAGACGCGACGCGCACCCTTCTCGTAGTAAACGTGCACCTGCTCCTGGAGAGTCTCGAAGCCCCCTACCCCGGTCCCGAATATGACCCCGGCCCGGCTCGGATCCACTTCGATGTCGCCGGCATCTGCAAGTGCCATCTCGGCGGCAGCCACCGAAAACTGGCAGAAACGGTCCACCCTTCTCACGTCTTTCGGACCGAACCAAATCGTTGGGTCGAAGTCGTGGACGCGGCGCATTCCCTCGGGCTGGGGACCGAGCAGCCCCTTCCAAAACTCTTCAAGTCCAATACCGCAGCCAGCGACTACACCCATGCCGGTGATCGCCACGCGGCGACCGGCCACCGGTCCGTCGGGTCCGACCCCGAGCAGCATCAGAGCTTGGAGGTCACAAGCTCGTAGGCCTGGCCGATCGTCTCGATGCCCTCGAGCTCGGTTTCTTGAACCGTGATGTCAAATGCTTCTTCGAGCGCCATGACGAGCTCCACGAGATCTAGGCTGTCGGCGTCGAGGTCGTCGCCGAAACGCGCGTCAGGCACAACCTTTTCGGCCGGAACCTGAAGCACCTCTACCGCGCAGGTGCGGAACTTCTCGAAGGTGGCGTCATCGCTCACCGGTATGCCTCCTCATTAGAAAGAGCTTCGGACAACTACAACACCTATTTCTAGCCAATGCGGCGCGTGCAGACGAAGATCCGCCCGCCTGCGAGGTTTTGGACTGATACCCAGGGTAGGGATCAGATACCCATTCCCAGACCGCCGTCGACGGTGAGAGTGGCCCCCGTCACGTAAGAAGCCTCCTCGGAAGCCAAGAAGGCGATTGCGGACGCAACCTCATCCACACTGCCCGGGCGTCCCAGGGGGACCTTCGCCAACACCTCGTCCACCTTCTTCGGTTCGACGGAACTGACCATGTCGGTATCGACCACACCCGGCGCCACCACGTTGACGGTTATCCCCCGGCTTCCGACCTCGCGGGCAAGAGAGCGCGCCATGCCGACCATTCCCGCCTTGGCCGCTCCGTAGTTCACCTGGCCGGTCTGCCCTGTGAACGCGACTACAGAGGACACGAGCACGATCCTTCCGGTGTGCGCTCTGACCATCGGACCGAGAGCGCGTCTTACCACCCTGTAGACCCCGGTCAGGTTTGTCTCGATCACATCGGACCAGGTCTCTTCGCTCATGCGCAGCAGAAGTGTGTCTTTGATGATTCCGGCGTTGGCAACCAGCACCTCGACCGGGCCGAGCTTGGATTCGATCAGGTCGAAGGCTTCTTCCACCTGATCGTTGGACCTGACGTCGCAGCGGACTGCCAGGATGTCGCCTTCAGGGGGTTCGGAGTCCCTGTACGTCACGGCGACCTTGTCACCTTGGGATTCGAAGCGGCGTGCGCAGGCGAGGCCTATTCCCCTCGCGCCGCCTGTTACGAGGACGATCTTGCTCACGATCCCTCGCCGCCTGCTGGTACGTGCAACCAGGCCACCGGCTGTCCTTTCACGACCCTCTCCCCGGGGTGGGCGATGAACGCCACGAGCTGTCCGGCGAAGGGTGTCCGGACATCCTCACTTCCTACGGTCCCCAGAAGGTCACCGACCGCTATCGGATACTTCGGGACAGCTCCTTTAGCTTCGCCTGCCCCCGGGGCCAACGTCCCCTGCCTGCCCGGATGGGGCGCTTCGAGTGCCGGGTCCGGCTGGAATACCCCTGCCGCGGGAGCAACCACGACGCGCTCCGAGCTGAACAGGTGTTCCCCCTGGTGCGAAGAGATGTCAGGAGGCACGTGGTCCGAACCCGCCAGTTCCTGCACCAGCTTGTCGATGTCTTCCGGCTCGGCGACAGCCAGCGTCTGCACACCCTTCAGAGCGCGCTTGGTGAGCGCGGCCAGTACCCCTCCGGGTCCCACTTCGACCACGCAGGTGGTACCGAGAGAACCAAGCGTCTGGAGGCTCTGCCGCCAACGAACCGGGCTGCAGAGCTGCCCCGCGAGGAGGCTCCTCCATTCGCCCGCCCCCCGGTGCGCCCTGGCGTCGACATTGGCCACGACCGGGACTTCAGGCAGCAAGAACCGCGTGGATGAGAGGGCTTTTCGCAACCGGGCTGCAGCCGGAGCCATGAGCGGCGTATGGAACGCACCGGCCACGTTCAACGCGATGACCTTTTTTGCACCGAGCTCACGTGCGGAGTTCGAGGCTTCTTCCACCCCGGCCTGAGTCCCGGCGATCACTACCTGACCCTCGGCGTTGTAGTTCGCGATCCAGACTCCCTCTTTGCCCGAGCACGCCTGCTCGGCCAAGTCGTCTTTGAGCCCCAGGATCGCGGCCATGGTTCCGGGATTCTCTTCGGCGGCGGCATGCATGGCCTCCCCACGTTCGGAGACCAGGCGCACGCCGTCTTCGAACGTCATCGCTCCGCTCGCGGTGAGGGCCGAGTACTCGCCGAGGCTGTGCCCGGCACACACGGTCGGCGCAAGACCGACGCGCTCGATTGCGTCGAGCGCCACCAGGCTGAGCACGAATGTGGCCAGCTGGGCGTTGGAGGTCAGCCTGAGCTCGTCCTCGTCCGCCCGGGTCAGGAGATGAGCGACGTCGCGTCCGGCAAGCGAGGTCGCCTCGTCTACGACCTCCCACGAAGGGTGGTCGACCCAGCTG
>JBAPRR010000263.1:0-2258 GCA_049281195.1 Acidimicrobiales bacterium
CATTTATATATCGTGAGCCGGTATACCGTCAACCGATCGATCGTGTTACGACTTATAGCTTGAAAACGTCATGACTTTTCCCGGTGGCTCAGGACGCGTGGACGAGCCAGTGCATTACCTGTGATACGTGCCTAACGAATAGTTCCCCGGCCGGCGATCAGGGGCAGATCGAGAGCCGTCACCCAACCGGGTCCAATCTCGTTGACGGCCGGGATGGCATTGAGAGCCCTGAGCCCCGTTGCAAAGCAGCCCGCCGCCGCGGCGTCACGGCCGGAACCGTCGGTGAACCGAAACGCCGTCTCCTGAGTGATCGAAGGAGTTCCTTCGATGATCACCTGATAGACGTCGTCCTGATTGCCACGCGGCCAATCTGGCGCAGAGCCCGTGCCGACCCTGTTGACATGCTCGAGCCGAATGCGCGGCTCTCCCTCCACGATTCCGTTGATCGTGAACCGGATGGCGGCCACGGTGGCCGCTTCGACCACGCCCTTCGCCGTCTTTATGGGCGAGTCCGTCACCCATTTCTCCCAGGTGGTGGTGACGTCGTCGAGTTCGATCCCCGCCGCGTTCGCCATCATCGGAACGGTGCCTCCCCACGACAGGATGAGGATCTCGGGGATCTCGAGCATCGGCTTGTGCTCAGGGGGGAAACCGATCCCCATCTCGTTTTCGTAGTCACCGGTGTAGTTGGTGTAGTCGAGCAACTCCCTCGCTGTCACCGACCTGACTTCTGAGCACAATCCCATGAGGGTCATCGGGAAAAGATCGTTGGCGAATCCGGGATCGATCCCAGTGGTGAAGCACGATGCCGCACCGGCCTCGCACGCCTGTGTGATCGGGTCGATCCAGTTGGGCGGGTTGTAACGGGACTGTGGCCACACCCACGGAGTCATGGCTGTCGAAACGACATCGACCCCTGCTCGGAGGAACTCGCCGATGACCCGAATGTTTTCGTCGGCATGTGCCGCGGTAGGTCCGTAATGGGCCACGGCATCCGGCTGGAGCGCGATGAGATCGGCGATCTGATCGGTGGCATTGACTCCGATCGGCGGCAAACCGCACAGCTCGCCGGCATCTTTTCCCACCTTGTCGGCGTCGTGCACCCCCACTCCGACCAACTCGAACTCAGGGTGATCGATGATCTCGGCGATGACCATCCTGCCCACGAATCCGGTGCCCCACACCACAACCCGCTTTGTCATTTCAGTCCCCTTTTGATGACGTGAAGAATCGAGTCTCTAGTGGTGGAAACCGGCCTGCTGCTCCAGGTCCGGTTCGCTACTCCCACCGCGACGCTCGAGCCTTTCGACACAATTCTTCAGGTCATCGATCAGGATTCCCGCCAGGTCCATGCTCATGCCGTTTCGCACCACTATCCGCAGCACCGACACGTCCTCCATGCCCGGCGGCATCGGATAGGCGGGAACAAGCCAGCCCCGGGCGCGCAGGGATTCCGACACGTCGTAAACGGTGTAGCTGCGCTCAGACGCCATCTTGAACGCGAGGACCGGGATGCCCGGCTCTTTCGAGACCAGGGCGAACTGCTCCATGGCGTCCACCTGATCCGCGATCCAGCCCGCCGTCTCGCAACACGCTTCCTGCACGCGCTTGAATCCTTCCCTGCCCAGTCGCAGGAACATGTAGTACTGCGCCACCACCTGCGCACCGGGACGCGAAAAGTTGAGGGCGAACGTCGGCATGTGCCCGCCCAAGTACTCGACGTCGAACACAAGGTCCTGCGGCAGAGCGGAGTGATCGCGCCAGATGATCCAGCCCACTCCGGCGTACACCAAGCCGTACTTGTGCCCCGATGCGTTTATCGACTGGACCCGCGGAACGCGGAAATCCCACTCCAGGTACTCGTCGCAGAACGGAGCCACAAATCCCCCGGACGCCGCGTCCACGTGGATCGGGATATCAGGCCCATCGCCCGCGGCGAGCGCATCGAGTGCCTTTGCGATCTCTGCAACTGGCTCGTACGCGCCGTCATACGTCGAACCGAGGATGGCGACCACGCCGATGGTGTTCTCGTCGCAATGCGCGATCGCAGATTCAGCGGTGAGATGCGTGACTTCCGGTCCAACCGGAACCTGCCGGTGCTCCACGTCCCAGTAGCGGCAGAACTTCTCCCAGCACACCTGGACGTTCGAACCGGTCACGAGATTCGGCTTGTCGGTGGGGAGACCGAGGGCCTGCCTCCTTTGTCGCCACCGCCATTTCAGTGCGAGGCCGCCGAGCATGCAGGCCTCGCTCGAACC
>JBAPRR010000264.1:0-26164 GCA_049281195.1 Acidimicrobiales bacterium
GTGACGAGGCGACCCATGCTCGCCAGTCCCGACGCGATGGCCTCACGCTCGCTGGGCGCGGTAGCTCGAGCCTCGCGGATCCGAGCCAACAAAAAGACGCCGTAGTCGGTCGACAAGGCGAATGCCACCGCCACGAGGATCAAAAAGTCGGTCTCCTCGATACCGCCCTGGCTCGTATACGAGAGGAGCCCGGTGAAACGGCCCCCTTGGAAAACGAAGACGAGGATTCCCGTCGCCGCGAATGCGGTGAGGCCGTTCATCACGAGCGCCTTGATGGGAAGGATCACCGATCCGGTCATCATCCACAGCACGATCATGGTCAGCGCGCACAGGATGATCAGTGCGATGGGCACGTTGTCGGCGATGGAGTTACGCAGATCGAGCGTGTCGGCAGCGGCCCCACCGACAAGTACCGGGTCCGGTGACGGCGTGTCGCGAACAACGCGCACCAGCTGCTGCCCGGCCGAGGAGATGCCGCTGTACGGGGTACCGACGCTGATCTCCCACACGTCGCCCGCCAGACGGGTCGGTCCGGCAACCGACGCCACACCGGGAAGCGCCTTGAGGCGGGAGGCGTAAGCGGCCAACTGGCCCGATCCGCCGCCCGAACTTCCGACAACACCACCGTCGGGGACCACCGCGGCAACGAGAATCGGATCCCCGCCGTGCAACTGGGGGAACTTGCTGTCGACGATGTCGTTTACGACCCTGGCGCTCTGGCTCGTCGGCAGGACGCTTGCGTCGATGCCGCTCCAACGGATCGACGGTGTGGGCCACGCCAGCAAAACCAAAACCGCAATGGTTCCGATGGCGATCAGGGCCGGCTGCTTCATGACGCCGTGCGACAACCGGTACCAGAAGCCTTTCTCACCTTCTTTGACTTTCGTCTTGCCGATGCGCCGGGCCATCAGGAACATCAACGACGGAAGCATCACGAGCGCGCTGGCCGCGGCGATCACTGCCACCACGGCACCGCCGATCCCCATCGAGACTAAGAAACGCAAGGGAAAGATGGTCAGTGTGGCCAGGGCCGCGGCCACGGTCAACGCACTGAACACAACGGTGCGGCCGGTCTTGACCATCGTGGCGTGAAGAGCGGCGGCGGGGTCCATTCCCTTCTGTAAGTACTCACGGAATCGCCACACCATGAACAGGCTGTAGTCGACGGCGAGCCCCAGTCCGAGGCCGATCACGAGATTCAAGGCGAACGTGGACAAGGGGAAGAATTCGTTGATCACACGGAGGACCAGGAACGTGGCGAATACCGCCAACCCACCCGTGGCCAAAGGCAGCAGGGCGGAGAACCCACGGAACACGAACAACGCGATGAGTGCGAGCAACGGGAACGCCAGCAGTTCAGCCATCCCGAGGTCCTTGACCGCTTGATCTCCGACCTGGACGTTGGCGACATCTTGCCCGCCCAGCAACACACCGGGCAGATGAGCGTGCTTGACCGCGTGATCGATCTTCGAGACCGTCTTCGACTGGCTGGCTCCGTCCGCCATGTAGACAGCCACCATCGAAGCCGAGCCATCGCTCGAAACCAAAGGCGAGTGAACTCCGACAGGTGGTGTGAGGGCCTTTGCCACGCCGGGAACATGAGCGAGCAGTGAAGCGACGTGGGCGACCTCGCTACTCGAGGGCGGCGCCGGAACGTAGGCCAGAACTCCGGGACTGGTTTCTTGACCCGTTGCTTTCTGGATCAAGGCCTCGGCGCGCGAGCTCTCGGAAGAGGGGTTGTTGAAGGGATTCTTCGCGCTCAACAGTCCGGCGGCGGGACCTCCCAGTACCCCGCACACTCCGAAGGCGATGATCGCGAACACGACGACGCGCTTGGGCCGTCGCGTGGCGAGCCGCGCAAGAGCGCTAAGCATTTTTGGCCCCCTCGATAAGTCCCGGCAACAAGGTGCGCGCCTCGGCCACAAAGTCCAACTTCGCCTGCTCGCGCTTCACACCGAAGATGGCGGTCAAGCGGGGGAAGCCGTACTCGGGCTCATCGACCAACTGATCGACGAACCCGGCGTACCAGTCGCGGCGCGCACGTGCGGATTCCTCGTACTCATCGAGAAGTGTGGTGAGCCGTTCGGTGGACAACCGCTCTCCGAAGAACACCCGCACCAACATGGGGCAACGGTCCTTCTCCTCCTCCACCGGTGCCTCCGCGAGCCACTTACCGAGAACCGATTCGCCCTCGGCTGTGATCTCGTAGACCCGCTTGGTGGGAAGACGATCCTGGGGCACCTCCGTGGAGGACAGGAGACCGAGCCCTTCGAGCTTCTCGAGCTCCGTGTAGATGTGGCTCCGGGTGAGGGGGAAGAAGTTCTTGATCGAGATCTCGGCGAAGCGTGCGAGCTCGTGACCTGCGGTGGGCTGACGCGAGACCAGGCCGAGCACGACGTAGCCAGTCTGAGACAAGCGGGGACTCTCCATACCGGAGGTCTAGTCCACTCTGGACTAGTAGTCCAGAGTGGACTATCAACTGGCCATTGACCTGGGCAGATCCACCTTTTTTTGATACCGGCGGGATTCAAATCTGATACCGACCGGTACCGGACACGACAGACTGAAGGAGTGCCGGATCAGCCGACCCCGACCCCGACGCAGCCCGCCCCGCCGACCCGTAATGCCCAGGTCGACGAGGACACTGTTGATGTCGTTCAAGCGGCCGGGCGCTTCAGGATCTACCTCGGTGCCGCGGCCGGGGTCGGAAAGACCTTCGCCATGCTCAACGAGGCCAAGCGCCGCGTAGAACGGGGGACCGACATCGTCATCGGCTTCGTCGAAACCCACAACCGCGCCCACACCATCGAGATGTGCGAGGGCCTGGAGGTCGTGCCGAGAAAGCAGGTCGAGTACCGGGGAACGGTATTCGAGGAAATGGACCTCGACGCGGTGCTGACCCGCAAACCGGCGGTGGCCTTGATCGACGAGTTGGCGCACACCAATGTTCCCGGCTCCGGCCGCCACGAGAAGCGTTGGGAGGATGTTCTCGAGTTGATCGAGAACGGCATATCGGTCATCACGACGGTGAACATCCAGCACCTGGAGAGCTTGGCCGACGCGGTCGAGCGCATCTCGGGCACGCATGTGCGCGAGCGCGTTCCCGACTGGGTGGTGCGTACCGCCGATCAGATCGAGTTGGTCGACTCGTCTCCCGAGCAGCTTCGCCGCCGCATGCTCCACGGGAACATCTACCCCACCGAGAAGATCCCGCAGGCGCTCGGAAACTTCTTCCGCACCGAGAACCTGACCGCGCTACGCGAGCTGGCCTTGCGGTTCCTGGCGGATGAGACCGACGACGACCTCCTCGAGTATCTACGGCGCCACGACGTAACAGACATTTGGGAGACCACCGAGCGAATCCTGGTTTGTGTGACCGCGGCACCGGGAACCGACATGCTGCTGCGGCGTTCGGCGCGCCTCGCCTCGCGGCTCAAATCGGACCTGCATGTGATCCACGTTTCCGGCGACGCGCCGTTGAACGACTCGAGCAGGCACGCCATAAGCCTGCTCCACAAGCTCGCAGACGATCTGGGTGCGTTGTGGGAGGACCTGAAGGCCGACGACGCGGCGCAGGCGATCGTCGACTACGCGAAGAAACACCAGATAACGCAGATAGTTCTGGGCTCGTCGAGAAGAAGCAGATGGCAGGAGATGACCAAGGGCGAGATCGTGCGACGCATCCTGCGCTACGCGTCGGACGCCGGGATCGATGTGCACGTCATCGCCAGACGGGACGCGCCGGGAGTCAACCCCGGCGACGACACGAATGAAGGCGGATGAGACAAGTGGGTGGAGGAACGCCGTGAACAATGACATCGGGGATGTGGCCGAGGCCGGGGAAGGGCCTTCGAGCGCATTCGACGGGGACATCGACATCTACGACTTCTGGTCGGGGTGCAGACGCGACTCGCCGGTGCTCGAGGTGGAAACGGATCTGACCGGGCGACCCATGTGGATGGTCACCAAGTTCGACGACGTCACTTCCGTGCTCCGGGATCCGGATCGGTTCTCGACGCGGATCAACAACGAGACGATGGGTCCGGTGATGGGGACCTTCATGCTCGGGATGGAGGGCGAGGAGCATCGCAAATACAGGTCGCTCGTGGCCCAGGCGTTCAGGCCGTCAGCGCTCGAACGATGGGACAACGAGCTGATCGCACCGACGATCGGCGGACTGTTGGACAAGATCGCGCCAACCGGTCGCGCCGACCTGGTCGCAGACGTGACCAGCCGCTACCCGGTGCAGGTGATCGCGGGGGTGCTGGGGGTTCCGATCGAGGACTTTGAGCTGTTCCAGAAGTGGGCGCTAGACATATCGCAGGGACCGCAGGACTGGGACAGGAGCATTCCAGCTTCACGTGCCATGCGCGAGTACCTGGAACCGATCGTGGCGGAGCGACGTGAGAACCCGCGCGACGACATGATCTCGGAAATAGTCACTGCGGAGATGGAGGGCGAACGCCTCTCCGACGAGCACGTGTACGGCTTTTTACGGCTGTTGCTGCCGGCCGGGGCCGAGACCACGTTCCGGGTGATGGGGAGCACGATGCTCGCCCTGCTCACACATCCCGAGATCATGGAGAGGGTCCTGGCCGATCGCGCCATGATCGACACGGTCATCGAAGAGGTCCTCAGATGGGAGACATCGGTCACCATCGTCAATCGTGAGGCTCTGGAACCCGTTGTGGTGGGAGGGGTCGAGATCCCAGAAGGCGCTTCAGTGCTCTGTTGCATGGGATCCGCCAATCATGACGAGAGTCGTTTCGAAGATGCGGAGAACTTCAATCCGGATCGCGAACAGAAGCCGCACATCTCGTTCGGCACGGGGCGCCATCAGTGCCTCGGGATGCACTTGGCGCGATTGGAACTGCGAGTGGGGATCACTGCGGTTCTCGATCGTTTGCCCAACCTCAGGCTCGACCCGGAGGCCGATCCGGTCAAGGTGGAGGGCATCCCGTTCAGGTCGCCGCCGACGCTGCCGGTCCTGTTCGATCCGAGTTGACAATGGCGTCGAACATGGATCGCCTGGAGAAGATCGCGTCCCGACTGCCCGAGACCACTCGTGTCGACATCGAGGCGTGGGGCGGAGAGCCGACATTCCGCGTCAACGGGAAGAACTTCATCTTCACCAATCAGGAGGCGACGAGCGTGACGGTCAAGCTTCCGAAAGAGGAAGCAGCCGCGGTTTGCGCCACCGATCCGAGAGCGGAGCCGACCGGTTACGGGTTGGGTCGTTCCGGTTGGGTGTCCATCAAGCTCGAAGGAAAGCTGAACGCGGCGGGGTGGGACGAGATCGAGGAGTTCGTTAGGACCTCCTACACACTGGTCGCCCCCAAGAAGTTGGCTCGCATCGTCATCGAAGAGGACCAAGCGTCCGGCTGAAGGACTGCCGCCCTGCATCAACAGCGGTTGAATCAACCGCCCCGTAACGCAGCAAGGGCCTCCGCCGCGGCAACCCTCATGGGGTGATCCGGCCCGAGCGCTTCACCGCTCAAAGAGACAACCTCCTCTGCGAGGTCGACCGCGGCAGTGATGTCACCGCACTTTCGGAGCGTCTGCACCAGATTCGACATGAAAACGAGGGTGTTCCAGTTCCGGAGTCCGACCACCCGGCGTGAGGTGGCAACGATTTCTTCGCCCATTGCTCTCGCAGCATCCAACTCCCCCTGATCGCGCCGGATGCACGCAAGCGTGTCTGTAGAGCAGAGGGTGGAAAGGTTCTCCTTGCCGAAGAGCTCCTGCTGGCTTTCGATGGCCTGCTCGACAAGGAGGCGGGCATCGTCGAGCTCGCCTAATTCCCACAGCAGGTAGGCGAGGTTGTTCATCGCCACAAGAGTTTCGGGATGGCGGTCACCCAGCACCTGACGCCTTGTCGACAGCAGCTCTTCTCCGATCCTGCGCGCGGACTCTTGATCCCCGGCGCTGGCGGTAATCACCACCTGGAGGGTCATGGCTTTCAAGGTTTCCGGGTGCTCTGATCCGAGCACCCTCCGGTAAGAATCAACTGCGTCGTCGATCAAGGTCTTCGCTTGTTGCGAGTCGCCGAGGAAGTCGAGCGCGTTCGCCAGGTCGCTCGCGGCGCGCAGTGTCTCCGGATGCTCCGGTCCGAGGATCCTGCGCCGTCCGGACAGAGCTTCTTCCGCCAGAGACTTGGCGGTCTCCGGCTCCTCCATGAGAATGAGGGTCCTGCTGAGCTCTCCGGCTGCCATCAGGGTGTCGCGGTCGTCGGGTCCGAAAACCTCGCGGTCGGCCTGGAGCACGGCCTCGAACATCTGCCGGGACTCGGGCAGTTCGAACACCATCCGCAGAGTTGCCGCGAGCCGGGCCTTCGCCGCCAGCGTCTGGCGCTCGTGCTCACCGAGCAATTCGGCCAACGCAGCCACCTCCGCTCGCTGCGTCGCCTTCGCGGAGCTGTAGTCGCCCACTTGCAGGTCGTAGGCGGCGACCTGGGAGGCGAGCTCGGTATCGCCCAAGTCCGTCAGGTGCTGGACCAGCCGTCTCGCGTGGGCGACGAGCGGTCGCATCGTCTCTCTCGACTGTGGATCGGCGGGATCCTCGAATAGACGCGTGAGCGCGGCAACGGCGCCGTGCCTGAGAGCGGCCCGCCTATCGGGATCGGTGTCCTTGAGTACCACGGTTCTCGCCAGCAGAGGATGGATCTGCCATGAACCGTCCTCCACCGGCTCGATCAGCGAAAGTGAAAGCAACTCGTCGAGTGCCGTCATGGTGGCGATCCGCGCCGGCGTGGGGTCGAGGCTGTCCGTCGCCTGGAGCGTTGCGTCGATAAGCGACCGCGGTATCGGATCTTGGGCGAGCATCGAGGCGATCCGCAACAGGTCCCTGCCCCCGTCGCCGAGACGATCGACGCTGAGCGAAAGCGTCGCCGAGATGCTGCGCTCGCGCCCGGTCGGGAGCTCCTCTTTCAGAGCCGCGGCGAGCTCGAGCTCGTCCTGGGTCGGGTCCAGCAGATGAGCGAACAGTTCGGTGAAGGATTGGAACCGCAGTGTGGCTCCGGCCACATCGATCGCGAGCGCGTGGCCGCCGAGCTCGGCCACGATCTGCCTCGCTGCTTCGAGCTCCGCTTCATCCTTGGGAGGTCTTCTGGCGACGAGAACCTGAAGGGCCTCGTCGGGCTCGAGCACTCCCAGGTTGACCTCGGGCATGAGCGCGCCGTATTCGCTCGAGCGCGTCGTCACGATCGTGCACGCGCCGGGTGGCCCTACCCACCGGTAGACCTCATCGGAAGCGAGGCCGCCAGGCAGGTCGTCGACGACCCACAGGTAGGGCTCGGTCTTCCTTCCGAGCGCATTGCGGAGCACCGCCTCGAGGTCCAGTGGCGCCAGGGCGTCGATGCCGGAGGCGAGCTCCGGTTCGAGCACCGAGTGGGCGAAACCTCGAATCTGATTGAGTCGCAGAGCCTCGCGCTCGGGTCCGTCGATCGAGGTCACGTCACCTTGTGCGTAGAGCCAGAAGACGCCACCGGGAAAGCTCGCCTGGTAACGCAGTGCGTACTCCCGGGTAAGCAAGGACTTGCCGACTCCCCCGAGCCCGCGAACCTGGCAGATGCCCGGGCCTACAGCCCCCTGGGTCATGGCAAGCCGGGGCGCGTGGATGGCCGAGTGGATCTGCCACATCTGCCTGAACCTGCCGGCGAACCGGGTAGCAGCCGACGGGTGGGAGGGCAGCCACGTGGCCGGCTGTGCCATACCTTCACCGAGATGCTCGTCGATCGTCGCCACATGAGACGCGATCCGTGCCGCTATCTCGTCGACTTCCGTTGTGCCGGTGCCGACGCCAGCGAGCGCGCCGTAGAGAGCGTCTCTGAGCTCGACCGGCTCTATGTGCAAGGACCCCGGTTCGGGATTGACCACGAGCACCCGTTTGCTCGGATCTCCGAGGCGCATGGACGCGACGAAGCCCTGGGTCAGCTCCCACTGACACGGAGAAGACTGAGGGAAACCGGCCGAGTAATAGACGACCAGAGCCTTCGACTCGGCAAGTCCTCTCCGGGCGGCCTCCGAGATGGAACCGAAATCGGGAACCGAGGAGGCGTCGAACCACACGGTCAATCCGAGGCGCTCGAGAGCGGACACCAGGGGTCGGACAGCCTCCGCATCGGAATGGCGATAGCTGACGAAAACGTCGTACACGTCACTCCCCGGTCTGCGACCTTGTGTACCTGCTGACCAGCTTTTCGAGCCTAACTGGCATCCTCATCCGCGCTCGCCTGTGATCGAACGCTCAATCAAGGTGCCCGGTTAACCGATCATTACAGACTGTCTGTTAGGATAGCAGTGTTCTAACAACAAGGATGTTATGAGCCAGATGCCGGAGCTGAAAAACCCCTACAGGCCGGGAGCCTCAGTGACTCCTCTCTTTCTTGCCGGACGCGACAAAGAGATCAGAAGGTTCAAAGCGACACTGAAGTCCGCTCCAGAGATTCCTGCGAATATTCGGATAACCGGACTCCGCGGTGTAGGGAAGAGCGTTCTACTCAAGCGTCTCGAAGACGAGGCTCAAGCAGAGGGCTGGCTCACGAGCAGAATCCAACTGGAGCCTCGGCACAACAGCGAGGCCGGCCTGGCTCAACTAGTTCGGGGTTTGGCTCATCAAGCTGACCTTCGCACTTCCCGCGTCGAAAGAGTACGGGAGGCAACCAAGAACATCACGGCATCCGCGAGAGGTTTGATAACGGTCAGTTGGCAAGACATAGAGCTGTCCTTCGCCCCAACAGCTGGGACGAAGGAAAAGGACATGTCGGAGTCACTTTTCGAGACAGTGGGACGAGCAGATGATCAAGGATACGGCGGGTACATGCTGATGCTCGATGAGGCCCAGGTGATCCGTGATAACGAGCAAGAGCATCCCCTCTCCCTTTTGATCGCCGCGATCAACAGGCTGCAAGAACACGAGGTTCCGATAGGGATCACGTTGTGCGGTTTGCCGACACTGCGGACCAACCTACTTAAAGCTCGCACTTACTCCGAAAGAATGTTTCGCGGGGAAGAGGTGACCGGTCTTCCTGACCAACAAGCCATTGAAGCCTTCGTAAGACCGTTGGACAACACTGATGTGGTCGCTTCCGATGATCTGGTGGAGCGCGTCGTAAACGAGGTCGAAGGGTATCCATATTTCGTCCAGATATGGGGCGCAGAGCTATGGGAAGCGGCCGTACAGGCCGGGTTATCTGATTTCGATGTGCCACTCCTCGACTCGATCGAGTTCGACATATACAGACGGCTCGACATGGACTTCTATGACGGGCGGGTTGAGGCTCTAACTCCCGCTGAACAGGATCTGATCCTCTCGACTGCCGAATGCAGTTATCCCCCGTTGCGCACGGCTGACATACAACACCTCGCGAACAAGAGCGTCGGCAATGTCAACGTGTTGATGGGTCGTCTAGCTGATCAAGGCGTTATCTATCGCACAAGTAAAGGCGTATATCAATATACGGCCCCTAAGTTCCACGACTACTTGGTTCGAAGGGCTCAGCGACCGTAGCGGTCTCCTTGGCCCTGACCTCAGCGCTCTTCAGGATTAGTCAGAAGTAATGGCCTGACTACTAACCGAGAGCACGCTCGAGATCCCGTAGCAGATCGTCCAACGTCTCGAGCCCAATCGACAATCTCAGTAATGCGGGGTCCACCTCCAACGGAGACAAAGCGGTTGACGCGTGAGTCATCCGGCCGGGATGCTCGATCAACGACTCAACCGCACCAAGAGATTCTGCAAGCGTGAACAACTCCGTCTTCGCCGCCACGTCGAGAGCGGCTTCTTCCCCGCCTTTCAAGGTGAAGCTGATCATTGCCCCGAAGTCCGCCATCTGACGTCGAGCGACCTGATGGCCGGGATGCGACTCAAGTCCCGGATACAGAACCCGATCGACCGCGGAATGTGACGCCAGAAACTCGGCAATCGCCGCCGCACTTTCGCACTGACGATCCATACGGATTGCCAATGTCTTCACCCCACGCTGAATCAGGTAGCAGTCGAACGGACTCGGCACCGCCCCGGTCGCGTTCTGGATGAATCCCAGATCGCCGGCCAGTTCAGGGTCGTTAGTACCGACGAACCCTCCGACAACATCCGAATGGCCGCCCAGATACTTGGTACTCGAATGCACGACGGCGTCGGCCCCGAGCACCAGGGGTGATTGCAGATAAGGCGTCGCAAACGTGTTGTCGACGATGCAGATTCCGCCCTTCGAGTGTGCGAACTCAGCAACCGACTCGATATCCACGATGTTGAGCATCGGATTGGTCGGAGTCTCGACCCACACCAGACGCGTCTCTTCCCTCCACGCACCCTCGAGAGCAGCCAGATCCGACAGATCGACAGAGGTGTACGAAATCCCGTCCGGTTGAAGCACCTTGTCGACGAGGCGGTAGGTCCCCCCGTAGGCGTCGTTCGGGATGATCAGGTGATCGCCGCGATGCAACCCGCGTAGGAGCGCATCTTCCGCAGCCATTCCGCTGGCGAAGCAGAACCCAAAACGGGCCTTTTCGAGAGCAGCCAGGGTCGCTTCCAACGAAGCACGGGTGGGATTGCCCGTGCGCGAGTACTCGAACCCGGCATGCTTTCCGACCGCCTCCTGCGCGAAGGTCGAGGCGAGATGGATCGGTGTGACTACGGCGCCGGTGGTCGGATCGGGATCCTGCCCTGCGTGGATGGCAAGGGTTGCGAAGCCCGGCACGTGCGAGCCGTCAGAATCGCCAGAATCGTTCGAATGTTCCGTCATCGTGACAAGTCCCGCGTCACTCCAACCTGAGCCAAAAACCCGAGCGCGTCTGACCGCGTCAATACGCCGACAGGGTGACCACGATCCAGAACCAGAACAGCCGGGGCGTCCTCCAGCCGTTGAACCGCAACGTCCATCGGCTCGCCGGCTCCGACTGTGGGGAGGGGTGGACCCATGACCTGTTCGACCGTGGCGTCCAGTAGTCCCGGATCGGCAACGGCGCGCTGCATGAGCTCTCTCTCGTAGACCGCGCCGACCACCTCGGCCGCGGCGAGCGGGGGTTCGGCTTTTATCACCGCCACCTGCGAGACGCCGAATTCCTGCATGATCGCAATGGCTTGGCGCGCCTGCTCCGTGGGATGCACGTGGATCAGGCCGCGCAACGCGTCGCTCTTGCGATCGAGGGCCTCCGACACCGTGTGCCCGGTAGTGCGGACAAAGCCATGGTCGGCCATCCACTCGTCGCTGTAGACGCGGGACAGATATCCACGGCCGGAGTCCGGAACCAGCACGACCACGATGTCGTCGCGGTGAAGGTCCGGCGCCAGCTGCAGTGCCGCGAACACGGCGGTCCCCGTGGACCCTCCTGCCAGGATCCCTTCCTCGGCCGCAAACCGACGTGCGGTGAGGAACGAGTCGGTGTCGCTCACCATGACGACGCGGTCGACCACTTTCGGGTCGTAGGTGGTGGGCCAGAAATCCTCGCCGATCCCCTCGACCAGATACGGCCTTCCCGATCCCCCGGAATAGACCGATCCTTCAGGGTCGGCCCCGACGATCTGCACATCCGGGTTCTGCGACTTCAGGTAACGCCCCACCCCGCTGATGGTTCCGCCCGTTCCGATGCCGGCAACGAAGTGGGTGATGCGACCCGAGGTCTGTCGCCAGATCTCCGGTCCTGTGGTCAACACGTGTGCTTGAGGGTTCGCCGGGTTGGCGTACTGGTTCGGATGGAACGCTCCCGGGATCTCTTGCGCCAGCCGTGCCGTGACCGAGTAATAGGAGTCCGGATGGTCAGGCGCCACCGCCGTCGGGCACACCACCACCTCGGCCCCGTAAGCACGAAGCAGCGCGATCTTCTCCGGAGCCATCTTGTCGGGCATAACGAAGATGCAGCGGTAACGCCGCCGAGCCGCGACTATCGCCAGACCGATGCCTGTGTTTCCCGACGTGCCCTCGACGATGGTCGATCCCGGACCGAGCAGGCCCTGCCGCTCGGCTTCATCGACCATCGCGATGGCAGGGCGATCCTTGACGCTCCCGCCGGGGTTCAACAGTTCGAGCTTGGCGAACAGCTGACAAGGCAGATCCCGAGCCGTCCGATCGAGCCGAACTAACGGGGTGTTCCCGACCAGATCCAAAAGCGAGTCCGCAGCCTCAATCGGAGCCCCGGAGTCGGTCAGGGGGACGATCTCCACTCCTTGAAGTTGGCCCTCGGCCACCAGAACCTCGTCTGTGTGCAGCTCGATCGGCAGACCTGCCTTCTTGAGCTGGGCTGCAACCTCGGCTCCCCCGGATCCGACGACTCCGATCTGACGGGGGAATCGGCCGCGGAGGTCCGCGACCAGGTTCGCCACCATCTCGTCCGGGGGGACGGTGATCACTTGATGTGCACGGAGAGCAAGCCTGGGGGGAGGCGGATCTCCTCCTACGACTACGAGGACGTCCATGCCAGCCATGTTGACCGCACCCGGGCCCGGGGGCCAGTACCTGGGCACCAAAGTACGACAAGACTTCTTGTAATACTCTTGACAAGGGTCCTTGTGACGAGTACTCTTGTCATAGGAGTTCTTGTGACACTGAATCTTGTGACAAGGACTCTTGTAAAGCAAGTCTAGGAGGTTGAAATGCATCCGTCGGTCCTTATATCGCTCACAGAGCAGCGCCTGGCAGACCTGCGAGACGACCGGCACCCTAAGAAGGTGTCCGGTCGCTCTCGCCGGCGCTCCGGCTCCGGTCCTGTCGGAAGGGTCGAGACCAAGGTGGGGGCCTGGATGGTCTCTGCCGGATGGGGGCTGGTCCGCAACGGAAACGGAACTCCCCCGCAGCTGCGACCTCTCCCTTTCAGCAGGTAAGGCCTTCGAAATGAGGCTGCTCACCAAGACAGCATCCGATCCTTCAGATACTGGTTCACTGGAAGGCGTGGAATCCGACCCAGTCGAGCCAGAAGCAATCGACCCAGAAGCAATCGACCCAGAAGCATCTGAATTAGAAACAGACGAATCGCAACTGACCGACGCCATGCGTCGCAAGAGTCTCGCCCTCGACAAGGCAAAGGCGACCCGCAAGAGCGCCATTGCCAAAGCGAAAAAAACCGTCGCCCGCGAATCCGCGCGACGGAAGCTGACCGACCCCAAGGTCATGCGGGCGCTCGCTCATCCACTTCGCCTCGCCATCATGGAGGCCCTACTTCGTGAAGGACCTCTGACCGCGACCGCCGCCGCAGTTCTCCTCGACGACAGCCCGGGGAACATGTCGTGGCACTTGAACGTGCTCGCCAAATACGGGTTCGTCGAAGAGGCTCCCGGTGGACGCGGCCGCTCGAGGCCCTGGCGTCTGGTCCACCTCGGGACCGAGTTCACCGATGAGTCGGACAACTCCGAGTTGAGCCTGGCCGGCGAATCCTTTACGCGCGTGCTCATGGACCGCCAGGCGCAGCGCGTGGACCGGTATCTGCAGGAGCGTCAGAGCTATCCGCCGGAATGGAAGAAGGCGGCCTTCAACTCGAACGCTCTCACTTACCTGACGGCCGACGAACTCGAGAAGGTCGGAGACGAGATCAACACGCTCCTCTCCGAGTACAGGGATCGGACCTTCGATCTGTCCAAACGGCCGGAGGGTTCGCGGCCGGTCAACATTGCGGTGTTCGGCCTCCCACTTCCGCCCAACCCCTCAGGCAACTGATCCACCGAACTCAGCACTCCCAGATCTACACGGCTACCGTCGGATCCCATGACGACTCCATGGCTCGGCGACGCGTGCAGCCTCGTCGACGCGTTCAGATCCGGCGAGATCTCGCCACTCGAAGCGCTCGATGCGTGCATCGAAGCCATCGACAGGTCCGAGCTGAACGCGTTCAGCTACACCGAGTTCGACAAAGCGCGTGATGAGGCCGCCACGGCGGACGTATCGCTCCCCTTCGGTGGCGTGCCGTTCGGCATCAAGGAGCTGGAGCGGGTCGAAGGCTGGCCGTATACGCAAGCTTCGATGGTGTTCGCTGATCGCATCTCCGACCACGACGACACCTCGGTCGAACGGCTCCGTTCTACCGGTGCTCTGCTGGTGGCGCAGACGACTGCGAGCGAGTTCGGAGGCATCAACTGCACCTCCACCGAGCTCCACGGGACAACCCGCAATCCATGGAATCCGGAGCGCACCCCGGGAGGCTCATCGGGCGGCACCGCGGCCTCAGTTTCGGGTGGGTTGCTCCCGATCGCCACCGGAAGCGATGGAGGTGGGTCGATCCGGATCCCTGCCGGCTTCACCGGTCTTTTCGGCCTGAAGGCGACCTACGGGCGCATCCCGTCAGGACCGAGGGCTGGCATCCAGCCGCTCACATCCGTGAACGGATGCCTCAGCCGATCGGTCCGCGACACCGCCAGGTATTTCGACTCAGTCAACGGCTACGACCCGCGTGACCCTCTCAGCGTTCCGAAAGTCACTGGATGGGAACAGGCGCTCGGAACGATCAACCTGAAGGGGCGGACCGTCGCCATTCTCCCCGAGCTCGGAATCGCCCGGGTGCGTACCGAGGTCGCCGAAGTCGTGCAAGCCGCGGCCGAGCGCCTCGCTCACGCCGCCGGACTGAAGATCATCGAGGTGGAACCCAAGCTCCCGCCGCTTCGGGGACAGTGGGCCATGGCCGGGCAGGTGAGCTTCATCGCCGGCCTCGGCGACGAGTACCCCGATTGCCTCGAGCATCTGTCGACAGAGATGCGCGCCGGCGTCGAGTCGGCGAAACAGCGGTACAACATCGAACGCGCCGCTTCGATCGAGAACTGGCGCAGAGATCTGAACGAATCAATGGCGGATCTGTTCGAGACCGTCGACTTCGTGATGGCATCCAGCAACCCGGACGTGGCGTTCAGAGCCGAAGGTCCGCCACCATCGACGATCACCGGTGCCGATCTCATTGAAGAGGTCGGGTTCGTGAGGGCGATCATGAACAATGCCGCGCTGACGGCTCCTTCGAACATGAATGGCAGTCCGGCAGTCAGCATTCCGTCCGGAACCGTTGATGGGTTGCCGGTCGGCCTGCAGGTGTTGACCCGTCATCACGGAGAGCAGCTCCTCTTAGAGCTGGCTCTCGTTGCGGAGCGCGAGTTTCCCTGGCCGCTGGTTGCGCCCGGCTCGCCGCACTAGTGGCGCCCTCGGCGTTGGGCGGACTGGAACAGTCACCGACGGGGCTTGCGGGGATGGAGGGATTCGCCGCGAGCGAGCATGTCGACGTACTCGGCCAGCTTGCGGTCCCGGGTCGTCGGACGCTTGACGGCGTTGAGTCGGTAGGCGATGGCGTAGCGGTTGGCTGCGTCCAACTGGTCGAACGTCGCGGCTGCGGCGGGGTTGGCCGCCAGCGCCTGAGCTAGATCGGGCGGCGTCTGCATGTGGGCCTGCCCCTGGTAGGCCACTTGCCACCGTCCTTGCTCCTTGGCCGCGTCGACGGCCGCTATTCCGGCCGGCTGCATCCGTCCGGCCTGGGTGAGGCGGGCGACGTGCTCGACGTTTCGCTCCGACCAAGGGCTGTTGCGCCGACGGGGCGTGAAGCGCTGGCGATAGCAGTCGTCGTCACGTCGAGCGATCTGCCCGTCGATCCACCCGAAGCACAGCGCCTCGTCAAGCGCTTCCACGTAGGTCAGCGCCGTCGTCTGTCCGCCCTTCTTGTGCAGAACCAGCCACACCCCGGGGTGGTCGGCATGGTGGCTGTTCAACCAGGCGTGCCATGCCTCGGCGTCCTCTACGAGCAGCTCCGGGAGTTCTGTCGCCACGGTTGTTACGGCACAGCCGCCGGACGGGGAGTCAGGCAAAAAGGTTGGCCGTCAGGATCGAGCAGCACCCGCCAGCGGCCGGCGCCGGGTTGGAAGTCAGGTTGACTGGCTCCGATCGCGCACAGGCTCTCGGCGGCCTCGTCGAGGTTGTCGACCTGCAGGTCGAGGTGGAAGCGTTTGGCGCACGCCTCGTCAGGCCACTGCGCGCGACGGAATCGGTCGACCTTGCCGAAGCCGATCTTGATGCCGTTGCCCTCGACCATCGCGTAGTTGTCGTCGCTGTAGGTGACCTCCCAGCCGAACGCGGCCGCGTAGAACCGCGCCAGCCTCGCCGGGTCCGCGCTGTCGATGTTGACCATCGACAGCTCCACCCTCGACTCTGTGCGCTCGGAGCTAGATTGTGTGTGACTCATACATATAACCTAGAACGGTGGCCCGAACACAATCAAGGCGCCAGCACGCAGCCAACGCCCTGGGAGCCTTGAGCCTCGTGGTAGCTGACCAGATGAACACCGCCGTCGAAGCGATCGCGGAGCTCGGACCGTCAGCCCCGGCCGCCCTCGCCGCGCTGCACGAGTTCCTCGACGGCGGATCCGTCATGCAGCTGAGCTCCGTGCTCGGCCTCACTCACTCGGGCACCGTCCGCCTCGTCGACCGCCTCGCTGCCGAAGGCCTCGTCAAGCGGGTCGGAGCACACGACGGTCGGACCGTCTCGGTTGTCTTGACCCGAACTGGCCGGCGCACAGCGGTACGGATACTTCAAACGCGCGAGAAGTCACTGACAAGCGCATTGTCCGCGTTGTCCCTGGACGAGATCGACAATCTTGCGGCAGCGCTGGACACGATGCTCACCACGGTCACCCAACTCAGAGCAGAGGAACGCTCTGCCCGCACCAACGACCGGCCACAGCCATGGCTATGTCGCCTCTGCGATTTCGCCGCGTGCGGCCGTAGCGAGGGCAACTGCCCGGTCAACAACGCAGTTACGACCAGAAACAGGAGTTAAGGCTGCGCGGCCGTTCCAAGCCGTCGCCCGTTAGCCGCCCAGGCTGCTCAACGCGATAGCACCCGACGGCGCCACCGGAGGAGTTCCCTCGTTCCAATCGCTGAAGGTGATCTTCTCGCTGCTGCTCCCGTTCTTGGTCAGCTCCAGAGGGAAGGCCGGGCCGGTCGTCGCCACCCACAGAGTTCCCTGAGAGGAGACGACCGCCTGAGCCGGCTGCCCGCCGATCGTTCCGCTCGCTCCCTTGGTCACCTTCCCGGTGGGGCTCTTCACCGACTTTTCGAGTTCCGAAAGGACAAACGAATTACCGAATCCGAACTGCGAGTCAGGCGCGTAGATCCACTTGCCCCCGACCTCTCCGGCTGCGGAGGCCGGAACCCCCTGCTTTTCGTAATAGGCCGCAGTGGCGTTCAGGTAGTCCGTGCTTCCGATCTTGATGAGCTTGAAGGACGTCCCGTTATCCGAGATGTTGCCTGTGAAGCTTCCGTTCGAGAACGTGCTGATCGTGAAGGTGACCGCTGTGCCGCTCTGGGTGGCGTTCCCTGAGATCGCAACCGACTTCGCCGAGCCGAGCGCGTTGCCCACGGAGTTGACGATCTGGGTCGCGGACTCGTTCGGAATCCCGTTCGAACTGCTCCCACTGCTACACGCAGCGAGCCCCAGGGCGGCTGCCAATAGAACACCAATGCTTGCGAGGCGCTTCATTTCATCTCCTTAGCGCTCTCGCGCTCATCGCGGTCCAACCATGTGCATACACAGACTTCATTACCCTCTGCATCAGCCAAAACCCAAAAAGATCGGGCGTAGGCGTCGTTCACCAGGTGTCCACCTGCGTCGAGCGCAGCTTTAACACGGTATTCGCCTTCGTCGTGCGAAACGGTGATGTCAAAGTGGATCCTGTTGCGCTGCGTTCTCGGTTCGTCCATCTGCTGGAACCAGATCGCCGGGAGTTGACCAGCCGGATCGACGATGGCGTCGGTCTGTCCTCCCAGTCCCGGCTCGTCACCGAACCCCATCACTGCCCGCCAGAACGGACGGATCGCCGCAATGTCCATGGCGTCGATCGAGATCTCGAGCATCTCGGGCGGCCTTCTGTCTGAGACAGTTACCGGCTCCGCTATCCGCAAGCCCAGCCGCCCGACCGCTTCGGTTATCCCGTGCGCAATGTCGACATCACGCTCAGTCAGGCACCCCAAGGAGCGCGTCTGGAGTGACAGCTCGACCCGGTCTGGTCGTAGGTCGATACGCAGATGTTCATCGGCATCGGAGCCCGCCTCTGCGATCGCACCTTGCGAAACTTGGAGCGCCTGATCCATCGAGGAGACCGGAACTGACGCCACGTAGGTGCCGAGCTGATAGCGCCATCCGGCGTCGGCTACAGCCTCCGATGCGGAGGTGCGGGAGAGCTTGGCCACGACTCATGATGGCAGAGGGCGGGCACACCTCTGACCAACGACCGACTCTCTACCCTGTGAACGCCGCCAGCCCGTCTGGAGTCCCCCACCCACCAGGCCCGCTGTAACCGGTCTCACCGTTACACAGGTAGGCCGGAGTGCATGTTCCATTGCTTCCCGTTGTCACCCGGTACAGGTCATTGGTATGCGAGTACGGGAAAGAAGCCGGGTATGAACCCGCAGCCGGAACCCCGGCCAGGGCGTAGACCGAAGCAATGATCGGCGATGAGACGCTGGTTCCGCCCACCTCCGCCCACCCGTCCGCGGTGTACGTGTCGTAGACGGCCACCCCGGTTCCGGGTGAAGCCACCGCGGAGACGTCGTTGTCCGTACGGTTCTTGCAACCGGTGTCGGTCTGCCATGTGGGCTTGGGGTCGTACTCGGAGCATCCCGATCCCGAGCCCGACCAAACCGACTCGCTCCATCCCCGGGCGGATCCCGGGTCCTTGCGCAGGTTCGTCCCCCCCACCGCCGTCACGTACTGCGAAGCCGCCGGATACATCACTCCGTATCCGTCGTCACCGGCTGATGCCACGATCGCATCGCCAGGGTGCTTGTAGTACTTCTTGTCGTACTGCAGATCCTTGACGTTCTGGTGACCGCCGTAGGAATTAGAGACGAAGTCGACGTGAAGAAGACTGATCGCCGAGTCCACTCCGGTGCCCAGATCCACGACCCTTCCTGAGTTGGCCTCGACCAGATAGATCTTGCACTTCGGGCAGATTGCGGAAACCATGTCGACGTCGAGCGCCTCCTCGATCCCCCATCCGCTCTTCTTCTCCGGAGGAAGCGGGCTGGTCGCACCGTTCTCATTGACGACGGTCAGACATCCGGCACCGGTCGACGGGTCACAGGCCGGCAACCCCCACGCGGCGCGGTAGGTGGCGAGATCCGACACGGCGTCAGGGTCGTTGTAAGCGTCGACTACTGCGACAGACTCCCCGGCACCATCGGTCGAAGAAGGCAGCTTGTATGCGCTCTGCAACTGCTTGGGTCCGTAGCCGTAGCCCTTCGGCTTGCCGGAGCCGAACACCCCTTCGGATCGGGACTTGACGTCGGTGCGCACCAGCACCATGCAGAACATCATTCCCTGCTGATTCGTTTCAGGGCATGCCGCTCGCGTATCGGGGGTTACGGCCGACTTCGGCGAGGCTGCTGCAGCCGAGCCCGAGGTGACTTCCGCAGTGAGGCCGCTCAGCGCCACGGCCAGACCTCCGACTACAGCTACTTTCAAGAATTTCGAACGAAAGATCGAAAAAACAGAACCTGGAATCGAGCCCCCAGACATCCCCCTGCCCCTCTCGGATACGTACGTATCCCTACGTGCCGACCCCCGTCTGTGTCGCCACCTGACAAGAAACGCTATCAACAGTTATAAGCCCGCCGCTACGAACCCTTTCACCTGGTTCACCAGGACAAAATCGGGTAATCGATGTCGAGAACTCGGCTTCGTTACAGCTGCGCAGAGGGGTTCTTGAACAAGTACTGTCCGACCCCGTGGCCATGGGCAATTGGCATCACCCAGTGATGCAGCCGCCACAACGGTGTCCGAATCGTTAATGGGTCAGGTGGTCAGTGGCAGCAATCGCGCCCATGCTCGAAGGAAAGACCGTTCTCATCGCCGGGGTGGGCAGAGGCCTCGGGCGCGAGATCGGTGAGGTCGCCAACCGCGAAGGGGCGAGGCTCCTCCTCGGCGCCCGCACCGAGCCGGTCGTGGAAGACATCGCGAGGACTCTCGACCCCTTCGGGGACAGCGCGGTAGCTATCCGCCTCGACGTCACAGACCGGGATTCGTGTTCCGCGTTCGCCAAAAAGGCCACCGAGCTGTTCGGGAAGATCGATGTGCTCATCAATCTGGCGGCCCTGGACACGGTTTTCGGCGGCGTGGAAGGGGCCAACTGGGACGACTGGCACAAGATGATCGAAGTCAACCTGTTCGGCTCGCTGTACATGGTCGAGGCCTGCCTGCCGGAATTTGCAGAGGGCGGCGGAGCAGTCGTGTTCGTGGGTTCACAGACAATGTTCGATCCCCCTCCGTCGATGCCCCAGGCCGGTTACGCGGCGTCGAAGGCCGCGATCGTCGGCGCCATGAAACACATGGCCATCGAGCTCGGGCGCCGCAAGATCCGCGTTAACAACGTTGCGCCCGGCTGGATGTGGGGTCCCCCCGTTCAGGCCTACGTCAGCTGGATGGCCACGAGCAAGAAGGTCCCGGAGGACGACATCATCGCCGAGCTCACCGCCACCATGCCGTTGGGCGAGATGGCGACAGACGGTGACGTGGCGGAGGCGGTGATCTTCCTGGCTTCCGATCGTGCCCGTGCCATCACCGGTCAGTCACTGCTCGTGAACGCCGGCGAGCACATGCACTAGTCCTCTTCGGCCTGCGCCTGCCTGTACATGTCCGAGCGGGGATCGAGCGACATGTGGCCGTACCAATCAGTCGCTCTCATAAGAGAATCGGCCTTCTTTCTGGTCCGCACGGAATGCCTGTCGATGTAGATCATCCCGTGCAGGTGATCGGTCTCGTGCTGGAAGCACCTCGACCGCAGACCCTCTCCTTCATAGGTGACAGGTTGTCCCTGAGCGTCGAATCCGTGGACCTTGCACTGTTCGTATCGTGTGGTCTCGAGATCGAAGCCCGGAAGTGACAGGCACCCTTCCCATCCGTACTGCAGCTCTTTCCCCACGGTCTCGACGACCGGGTTGACCACTGCAGCTGCCAGACCGTCGTGGCAGTCGAACACGAACACGCTCTCCGAGCGGCCGATCTGATTGGCAGCGAGACCGACGCCGATGTCGATCGAGTACATCGTGTCGAACAGCTCCTGGATGAGCTTTTCGATCGTCTCGTCGAACACCGTGACCGGTTTGGCCTCCTGGCGGAGGACCGGGTTCCCGTACAGGACGATCTGTTGACAGTTAGCGCAGGGACTTTCGGACATCGCCGTTCAAAGGTACTCGGACTACATTGCCGAGATGCCACCGGACCCGTTCGCTCCGGCCCGCCTCGGCCCCGTTGAGCTGCGGAATCGGATCCTGAAGGCGGCCACGTTCGAAGGAATGAGCCGCAAGAATGTGGTCTCCGACAGCTTGATCGAGTTCCACAGGCGAATGGCTGCAGGCGGGGTCGCCATGACCACGGTGTCATACGTGGCGGTCTCACGCGACGGCATGGGAGCGCCCGCCGAGATATATGTTCACGACGCTGCCCTCCCCGGTCTCGCCCGCATCGCGGACGTCATTCACGGAGAAGGCGCCCGGATAGCCGCTCAACTCGGTCACGCCGGTGCCGTGGGCGTGCTCCCCGGCAAAAAAGTTGTGGGTCCCTCCAAAGGCCGCACACTGATGGGCACAAAGGTTCAGCAGATATCCACCGACGGCATCGACGAAGTCGTCGAACAGTTCGCGGCCGGCGGGCGACTCTTAAAACAAGCGGGATTCGATTCAGTGGAGCTCCACTTCGGTCACCACTACCTGATCTCCGCCTTCATGAGCCCGCATTGGAACAAGCGGCGTGACGAGTACGGGGGGTCGGTCGAGAACAGGTCTCTCCTCGGAAGACGAATCCTCGAAGCGGTGCGCGAGGCCGTGGGTGATTCAATGGCGGTGACCGCCAAGATGAACATGACCGACGGCATCCGTCGCGGGTTGCAGGTCGCAGAAAGCATCGAGTTCGCCAAGATCTACGAAGCCGAAGGGGTGTTGAACGCCATCGAGCTAACCGGTGGCGGCTCGCAAGCCAATCAGATGTTCATGTTCCGCGGCGGTGCTCCGCGCAAAGAGATGCTCGAGATCCTTCCCACACCGCAGAAGATCGGCTTCAAGATCCTGGGCCGTTTCATCTTCAAGGAGTACCCGTTCGAGGAGGCGTACTTCCTCCCCATGGCGCGCCGGTTCAAGGCCGCCCTCAAGACACCGCTGATCCTTCTCGGAGGGATCAACACTGTCGACTCCATACATCAGGCCATGGATGAGGGATTCGAATTCGTTGCCATGGGACGGGCCCTGCTCCGGGACTCTGATCTTGTGAACAAGATGCGTGACGGGAGCGCTACCGAAGGGAACTGCATTCACTGCAATAAGTGCATGATCAGCATCTACTCAGGAACCAGATGCGTTCTCGACCACCCGAAGCCGCTGAAGCTCGCCTGAACACATTCGGCGCAAGAAACGAGGCCGCAGCCATGACAAAGGTCAAAGGAATCAAGAGATTCGCAATGGCGCTGGCCGGAGTGCTGGCACTCGTAGGAGTCCCCGTCGCCCTGTCCGCTCCGGCCACCGCTGCCTCGAACAAACCCGCTACCCGCGCCGCAACTACTTACTCTTCGGCCAGCGGCCAGGCCGCTTTCGTGGCGGACTTCAATGAGAACACCGTCGACCGCATCCCCACTTCGACGAACGTGCCGGAGGCCGCCATCAATGTGGGCTACGGGTGTGAACCCGATGCCACCGCGATGACGCCCAGTGGAAAGACCCTCTATGTCGCCTGTTACGGCACCGGAACGGTCATTCCGATCACCACCAACTCCGATGCGGTCGGAAAACCGATCTCGACCGGAAGTGGTTCAGAGCCTTCAGCGATCGTCGTAACGCCGAACGGCAACACGGCCTACGTCACCGACTACGGCACGGGAAATGTGACGCCAATCAACGTTTCGAGTGCCACGGCCGGCACACCGATCTCCCTCGGGGGTGGATCCGAACCCACTTCCATCGTCACCAACCCCAGCGGAACGATGTTGTGGGTGGCGGACTTTGGAACGAGCAATGTCACGCCCATCTCCGCCGCCACAAACACGGCAGGCACTCCAATCCCACTCGGCAGCGGTGCCTCACCGTGGGGAATCACGATCACTCCCAATGGTCAGACCGTTTACGTCGCCAACAACGGAGGCGACAGCGTCACTCCGATATCCACTGCCACAGAAACCGCAGAGACGCCGATCGGCCTGGCCGGAGCCGCCGAACCCCGCTATCTGGCTGTGACCCCGAACGGCCAGACCCTCTACGTAACTGATGCGGGCACTGGGAACGTGACTCCGATCGCCACCTCCGACAACGTCGCGGGCAATTCGATCTCGATCGGTGTGAATGCCTTCCCATGGGGAATCGCGATCACTCCGAACAGCCAGACCGTTTACGTAACCAACTTCGGGACCGGGACGGTATCGACAATCAACACGAACACCAATGTGGCTACCACGTCGATCTCCCTAGGGGTCACCGCCGAGCCGTTCGCCGTTTCGATCACTCCGGCACCGACTTCGAGCTACCTGCTGGTCGGCGATGACGGAGGCGTGTTCAGTTTCGGGAACGCCACCTACGCCGGGTCCCTTCCGGGACTGGATGTCCATGTCCACGACATCATCGATGCCGTCAGCTCGCCCGACGGTCAGGGCTACCTGCTCGTTGGCACCGACGGTGCGGTATATGCGTTCGGAGATGCGAACTACGAAGGATCGTTACCCGGCCTCCGGGTCCACGTGGACAACATCGTGAGCATCATTCCCACAGAGGATGGCAACGGGTATCTGCTCATCGGAACTGACGGCGGAGTGTTCGCTTTCGGTGATGCGGTCTACCGAGGGTCACTGCCTGGTCTCGGTGTGCACGTCGACAATGTCGTGGCAGCGGCTGCGTCTCCGGACGGCAACGGGTATCTGATGTTCGGCTCGGACGGCGGCGTCTTTGCCTTCGGAGACGCGGTGTACTCAGGGTCGCTTCCGGCACTTCGTCAGCACGTCACCGACATCTACGACGCCGCAGCGGCGCCGAACGGTAACGGTTACCTGCTCGTCGGTACCGACGGCGGAATCTTCGCCTTCGGGAGCGCGCAGTACAAGGGATCACTTCCAGCACTCAAGGTCTACGTCTCTGACATCGTCAGCATCCTTCCGGCGACTGATGGCGCCGGCTACCTGTTGATCGGATCAGATGGTGGCGTCTTCTCGTTCGGTCAGACGACCTACGAGGGGTCGTTGCCGGCGCTTGGGGTGCACGTCAACAACATTGTCGCTGGAACTGCTGGGTAGCAATTCGATACTGAGAACAGCTCCCATCGGCGATGGCCAGTGCAGATGGCGAGACGCCCGCAACTTTGACCCGTGTCTAATGGCCTCGAGCAGGTCATCACATCGATAATCCCCCGTCGACCGGCAATACGACTCCGGTGATGTAGGCGGCCTCTGCTGATGCGAGAAACATAACTGCGCTTGCCATTTCCTCCGGCTGGCCGAACCGGCCAGCTGGGATTTGGCTGATCAGGTACTCGCGCTTCTCAGGAGGTATGGCCGCGACCATCTGCGTCTCCGCATTGGGCGACACAGCGTTGACGGTGATTCCGAACCGCGCCGTCTCTTTGGCTACCGTCTTCGTGAAGCCAATGATTCCTGCTTTCGCAGC
Source organism: Acidimicrobiales bacterium (assembly GCA_049281195.1). Taxonomy (GTDB): domain Bacteria; phylum Actinomycetota; class Acidimicrobiia; order Acidimicrobiales; family CAVXTF01; genus JBAPRR01. The sequence goes on from JBAPRR010000264.1 coordinate 24,592, forward strand.
TGCATAGTTGGCTTGTCCGACGTTCCCGCGTATTCCGGTGTACGACGTCACGTTGATGATCCGTCCGTAGCCGGCAGTCCGCATAGGGGGGATGACCGCTCGAGTTACATTGAAGGTCCCCTTGAGATGTACAGCGACCACGGCATCCCATTGGTCGTCGGTCATCTTCCACACAACGGTGTCTCTCGTGATTCCAGCGTTGTTGACCGCAACGTCGATCCGATCGTGCCAAGCCAATGCTCGCATTACTGCAACGGCAACTTGGTCCGAATTTGCGACGTCGGCGGGTACTGGAAGCACTTGCCCGTCGCGTCCCCCCCACTTGTCGGCCAACCGCTCTGCGTCCAGGTCAACCGCCACGACGTAAGCGCCTGCGTCCAAAAATGAACCCACCAGAGCCGCGCCGATACCCTGAGCTCCTCCGGTGACCAAAACCACCTGATCAGTGAATTTCGGGTTCAGATTGGATTTCGGCACGCTTGATTGCATGGATTCCCTCCCGAAGATGAGGTCGTACGGCTCACGATGTATCCGCGGTGGCGCTCAGGACATGATTGGGAACCGCTCGGAAGGGAACGTCTGAAACGGTTCGATATCTACGCCCTCCAGGTCGGCGTGGGGAACTCCCGTATACATGGCGTCGGCATCAAAGAATGACACTGCCCATGCCCGGCGACGCTTGTCCGATGTGTTGGCATTGGCGCGGTGCATCATGTAGCCGGCATGGAAAGAAGCCCCGCCGGCAGGTAGAGCGCTGGCAACAGGATTTCCCACGAATTCCATGTCGGTTGTCTTGAGGAGCTTCCCGATGTCCTCGATGTCTTCGCGCTCGATGAACATGGCTCCAACCGGACCGAGCCGGTGTGACCTGGGGACAAACGACAGCGGGCCCTGCTCGAGAGGGACGTTTTCCGCCGCCACCCAAACCGTCAGGAAATCTCTCCGGTCGAAAGGCAAGCGTGGTGAATCCTGGTGCCATGGAGTGGCACGACCTCCCGAGCTCTCGGGTTCCTTTATGAGGATCCGGTCATGGAAGAATCTCACATGCTCCACATCCAACAGATTCTTCGCCACCGGAGCGAGGACGCGCTCGGCCAGCTCTGAGAGAAATGGATACGAGCGACCAGGGTCTTTGATGTTTCGCAACACGGCCTTGTATTCGGGCGTCAGCTGATGCCGGTGTTCGCGCTGGTCGTCCTGAGGCAGAAATTCATCCCGGTCTTCAGCTTCGAGAACAATCTGTTGCAACCGTTCCAAGTCGGGGCCGGAGAGCAACTCCTCGACGATGAGATATCCCTCCCTCTGGTAAAAGGCGCGATCCTGAAGTGGTTGAGACTCAGCCAATTTGCTCGTCATTGTTTTCTCCCGAAACAGAAGTGTCGCTGAATTGTCCGGGTTCGCTTGGCGGCCCGGTCATTCGACGTCCGCAAGGACAGATGAAAGTCTTCTGGCCAGATCTTCCGCGGACATGTCGGACGAAATCGCGATGCTTTTTTCCGAGAAGGTGGGCGGCGCAACAAGCGTTATCCACTTGTCGTTCATTGAAATCACCCGTCCAGTGATGCCCTGGGAC
>JBAPRR010000265.1:0-11017 GCA_049281195.1 Acidimicrobiales bacterium
TGTCACCGGTCGTGTTGAACGTGTACGTGTCCACCAACGTCTTGTCCCAGTAGACGTTCATCGTCTTCGTGACCGGTCCGCAATACATGTTGCCCGACAGGTACCACGACAACTCGTATTGAGTCCCCGACTTGGTCGCCACGGCCTGTATCACGCTTCCCGAGGCCGACCCGGAGAGGTCGACAGATTGATTTCCGGCATAAGCGGTGAAATAGCTGCTGGTTTGGATATCGACGTTCTTCGGCCCGACGGTCCAGTCCACGATCGCCCTACTCTTGGGTCCGCGTTGGCAGACCTCGTACCCGACGCAGGCGCGATTCTCGAAGCTCCCGTTCTGGATGAGATTGGTGCCCGAAACCTGATCGCTCGGCGGTGAAACCGCTGAGCCGGCGGATGCTGCGAACAGCGGGCCGACCACTGCAGCCAAACACATCGAGATCATCATCAACCGACCACGTCTCGACATCCCTACCCCCTTTTTGTAGCCCCCCTTTTTGAGCGGTCACATTGATCACCGGGCTCAGGAGCTCAGCGTCAGGAGCTCAGCGCCACTCCGGCCTCGGGGGTCACCACGCGGAAGGTGAAGCTCTCTTCGAAGTACAGCGACACGTTCTCGGCGTCGTGGCTCAGGTAGCCGACCGACAGGTCCTCGCCCGATTCGAAGAGGAAGTCCCCGCCCCGGAGGCTCACCACCACCGCGCCCTCGACCCCCGGGGCCCAAACGATCGGTCCACCGAGTATCTGGTGCAGGTGGTCGAACACCACAAGGCCGCCGTGTTCGGTGGTCTCCACCACTCCCGTGTAGCTGGCCGGACCCAGCGCAAGGCCGTACGGCCCGCTCACTCCCACTTCGAGCAGGGCCTCGACCGCCTTTGCCACCGGGCTCGGGTAGTCGGCGTAGTTATTTCCGAGCTCGATCTTCTCGTGGGTGGTGGCCTGGGTGATGCCCACGATGCCGGCTTCCTCCCAGCCGTGGAACACGGCCACGTTCTCGGCCATCGCCACACGGCGTGCCGCACCCATCAGGTCCTCGAGGTCGATGTCCTCGGCCCCGCGGTCCGCATCGAGCAACTCGGTCCGTGACACCGAAAAGTCGGACCGCAGCTCCGTCAACGGGAGCACCCGGCGCAACTGGCCTCTGACTCCCGAGGTCGCGGAGCGCCCGAGCGGAGTCGTCCTGCCGAGATTCACAGCCGAGTGCTGCCAGCCGTGCGGACCGGAGAAGTCGACAAGCTTTCTCGCCGCCAGCGCGGCAACCAGTTGCCTGCGGGCCTCGGTGTCTACGAACTCCCAGCCCTCTTCGGTGATAGGGGCGTGTCCGCGCAGAAGGTGGTTCACAGCGTGTCTCCTTTGAGACTTCCAATGTTGAGGGATCCGTCAGTGGAAGAAGAGGGCGTCCCTCCGTCGCCGCCTTCTGCTTCCTTCTCGATCTCGGTTACTGGTTCACTTGTGAAGAGGTACGTGCGCAGGTGCTCGTCCATGGCGGGATCGTGGCGGCGCAGCCACTCGAGCGTCATCGCAGCGTGCTCTTTCTCCTCGTCCCGGTTGTGGGCGAGGATCGCCGCGAGAGAGTCGTCATTCGTTCCCGCAACACGCTGGTCGTACCAGTCGACCGCCTCGAGCTCCTCCTGGAGTGAAGCGATCGCCCGATGCCGGTCGATGACGTCAGCCGACAGATGATCGAACGGTTCGTGCAGTCCGACGCTGTTCGCCATGGGTTGTCTACCTCGTGTCTGTTGTTGTCGAGCCTGGGATCGTGAGTGTGGTGAGGATCGTTCGAATCTATCGGAAGCGCAGGTATGGGGGTCTTGTGACGAAATTTTCTGATGTTCGCCGCCCTTCGCTCATGCCCTCCGGTCGAGCAGTCTCACCTGGTGGTTTGGCGCCTGTTGCAACCTGTGAATCCGAACTTACTCAATCTGAATGATTGACTCGACACGGCATCGGGCAGAGAGTGGACAGTGAACGAACACGCCACAGAAAGTGGCGTTTCCGGCGGCGCATTGCGTAAACAGCGAGGTCCGAATCGACGGGCTCGCCGTGCGTCATTCCGGCTGCATCCAGGAGGCCGCGTGGCCATTCTTCGTCCACTTGCCATAGCCCTTTGCGCGATCTTGGTGGTCGGCGCAGGCTTCGAGATCGTTTCGAGAGCCGACTCGCCGTCGAAGCACCGGAAACACGTGAGCGCGGCGACGCTTGCCGTCGCTCCCGCGCCCACCTCACCTCCGGTTGCGGTGTGCGGGGATTCCCAGTTGTTGACCGGATCGGCGGATGCCCCGGCAAACGCCGTCCGTGTGCCTTCGGGGGACGACCAGGCTTTGACCCTCAACGAGGCGAACACCATCTATTGGTTCGCTCCCGGGGTGCACTCCCTCGGTAACAGCCAGAACGATCAGATCATCCCGGCTGACGGTGACAGCTACATCGGTGCGCCCGGGGCGATCCTGTCCGGACGCGGGATCAACGACCTTGCGTTCACGCAGCACGCCAAGAACGTGAAGGTCGAGTACCTGACGATCGAGGATTTCGGCCCGCCAGGCGGCAATCAGAACCAGGGTGTGGTGAACGCCGACTCGGGATCGGGTTGGACGATCAGCCACGACACGATCGAAGACAACGCCGGAGCGGGCGTGATGCTCGGGACGTCTGATGTCCTGACCGACAACTGTCTCACGAAGAACCAGCAGTACGGGTTCAGCTCGTACACACCATCGGGTCCCCGGAACATAACGATCACCGACAACGAGGTCAGCTACAACGACACGTACAACTGGGAGAAGAAGGATCCCGGCTGCGGGTGCTCGGGCGGCGCCAAGCTGTGGGACACCCACTACGCCACGGTGGCCGACAATTACGTGCACGACAACCTCGACGTGGGACTGTGGGCCGACGGCGACAATGTGGGGATCGACTTCATCGACAACTACATATCGAACAATTTCGGGGAAGGTGTCATGTACGAGATCGGCTACAACGGGCTGATCGAAAACAACACCTTCATCCACGACGCGGTGGGGGAGGGTCCGGAGAACCCGAGCTTCCCGACCGGAGCCATCTACATTTCGGAGTCCGGATCGAGCCCTGCGGTCGCCAGCCGCAACGCGAGCGCTTTTGACATAACGGGGAACGTGTTCAAGAACAACTGGTCAGGAGTGATCCTGTGGGAGAACTCCAACCGCTTCTGCGGTCCCGACAGCCCGGACAACGCGGGAACCCTGTGCACGCTCGTGGCTCCCACGGTGGCGAGCCCCAGCACCTGCGTCGAACCTCGCATCGCCAACTCCCCACTTTTCGCCGATTGCCGGTGGCGGACCATGAATGTCGACATCTCCGACAACACCTTCGACTTCTCGGCCTCTGCGGTCGGAAACGGGTGCGAAGCATCGAAGGGCTGCGGGTTCAACGGCTTGTTTTCGGAGTACGGGATTACCGCTCCCTACAAGGCATGGGTCGTCCCGCGTGACATAAGCGACGAGCAGAACAACCGCTTCGCGGACAACACCTATTCAGGTCCTTGGCATTTCATGGCCGTGGCCCAGGGAACAGTCGTGTCGTACGCCAAGTGGACCCACGGATTCGTCGACAGATCGGACGGCTCCGACATTCACTTCGACGGGCAGGACCAGAAAAGCACTTTCAAGAGTTAGGAAGGTTCGGGGGGGTCAGTGAACTCGATGAACGGGCTCGGCGGAAGGTAGTCGGCCGGCACGTCCGACAGATGCCTGTAGTGCTCCACGGCGATCACGTCGGACGGGAATCCTTCTTCTTCGAAGACACCGCAGAGCTCGAGGTCGTGCGCCTTGGAGAACACCTGATCGAGTGAGGCGATGCCGGTTTCGATGTCTGTGTAGTCGTTGAGCTTGATCCGCCCCACGAGGCAGTACACCAATCCTTCCGGCGCCTTGCCGACGCGCCTCCCGATCATGCAGTGGTCGCGGCCGTCGTCGATGAAGTAGATGGTGTCGTCCCCGTAACCCAACGCCCGCCGGATCCGCTCCTCGTCGCCGGTGCCGCGTCCGCCCGGATAATGACGCCGATCCTTCATGGCCCAAAGGGGAGCCGGAGGAATGATGCCTTCGGGCTCGTCGTGGTCGAGGGGAGTCGATGTTGCCGGAGTCAGTGGTGGCACGACCACGCGTCCGAAGCCCACGATGTCGCCGGCCTCGGTGAACTCTTCCCCCGGTTCTACCGCCGCCTCGCCTTCGAACTCGGTCCCGTCAGTCAATCCGCGCTCCCATCCTCGGCTCGATCCATTGGCACCGCCGACGAATCTTCATGCGTCGCCGGTACGATATAGGAACACCGGAGCCGCAATGTGCGGAGCATGGGGGACTTGATGAGTGAGTTGACCGACACCCTGGCGACATTGCCCGAGCACTTCACGGCCGAGGATCTGACGGCTCTCGCCCTGGCTGCGGACCCCGATCAGCCCCTCGACCCCGATGCCTTACCGATCTCCCAGTACCTCGGGGATGCTTCGGAAGCGACCGGTCTCCTTCCTTCTTGGTACATGGCAGCCCCGGCGAAACGCCACGCGCACAAGGGGGTCCAGTTCGTGGCGATCGCCGTGATCGCCGCGTTCGTCATCATCGAGGCCTTCGGGCTTTGCAGCACCTACGGGCAGCCCCTGTTCCACTGATCGTTTATTGCACTAGCCATGCAATAAGTCAGGTCGTCCTCATCACGTCGTTCAGGAACCGGAGCGCCCGAGGGTAGGCATCCAGCCGGTTGTGAAGACGGGCCAGCCCGTGTCCCTCGTCCTCGTAGATGAGGAGTTCGTTGCGGACTCCACGGGCGTCGAGACTCTTCACCAATTGTTGCGCCTCGCTCACCGGAACGCGGGGATCGTTCCTGCCGTGAATGACGAACAGCGGCGATCTGATGTCGTCTGCTTTTCGCAGTGGCGACGCTTTCTCCAGGAACTCGCGGTCGTCGGCAAGCGACCCGTACTCGCGCTCACGGTGCGCGCGCCTGTAGTCGGAGGTGTTCTCGAGGAAAGTGACAAGATCGGAGATGCCGACTATGTCCACCCCGGCGGCCCACAGCTCAGGTTGGAAAGCCATACCTGCGAGCACCATGTAACCGCCGTAAGAGCCTCCCCACAGCGCGGCGCGGCTCTGATCGAGGCCCGCTTGATCGAGCCACGCATGAACGGCGGCCAGGTCACGCACCGAATCGAGGCGCTTCACCGTGTCGTCGAGGGAGGCGAAACGCCTCCCGTAACCGGTCGATCCCCTGACGTTCGGCACGACCACCGTGAAACCGGATGCCACAAGTCCTTGCACAACCGGCATGAACGCCAATGTGGACTGAGATTCCGGGCCTCCGTGAATGAGTATCACGACAGGCGGGCGATCTGAGCCCGTCCTGTAGACGAAGAGCTGGATGCGCTCTCCGTCGAAGCTGGTGGTCTCCTCTATGTCGGCACTGGTCAATTCGTCCCGTCCCAGGGGTGCGGGATTTTCGGTGATCCTGGTCGTCTCTTTCGAGCCCTTGTCGTATGACCACACGTCACCCGAGAGACGAGGTGACGAAAGCGTGTAGTACACGGTCGACCCGTCGGCTGAAAGAGCCGGACCGCGGATGATGTGCGACTCCACTACTCCCGGTTCGGCGAACGGCACCTTTGTCCCGCCTCGTGCGTCGGGCGCATTGGCGTCACAGATGGTGAGGACGTTGGTGCCGTCGCGGTTCTCGAGGATCAACAATGTCGACCCGTCGTCGCTCGTGAACGGTTCCGCGTCGCACGACTCGCCTGTTCCTTCGACCTTCTGCGTTGAAGACGTGGAGAGGTCGTAAGAGAGCACCGCGGTGAAGTCGTTGTCCACACTCGACGCGAAGAAGAACCTGGAGTCACCGCTCCACGCAGGTGGCCCCACGATCGCACCCTGATCGCGATGCGGTTGGACCTCGAGCACATGGCCGGAGGACACCTCGACAAGCAGCATGTCGGTGTCCAACGGACGGGGGCCCGGTCGCAGGACGGATATCCATCTGTCGTCGGGCGAAAATCCCGAAGACGGCTGGAGCCAGCTCGTTCCGGCATAGAGCAGGCGATGCTCGCCCTCATCGAGGTCGCAGATCCAAAGGTCGAAGTCGACGCCGTTGTTCTTGTTCGACACGTATGCAACCTGCCGGCCGTCGTGACTTATCCCGGCCAGATGGTGACCGAACCTCGGATCCGCCGTGATGGCGACAACGTCTTGCATACGGATCGGCCCGGACCTTCTGGCCAAGTCGAGATCGATCCTGTAGAGCTGGTGCCGCTCGTTCCCATGGTCGTCCATGTTGAAGACGCAACCCCCGGCTCCGGGCAGATACCTGGCCGTACCGACCGGTTCGGGCAGGTCGGAGAGCGGTTGCAGCCCGCCTCCGGGCCCCACCTCGTAGACCTGCATCGTTCCGGTCAGGTCACCCCGGATGAGGATCCTTCCGGATCGGGTGTCCACGTCCGCGAGATGGGCGGACTTCGTCTCGAGCAGCGCTGTGAACAGGTCGGTCATATCCCCATGGTGTCAGGGAGGAGCCGCCGGTTGTGGCACAGTGTTCGATATCACTGCTTGAAGCGGCGATAGACCGTTTGCACGCTGAGAGTGGCCAATCTTCAGTTGGGGAGAGCCAAGGCCGAGGTCTTACGAGAGATTGGTGCCGTCCCCACCCGATTCGCGAGGCTGTGGCTCCTTGAATGGACAGGATCGCCGGCCACACCGTCGGAAGTGGACGCAATGAGCAGAACGCAGTTGAGGGAGAAGAAGCCCGGATGGACGCTCACGAGGGCGAATCGGCGGATGGCGATTCAGGTGACGGCACTCCGCAGGGTTTGTCCCGTGAGCCCAACGTAGAGAGGGCATCTTCGGAAGAACGCGCCGCGCGCGGTCGATCGGCCCGGCACAAGGTCCCGAGATCCAGTCACACTCAGGTCCGCTCGTACACCGGCCACCGCGACCCGCTGGACATGCTCGTGGAGCGGTCGGCCGGTCTCGTGTCCGATCTCGTTGCGGTCAAGTACGCGCGGATGCTCGTTTCGCCTTCCGCGTTTTTCCGCGGTTCGGCCATCTCCATGACCGCCGATCTGGCCTCGGTGCAGAACACCGGTTTGACCGCACAGCTGTGCGGCGATGCGCGCCACTCGAACTTCGGGGTCTTCAGCTCGTTCGAGAGTGGCACCTACTTCGATGTGAGGGACTTCGACGAGACGGGGACCGGGCCATTCGAGTGGGACGTCAAGCGTCTCGGTGCCAGCCTCGAGATCTCCGCCCGCGAGAACGGCATCCCGCCTCAGCACCGAAAAGAAATGGTCAGAAGCACTGTCCGGTCGTATCGCGAGGCCATGGCCGGGTTCGCGCAGATGTCGATGGTGGACATCTGGTACTCGCATCTCGATGCCGACCAGCTACTCAGGCGCTTTCAATTACTGCTCGACCCCGACAGGACTCCGGGCATCTGGTACGAGCTCACCGAGTCGCACGTGCACGAAGGTCTGCGCGCATTCGAGAACCTCACCCACATCGTGAGCTCAGAGCGGCGTTTCGTGAGCGACCCCCCGTACATAGTTCCCATCGAGGACTTGGGCTGGGAGCTGGATTCAACCGCCGAGTTGAAATGGCTGCCCGAGCTGATCGGCTCATATGTGAACACGCTTCAGCCCGAGGTGAGCCATCTGCTCGACCAGTACCGGATCGCCCACGCGGCGCGGCGGGTCGCCGGCGTGAGCGGTGTGGGGAGCGACAACTGGGTGGTCCTGCTCTTGGACGAACAGCGAAGGTCGCACGTTCTTCTCGAGGTCAAGCAGGCCGAGGAATCGGTTCTGGAGCGTTTCTGGTCGAAGGACCCGAATGAGAACCACGGCCAGCGCGTCGCTTACGGCCAGCGCATGATCCAGGCCGCGGACGACATATTCCTCGGTTGGGACAGGAGCGCCAGAAAAGGTCACAAGCGTGACTACTACGTCCACCAGATCAGAGACTCGTTGGCTTCTGCGGACGTGGCCGGCATCACGCCGGGGGCGCTCGAGTTGTGGGGGAGGATGTGTGGGTGGGCGCTCGCCCGCGCGCATGCCCGTTCCGGCGACCGCATCGCGATCGCCTCCTATCTCGGGAAGTCAGACTCGTTCGAGCGCTCTATCGCGAAGTTCGCACGCGGCTACGCCGATCAGAACGAGATCGACTACGAGATGTTGCAGAAGGCGGTTAGAAAAGGCCGTATAACAGCCGCAACCTGCGCCTGATCAGCGGGCCGACTTCACCTCTTTCAAAAACGCCGTTTGTTCCTGCTCGGTCTCGACCCGCCTTCTTTCGAAATCGTCGTGAAGGCGGAGGTCGACGTGGATCCCCGACGGGTCCTCGTGGAAGTGAATGAACGCCTTGGATTTTCTGTAGAACACGCCCGGCTTCTTTTCGACCAGTCCCGCGATCTGGCGCAGCTCCGCCAGGAGAGGTTCGAGCCGATCGATGGTTTCGGGTCCGGCGTGCTTCAACCCCGCGATCATAGGTAGCGGCGCGTCGGTCGGTGGCATGCTGACCGAAGTGCAACCGGAGGAGCGAACCATGCCAATCGAGTTCGGCGGGCGCATCGGCGACGACTGGAGGGATTCGGAGCCCTGGTGGCCCCCTGAGCCCACCGCGCCTGATGGTGCGCCGAATGTCGTTCTCATAGTCCTCGACGACGTCGGTTTCGCGCAGCTCGGTTGCTACGGGTCCGACATAGACACACCGGTGATAGACGGTCTGGCGCAAAACGGCCTGCGGCTGGCGAACTTCCACACCACCGCCCTGTGTTCGCCCACGAGGGCATGCCTGTTGACGGGCCGCAACCACCACAGGAGTGGAATGGCGCGAGTCGCGGACCTGGCCATGGGTTATCCGGGGTACTGGGGAAAACCCCAGAAGGAGAACGGATTCCTGTCGGAGATCCTACGTTCGAGGGGGTACGCCACCTATGCGGTGGGCAAGTGGCATCTGACTCCCGAGGACGAGACGAACATGGCCGCTTCGCGCGCCACATGGCCGCTCGGACGCGGCTTCGACCGGTGGTACGGGTTCCACGGCGGTGAGACGCACCAGTTCGTGCCGGCTCTGTACCACGACAACCACTCGGTCAGGCCCCATAAGTCGATCGAAGATGGCTACCACCTGAGTGCCGACCTTGCGGATCGGGCTATCGAGTTCCTCGGTGACCTGCGGGCGGTGGACGCGGATCAGCCCTTCTTCCTCTACTTCTGCACCGGAGCGTGTCACTCGCCGCACCAGGCGCCTCGCGATTGGATCGAGCGGTATTCGGGTCACTTCGACATCGGATGGGACGAATGGCGCGAACGCATCTACGAGCGCCAGCTCAGTCTCGGCGTGATCCCACCGGGAACGGCGCTTTCCGAGCGTCCCAAGTGGGTTCCCGCATGGGACTCGATCAGTGAGGAAGGAAAAGAGGTCGCGAGCCGGTTCATGGAGTGCTTCGGGCATTCCTGTCGCATACCGACGCGCAGATCGGGCGGCTGATGGGCTTTCTCGACGAGATCGGGGAGCTCGAGGACACCGTGGTGATCCTGGTGTCGGACAACGGAGCAAGCGCCGAAGGTGGACCGCAGGGTTCCATCAACGACGTTCGCCTCACAAATCTTGATCCGGCCGGCACGAGCGAGATGTTCCGCAGGATCGACGAGATCGGCGGTCCCACGACCCACAACAACTATCCGTGGGGGTGGACGATGGCCGGCAACACGCCGTTCAAGCGTTGGAAGCGCGAGGTCCACGAAGGCGGCGTCGCTGACCCGTGCATCGTGTCATGGCCGGGCAGGTTCTCCGGTTGCGCGGGCCAGGTACGGCACCAATTCGCTCATGCCGTCGACGTGCTCCCCACCGTGCTCGAGCTGGCCGGCATGGAGGCTCCCTCGGAGATCGAGCAGGTGCAGCAGTCACGTATCGACGGGGTGAGCTTCGCTTACCTTCTCGACCCTGGGGGCGCTGAAACAACCGGGCGCCACCTGACCCAGCACTTCGAGATGTTCGGGTCCCGCGCGGTCTATCACGACGGGTGGAAAGCGGTCACCTTCCATCCTGTCGGACCGATCTACGGAGACGGCTTGGAGCCGAACGCCCGGTTCGAAGACGACGTGTGGGAGCTGTACCACGTGGCCGAAGATGTGTCGGAGACCGACGACGTGGCGTCGCAGCACCCGGAAAGGTTGGGGCGCATGATCGACCTGTGGTGGGAGGAGGCGCGCCAAAACGACGTCCTTCCTCTGGACAACCGGGTGCTGTGGACCCTCGTGCACCCAAAGCCGGACCACAGGCGCCCGCGTGATGTCTTCCGCTATTTCGCAGGCGGCGCCCAGGTGCCCGAGACGGTCGCCGTCAACGTGCGGAATCGTTCTCATTCCATTCACGTCGAGGTGGTCATCCCGGACGGGGTAATTGCACAAGGCGTATTGATCGCGCTCGGTTCCGTGCTCGGAGGTTGGTCACTGTTCGCACTCGAAGGCAGCCTCCACTACGTACACAACCTGTACGGAAAAGAACGCCATTTGATTTCGACGGAAGAGACGCTCGAGTCCGGGTCTCATGACTTGGGATTTGTTTTCGAGAAAGACGATGGTCCGGGCGGAAAAGGAGCACTCAGCATTGACGGCCGGATCGTCACGGAAGCTGTGATCCCGCAGTTCACCCCGGCAGGATTCAACGGCGTGGGAGCCGGTCTCACCTGCGGTTACGAGTGGGGACCGGCCATCGGCACCGGATATGAGGCCCCATTCCCATTTAATGGGACCATCACCAAAGCATTGGTGGAGGTCACCGGGCCGGTAGTGCGGGACCCCCTTGCAGAACTGGCCGCAATACTGTCGGAGCAATAACCCCCAAAAGCTCGTGTGTCGACGGCCATCCATCTCGTGACATAGGCTGAACGACTGCAAGGGCGGGGCGGAAGAGCGCCTGAACAGCCATCGTCCCTGAGCCGATCCTGTCGGCTCAGGGACGTAGCAAGACGGTCAATCGGATAACGGGCTCATGTGACCGTAAAGTTC
>JBAPRR010000266.1:0-2472 GCA_049281195.1 Acidimicrobiales bacterium
TCGGACAGGTGACACACCACCTGGTCTCCGAAGAAATCGATGGTGACCCGATCCTCATAGCGCCGGGCGATCTTGCATCCCAGGCTGGAATAGAACTCCTGCGCCTCGTCTAGATCCCGGGCCGGAATAGCCAAATGGAACGCATCGCGAGGCTCACGCACTTTTCGCCATCTCCTCCTGATGGCGGTGCTCGAGCTCGAAGTGTAGGAACGTGTCGGACCTCAAACCCAGTCGAAGCGTTTCGACTCCTATGACATCGTTCAAGGCGATGTTTGCAAGGTTCGCGTCGCTCCCGATCCTCGTAACGAAGAAGGTCTGCAATTCCTTTGTCGGGGCTTCGAAGACAAGGTGTCGGACGTCCACGCTGCCGATGATCTCCTCGACGATGTCGCCGCGCAGAGCGCCGGCGGCGTCGCACAGTCCGCCGCGCCCGCTCTCACGAGCCTCTGTCACCACGAAAGATGCTCCGGCGTCGAAGTCGCGCTCGATGAATGATCTCCAGTCATTGCCGGTAAGCGATTCGCACCGTGCCGGGTCCTTGTATCCGACTTCTGACAGGACGACGAAATCGCGTGATGCTCTTTCAATGGACGAGCTCTTGGTGCGACTGCTCATGTGGACCGTTCCGTCGGAAATCTCCATGTAGTCGCAGCCCCATTGGCGACACAGGGCCATGTACTCCTCGATCAGACCCTGTTCCGCGAACTTCTCGAACAGGGTCCCACCGAAGAAATAGCCGATGCCGCATTGGCGGAGATGAGACGTCTTCTCCCGCATCCGCGGGGTGACAAGCGCAGTACCCCAGCCGAACTTGACCAGGTCGATGAGTTCCTTCGCGCTCGAGATCGCGTCCTTGAAGACTCCGAGCGGGGCACCGTTGTCGATGACGACAGTCAACCCTTGCCGGCGTGGTTTGGAGGAGCGGTTCGGAAGCATGAGCGAGGTGGGGATCACGATGCCTTCCCTTCATTTTGATCGGATGGGACCATCGGATCGATTTTCCGGCGAAGCACCTTTCCGGTCTGCGTGGTCGGCAACTTGTGCACGGCGAATAGACCTGCCGGCCGCTTGTGAGGGCTCAGCAGACGTTCGCACTCGGCGAGGAGGTGTTGACGAAGCTTCGCAACCTCTTCATTGCTCATGTGGTCACGAGTCTCGATGTAGGCGACGACTTCGGCGCCCAGAATCGGATGGGGACGGCCCACGACAGCGACGCTCGCGACGGCGGGATCGCGCAGAAGGAGGTTCTCCACCTCTCGCGGAGAGATCTTCTCCCCGCCGCGATTGATGACATCGTCTTCGCGACCCTCGAGGTACAGGAATCCGTCGGCGTCCCGCCAGCCGATGTCGCCGGTGCGGAGGTATCCGTCTGAGTCGAGGGCGGCCACACGGGATCGACCTTTTTCGATGTACCACTTCGTTACATCGGGACCACCGATCTTGACGATGCCGGTTTCACCTATATCGACCGCCTGACCGTTTGCGTCGGTGATCCGCACCGTGACCCCTAGAGGCAGACCTACAGAGCCGGTACGACGCCGGTCTGCACGCATCGGGTTGGCGGCGATCTGGCTGGCCGCCTCCGTCATGCCGTATGTCTCGAGTATTCCGATCCCACAAGTCGTCTCGAAGCGCTCGAGGACTATTGGAGAAAGTGGTGCCGAAGCCGACCTGGCGAACCTGATGCGATCGCTGACCGAACGACTGGGTGGCTTTTGATCGGCCAGAGAGCCGAGGATCGCCGGCACCAGGTTGACCCAAGTGCACCGGTAATCCTCGCACGCCGCCCAGAAATCCGAACGGTGGAACCGATCGTCCACGATGAGGCTGCTGCCGGAGACCAGGTTCGCTAGCACTCCGACAACCTGAGCGTTGACATGAAAAAGCGGCAGCGGCGAGTAGCCCCTATCTTCTGGAGACAGTTCGTTGTGCCTGGCGATGCGCGTTGCCACTCTGAGCAGTTGTGATTCGAAAAGCGGTACGAACTTGGAGATGCCGCTGCTTCCCGATGTTGCCAGGATCACGTCGGCCGTTTTCGGCGTCGGAGGGCGTGTGGCCATGTGACCGTTGGCCAGTCGGCCCTTTGCCAACCCTCCCGTCGAGCTCACCCAGGTGTTCAGACCGCTCTCGCCGAGATCTGTCGTGTCGCTCGGGCCTACTACGAGGTCCGAAATCTCGAGGGCATCCAGCGTCTTGAAGATTTCCTCCCGGGTTGCCCGTGGATCTATCGGAACGACACACACCCCGGCAGCGAGCGCGGCAAGGTAGGCCCGGCAAAAGACAGCAGGGTTTCCAGTGCGGAGAGCTACGACGCTCCGATCCTTGAGCTGATCGCTCCAATCCAATGCGTGATTGCCGATGGCCTTCCAGGTGACAAGCTCTCCGCTGTTGGCGTCGAGGTATGCAGGGTCGTTGCCCCGGTACATCGCCAGGCGCCTGAGCCTCGAGCCGACCGAGTGCCTGGTCCGGAAC
>JBAPRR010000267.1:0-19692 GCA_049281195.1 Acidimicrobiales bacterium
GGTGTGGTCTGGATGGACCACGAGGTGCCGTCCCATGCCTCTGCCAGGGTGCCTCCGCCGTCAGAGCTGTCGACGTAACTGCCGACGGCAGTGCAGGCGCTGTCTGAAGTGCAGGACACACCGGCAAGGTTGCTCGTTACCGCACCCGGAAAGTCTGGAGTGGTCTGGACGGACCACGTAGTGCCGTTCCACACCTCTGCCAGGGTGTTTTCGACGTCGGAGGCGTTGTAATAGCCAACGGCAGTGCAGGCGCTGGCCGAGGTGCAGGACACACTGTCAAGGACACTTGTTGTCGCACCGGATGGGTTCGGAGTGGCCTCGATGGACCACGAGGTTCCGTTCCACGCCTCGGCCAAGGTGACAAAGACACCAGAGCTGTCGGTGTAGCCGCCGACGGCGGTGCAGGCGGTTGCCGAGGTACAGGACACGCCGACAAGGGAACTTGATTCCGCACCGGATGGGCTCGGAGTGGCCTCGATGGACCACGAGGTTCCGTTCCACGCCTCGGCCAAGGCGCTATCGACGCTGAGGGCGCCCGCCCCCACGGCGATGCAGGCGCTTGCCGAAGTGCAGTCCACAGACGCGAGGTTGCTCTCTGCAACCGTCCCCTTGGAATCGGCGCTGGTCTTGATGGACCACGAAGTGCCATTCCGCACCTCGACCAGCGTGACTCCGATCGAGTTGTCGAAGTCGTAGCCAGCTGCGGTGCAGCCGCCCGATGAATTGCAGGCCACACTCGTAAGAGCGCTTAGCAGCACATCACCGGAGGGGCTGGGAGTTGTCTGGATGGACCACGAGCTGCCCTTCCATACCTCGGCCAGAGTCTCTTCCGGGCCCGAGCTGGGGAGGAAGCCGCCTACCGCAGTGCAGCCCCTGGTCGTGGTGCACGACACCCCGACGAGCACGCTTTCTTGCGCGCCAGAGGGGTTGGGAACGGCTTCTAAGGACCAAGAGCTGCCGTTCCACTCTTCGGCAAGGGCCTCTTCGTCGTCTGAACTGTTGAAGTAGTAGCCCACGGCGGTGCAGGCGCTTGCCGAGGCGCAGGACACGCCGGAAAGGACGCTCTCTGTCGAACCGGAGGGGTTTGGCGTCGTCTGGATGGACCACGAGCTGCCGTTCAACGACTCGGCCAGGGGGTAATCGTTGCCAGAGCTGTCCCCATACCCCCCCACGGCGGTACAGGAGCTCGTCGAGGTGCAGGTCACACTCTTGAGCAGGGTGGCTTCGGAGCCCGAAGGGTTAGGGGTCGTCTCGATGGACCACGATGTCCCTTTGCGCTTCTCGACCAAAGTGGTGGTGTCGCCCGAACTGTCCGCTGAACCGCCAACGGCGATGCACTTGGTCGAAGAGGTGCATGACACGCCCTCGAAGGTGCTCACTTGCGCGCCTGAGGGGTTGGGGGTGGTCTCGATGGACCAAGAGGTGCCGTTCCACACCTCGGCCAGGCTCAATTGGACCTCCGAGCTGTCGAGGTAGGCGCCCACAGCCGTGCAAGCGGTGGCCGAAGTGCATGACACGCCCAGGAACTCGCTGGCTAGATCACCTGGAGTATTCGGGAGTTTTTGGACGGACCACTTGCTGCCGTTCCACGCTTGGGCATCTGCGTCTTCGATGCCCGCCTTGTCAAAGCCGTAGCCGACAGCCATGCAGCTGGTTGCCGAACCGCACGAGTCCGCGACCAACAGACCCTGTTTTGCGACGACATTCGCCGACTTTTCGACGGTCCACGCGGACGGATCAGCACTGCTGGCCTGCCGCAAGTCAAGCGACGCCCCTAAGACGGCATTACCGGACGCGCCGAGGGTCGGAAGGATCGACTCGAGAAGACCCTTCGATCCAAGCGGCCGCGCCGATCGAAGTGGTCCCTCTCTCGAGATCACCGAATGCGACGGCGCTGCGGGCGCCGTGGCCGCTGCTGCCGGCAAGGCGGACAGCGATACCCCGACGACCGAGATGGCGACCGCCCCCCCGAAGACCAGTGATCCGGCCAGAAGCGTCCGGCAATACTTTGCGAACTGAGTCATAGAACAGAGCCTTCCACTCTCGGGTTGGTGTGGCACCCCGAGCAATCTTCCACCTCTAGGCGCGTCACGAGCGCGTCACGAGCGCGTCACGAGCGCGTCACGAGCGGACCGTTTTGAGCTACTGCATCGCAGACCTATTTTCCCTGGTCAGCCAGTTGAGGAACCGGCTGCTGCCCCCTCGAAAGGTTTGAAAGCCGTCCCGTTAGGGGTGCCAAACGGGAAGACGAATAAGGCGAGGATGACGAAAAGCCATCAGGGACTATCCCCCTACCGTCCCACACGAAATCGGAAACCTCGCCATCTGATACGCCTTAAAACGACATGTCGTTACTCAAGGCTGGCGGGCAGTTCAGCTATAAACCCCTGGTAGGCGGGGTTCAAAAGCTGTCCCTTTAGGTCCACTCGTTGTTACTGCGACAACGAGATCCGTGGTGGTTTCGGAATTGCATGTCCGGTCGGGGAGCGACCTAAGAGCTCGCACTTGAACCCTGTCACGTCATCACAACCGTCGTCGTCACTGCCGGACGATGTCGACGAGAGATCCTGTCCCAAACGGTGCTGTGCGCCCGGGCTGTCGACGTCTTGGGAGCCGATTGGACGAAGAACCGATTTAGCGGCGCGAAGAGGTCATGAGGTAGGAGCGCGTCTCCGACTGAACCAGTTGGACGAGGTTGCCCATAGCGAGATTGGGGTCGTCTACGTGGAGGCCCCACGCAGCGTTCCGCGAACTGAGTCGAGGGACCTTTCCGGTGGCATCGACGCGCAACACGTGGTAGCCGTTCTGGGTGACGCACCTCGCAGAGTAGCCACCGTCGTACTCGATCCATGGGGTGGACGCCTTCGGTGGAGAGCCGGCAAAGATGCCTTCCGTGACACTGCCAGCAACATCCTCCGTTGGAAGCTGTAGCCGGAACAGCGAGATCAACGGTCCCGATCGACCTGACAAATTTGCCGGATTGGTGCAGATGACCTGCACAGGGTGATCGTCGATATCCGGCGGGGTTGGCCCTCCGAACCGAGCCCCGTCAGGCAACGCTCCGGCGTAAGCGTTGTAGTCCACTACGCAACCGGTCTGGACGGTTGTCTTACATGGGCCGATCGTTGTGAGCGGGCCGAGACCCTCTTCGTACGAGACGTCGTCGATCCCAGTCAGGATGGCCGAGACCAGTAATCGGCGGACCGCAGGCACTCGGTCAATGTGCTGGGCAAGAAGTTGGGTGAGAACGTACGAGCCCTCAGAATGACCAATGAGGACCACGCCGCGACCGCGGTTGTAGTGAGCGAGGTAGTCATTCCAAGAGGCGAGCACGCTCTGATACGCCACCAACGAGGCAGCGCGCTCCTGTGCCGGCGTCGACGAACGACCGGTGGCTTCCCGGTACATCGGTGCGAAAACACGACAGTCCTGGGAGAACGGAGAAGCCTCTAACTGGGCGATGGCAACCTCTTGCGGATCAATCTGAAGATTTGCGTTGGTGGTCGATTGCAGGGAGATGTTCGGATAGACGTAGAAGCAATCGATTGGGGGATCACTCACCGCCCGATAGTCGACAACCTTCGTCGAACCATCGGGTTCGACCACGGTCGTGTCGAGAGAGTCGAGGCATGGATCAGCCGCCTGACCAGGACGACACAACCAAGCCACTCCTGCCGCATCAAAATGGGGTTGCGATGCGCTCGTCACCGACTGACCACTTGATGAGCACGAGGTCACGAGAACTGCGAACGGTGCTACTACGAACAGGAGGATCCGTCCATGCCCCATCACGATGGATCATGTCTACCCGACAAAGGAGATCGATTCGGCTCCTCGGTGACCTCCACGCTGCAGGCTCGTCGGCGAGTCGGAACGGCGAGTCCAGCCCGCGACCAGCGGCCACGGGTCGAATGCCGAGTCTCCGACCACGGGCTTCGTACTATCGCGTTCAAAAGCCGTCGCCTTAGGCCCTCGAAAACATTTCCACCGAAGCAGCGTTTGGGTTCACCTAGGTCGTGATTTGCGTCCAACTGCGACGGGACAGAGCCGCCTCTTGTAGCGAGAAGATCACCAGTCCACCGGTCCGGTTACCGTCCGGCGGCTTCGACCTGACTTGGTGTTGCCAGTCCTGAAATCAACCGCATGGTTAGTGCCCGAACCTCGCTTCGCTCCGACTCCAGGTCGTCTGCGTCAGCCACGTAGAAGCACGCCTCGGTCAAAGCCCTCATCACCATGAGAGCGAGGGGGCGCAGAGGAACCTGCTCGACGAGCCCTTGGCGTACCGCCCGGCGAAGCACGCCTCGTAGAGGAACCGCCCCATAGCGGGCCTCCATGTGTAGCGAGCGTACGGACACGTGCCTGCCGCTGTCGACATCGTGGTTCCGGCGCGGGCCACGCCTCCTGAGAGAAGACAAGGGAAGGGAAACAAAGGGACTGCTGATCTGGCTTCCGTGGCGCGAAGTCGCGTTCTAGTCTCTCGTCAGGTTCGTGGAGGCGCGGTCAGTGACGAGACTCCCGGTTTCGTGCGGCCTCCGCGTCCATGCCCAACTCGTCAGAGTGGCCGCCCGCCAGTCTCGCCCATTGCGCTGTCGGGCGGCCGTTATACCGGAACTGCTCGCCTCGGAGCGCGAAGCTCTGCGGCCAGCCGTTCGGAGAATCCTCCCATTCCTCCTGCCGACCGTAGACGGTCATGTCGAGCATCGCGTAAGTGCTCGACATCCGCTCCGCAGCGCGACCCGTCGTCCAGTACGTCTCGAAGACGCGGTCGCCATCACGCAGATAGCAGCAGATCAGCCCGAAGCCCCCTCGGCCGGCGATCAGCACTTCCTGCGAATCCTTTGCCGAGTACCACGGCATCTCCCAGCCCATGAAGTCGTGGTAACGCGCACTCTCTGCGTAGGGACCTTCACAGAAGGCTGCGTAAGTCACGTCACGCGAGTGCAAGTAAGACAGCTCGTGTTGGTGGCCGTTGAAGAACGAGCAGCCTTCGCATTGTTCTGGCGCCGGCTGCCCGTCGTGCCACATGTGGTAATAGACGATGAGCTGCCGCCGCCCATCGAACACGTCGCGCAATGACACGGGTCCGTCGCGCCCGACGACTCTCGTGGCGGCGTCCACCTCCACCATCGGCAACCGGCGGCGTGCGGCAGCGATGGCGTCGCCTTCGCTCGTGAAAGCCTTCTCGCGAACCAACAGCTCGTCGAGGTGCTTCTGCCAAGTCTCCCGGTTCACCAGCGTCGGCATCGGCGCGCCGGCCGTGCCTTCCACGCCAATAACCGTCGGGTCGATCGTTGTCTTGCTCACTGGTCGCCTCCCGTGGTCGTCTCTGGTTGCCAGGGGTCGCCACTGCTCCACCTGATTTGACGGCGCCCGACAGCGGAATTCATCGCCCTGGTATGAGCGCGCAGTTGGACCGCTTCGGGTCCCCGTGAATATTTGGGCTGGTGCGATCGGTCTTTTTGGCAAGCTGGCGGAGCTTGCCCGTCCGGCCCGGAAGGAAACCGATGCCTGTCCGCTTCCAGCTAGCAATCGACTGCACCGACCCGGACCAGCTTGCCCGCTTCTGGGCTGCCGCGCTGGGCTATGAGCTTGAGCCGCCCCCGGCAGGATTTCCAACCTGGGACGACTACTACCGCGACATCGGGGTGCCCGAGGAGGAACTGGGAATCGGAACCGACAGGATCTTCGACCCGGAGGGCCACCCCGCATCTGGTTCCAGGTGGTCCCCGAGACTAAGTCCATCAAGAACAGGCTGCACCTCGACATCGATGCCGGCGGCGGCCGAGCGGTCCCGATCGATACCCGCAGACAGCGAGTCGACGCTGAAGCCAGCCGGCTCGCCGGCTTGGGTGCCGCCATAGCCGGCGTCTTGTACCAAGAGGGGCTCGACCACTATGGCGTCGCGATGACGGATCCGGAGGGTAACGAGTTCGATATCGCCTGACCTGGCGGCAATCGGCCGGGTCGCGGGGCAAATGCGGAGATCGTGACAGCAAAACGTGCCGTGACTGTGGCCAAGCCTTTTGGTAATTCGGATCTCCCTCTTAGCTGCTCGCGGTGAGATGCAGATTGGCGCCGCGAGCCCGATCCCGCGCCCCTTCCGAGTGGAAGGGGCGCGGGTTCAAGCTGCTAGGGGCACTTCTTGTTGATCTTCGCGGCCTTGAAGCCGCCCACACCATTGCCGTTGACGCTTGAACCGCTGTCGCCCGTGAATGTGTAGAGCGCCTGGTTGTGGTAGCTCACTTGGAGTCCGCCGGCCGTGCTGACAGTGGTGAGACATTGCGCACCCTTCGGCTTGGTTTTGCCAGCTGGCATCAGCAGGGCCGGCCAGACCGATAGGCAGCCTCCAGTGCAGGGACCGCTTGGATGGATGTAAAGGCTGGCGCCGCCAGTGGTCGCAAGCATGTTCCCTACAGGGCTGCGGTTGACCATCTGGACAACGACGGCACCCTGTCCGGCTGGAGCTGCCGCCTGGGCGGCCTCGACTCCGGGCACCAAGATCAAGATCGCAAGTCCCACGGCTGCAGAGACCTCCACACCCGCGCGCGCGGCCCGCACACCCTTTGTAATTGCCATCGTTCCATTCCCCTTCCGGTTCCCCACCATGAGGTTCACGTTGAACCCTCGGCGGTATCGATTTACATTTCGGACAGGGCAGAAAGGTGCCCACCGTCGAGTACCGCCCGGCTTGCGCCGATGTTCACGGACTGGCCGACTCGGCCGAAGCTCACTTCCACCGGCGTTACATCACGCCAGGAGTTTGGCCTTCGCCCGGTCGAACTCGCTGTCACTGATGACACCCTTTTCCCTGAGATCGGCCAACTTGGCCAACTCGTCCGCGGTGCTAACGCCTCCGCCCGTCCCTTGGACCCACGACCGCAACGCTTGGCTCTGGGCTTGTGCGACTCTCACGTCGCGTTCGTGCATCGATCCCCCGCGAGCGATCAGGTATACGAAAACTCCGAGGAACGGGAGAACGAGGATGAAAAGCAACCATCCGGCCTTGCCCCACCCACTTAGATCGTGGCTGCGAAATACGTCCCAAATCACTCGGAACAAGATCATCAGCCAGAGAAAGAAAACGAAAAAATAGAGGATCGTCCAGAACGCGTTTAGCAGTGGATAGCTGGATCCGAGCATGGTTGGCCTCCGGTCTTTGATTAATGCTCCGACAGTGGCGCACTCGGTCTCGAAGATGAACATGCAGCCGACTTCCGATCCGAGGTGGCCACGACGCGAATCATCGCGCCGACTGCTCGTTGCTCGCATGAGTCGACACTCCATGCCGCCCGGTGCTCATCCGCCAGTTAGACGAGGAGGATTTAGACGAAGCGAGCCGCATCGCCTGGGTGGCCTTCGGGACAGATTTACCGGGTGAGCCGTGAATGATGGTCCGCAGGTCTTAACCGCGCCAGGTCAAGATCTTCGCCCTCTCCGGACTAAGGCCAGGTGTCGGGCACGCAACTCATCCCAGTGTGGTGCCGATTGCAAGGGTGCGAACGCAGCACTGTCGCTGAGGCGCACCTCTTTGTCCGACGGCGAACAGGTTCCCACCTCCTGCACTTCCAATCGACTCGAGCGAGTTGTCGACGATCCGATCCCCTATTCCCCCGGTCTTTCCTGGATCAGGGCTGGTGACGATGCTCCACTTCTTACCGTTGAACTGCTGGGTCAACGTGGTGATCTTTCCGTTGAGGCTCTGGGTCTGTCCCACCGACCAGGCATCGTTGGGCGAAAGGACCTGGACGGCCAGGAGCAAACTTCCCTCGCCGCCCAGGTTGGGAACCTTGGCCGCTGTCCAGGTGGCGCCGTTCCAGTGAAGCAAGCCGGGCACGTTGAAGTTCGAATTGCTCGTATCGGCGGCATAACCCGATGCCCACACGTCGTCCGGCCCGTCTGCGCTGATCCCAGTCAGATGGTTGAGGCCACCGGTGCTCGAGGTGGTGATATTCGGAACGGTCGCGATCGACCACTTGATCCCGTTCCACTGGGCGGCCAGGTCGTTCGAGCCCCCACCGGAGAACGATCCCACTGCCCAGAAGTCGTCAGGGCTGATGGCGGTGATCGCCGAGGCGACTCCACCTCCGTCATCGGCGGGCGATGTCGCCCCTGTCCAACTGGTTCCGTTGAAGTGCTCGAATAAAAGCTGAATCTCGCCACCACCGGAGTCCGCGAGCGTGTCGGACCCTGCTGCCCACAGGTCGTTCGGACCGGTGCCTGCGATCGCAGTGAGTTCGTCGCCATCGCCAGGAGTACCTGTGACCGGGTTCGGGCTCGGTACGACGGACCACGAGGTCCCGTTCCAGTGCTCGATCAGAGTCAGCGATTGAGACGAATTGAACGACCCAACAGCCCATGCATCCGTCGGGCTGAGGTCGTCCACACCAGACAACGTCGCGCTTGTTTGACCAACCGGCAGAGGCAGCGTCACCACGCTCCAGGTGGTGCCGTTCCAATGTTCGGCCAGCGGCTGATTGACGGCGTGGCTGTTCGTAGTTGTTCCGACAGCCCAGGCGTCGTCGGTTCCCGATGCGGACACGCTGGAGAAGAAGGTGGTGCTGGAAAACGTTGCCGCTGTGTGCGGGTTCACGGTCGTCTCGACCTGCCAGATCGAACCGGTTGCCGCGCCGGCGGGGGTTGCAACACCGATGAGGGTTGTCGCGCTTGTGGTTATGGCTGCAGCAAAGAGTGTGACCAGTAATACGCGCAACGGATGCATGAGAATCTCCATAGAGTCGAAAGAGTTGGGGGTGGATTTCACGGTCAAAAGTGGCGACAAGCCGTTCATTTCAACTCGTCGACTATGTGTGTTCTGCTCGACGCCAACGCAGGAGACACAGGGTGCTGCCTGCCAGAAGAAGAGCGAGTGATGCAACCTCGTATGTGAATGCCATGCCGGCGAACGGGGCCGACCATGAGTCTCTGAAGTCAAAAAGACCCACGTAGACCGCCGTCAGAAAACCGCCGATAGTGGCGACGACGAATCCGAACGAGAGGAAAGGCCGCCCACACTCGCCGAGCCAGAATCAACGTGCCCGAAAGGAAGAACCCGGCGACGGCCTGAAACAAAAACAGTGGCCCGATGGACGGCAATTGCCTATATCCGGTCATCCACAGGCGCAAGTGCACCGCCGCCGAGACCGCGACCGTGCCTGCTGCTGCCACGAGCACCAGATTGGCGATCAGTCCGCTTCTGGCTCCGCCGGCAGAGAGTGCCGACAAGACGCTCCCTCTACGTTCTGCCGTTGGCTCTCCGCCGGCTGTCGCGTCAACGAGTGAGGTTGCCTCAGCGTGTTGCCGATGACGCAAGTCACGAAGATTGCCGAAGTGCGAATCAGCGACCCGACGGCTGTTCTGGCGAAGATCAGTAGCCATATCCGCCTCCAGTTGACTTGCTCGGGGCCGCGGTCGTCGGTGTGTTCGTGGCCTTTGCGGTGGCGGTGTCTGTGCGCGTCGGATGGATGACAAAGAATCCACCGACACCCTGACCGTTCACACTGGTCCCGCTGTCAGATGCGAAGGTGTAAAGGGGCATCTTGTTGTAAGTGACCTGCATACGTCCGTCGGACAACATCACGCTGCTCACACCCGTAAGACCGCTGCCCGGCTTGACCGAAGTGGAGCCGACCGGAAGCAGCAGTGGAGGCCATGCCACCGCGCAGCTGCCTGTGCAGGTGGGCATGTTCGGCTTGTCGGCGTCATAACGGTACAGGGCGGCTCCCGAACCACTTACGAGGATGTTCCCCAGACTGCCTCGTGTCGCTGTGGTCACGTCGTATGCGGGAAGCATTTGCGCTGTCGGGGTGGCGGCCGCGGCGGTGGCCTTGCTCGCCGGCGCCGCGGATGACGACATAGTCATCACGATGGCCAGAACCGCCACCGCCACTGCCACCGGGATCGCCACAACTGCCAGTCGCACTTTCAAACTGCGGTTTTTCATTGTTTCCTCCGAGATTGTCGTTTGATAAACGGGTCTACGAGCCGACGTCCTCCGCGGATTGCTCCTGTGGCCATTACGGTCCTCACCAGGATCTGCCTATGGCCACTGCATGGCGCTCGGGGGAGTGAGCCGCCCTCCCCGGCAGAGTTCCACTCTGTTGGTCGGATTGGGCCAGAGGCTTCAGCTCAAATTTTCTTGGACGAAAGCAATCTCTCGACTGACCTCGTCCGTACACCTGTCTGATGGGACAATTGTCCGTGGCTTCGACTGGGCTTGGAGACGAGGGTCTTCTTGCCGGCGTAGCCCACGGCGACAACGCCGCGATGGTCGCTTTCGTGCGTCGCTATCAGAAGAGGGTCTTCGGCCTCGCCTACTCGATGCTCGGCGATTCCGGAGCTGCAGAAGAGGTGGCGCAAGAGGCGTTCATCCGGGTCTGGCGCCACGCTCCGGTATTCGACGCCCGCCGCGGCTCGGTCACCACCTGGGTGCTCACGATTGCTCGGAACCTCTCAATTGACGCCCTCCGGATGCGTCGAGCGGTTCCCATCGACCCTGAGGAGTTCTTGTCTATGGGTCTGGTCAGCAATGAAGGACTACCCGAGGACTCGGCACTTGCGGGCGACTCAATTCCCGCACTTCGTAAAGCGCTGGCGAGCCTGCCTGAAGAGCAGCAGCGCGCGCTGGTGCTGGCCGCCGTCTACGGGAGAACGGCGGCCGAGATAAGTGAGTCCGAGACGATCCCCCTCGGCACAGCCAAGACCCGGATCCGAGCTGGTATGTCCAAGCTTCGCGAGGCAATGACAGCCTCGGCTATCTCCGAAAGCGAGCAGCAATGAATGCCGACCATGTGAGCGGGAAGGTTGCCTGTGTCGACGTGGAAAGGTCATTGGCGGAACTGGCCCTCGGAATATTGCCAGGAGACGAACGGGCCATCGTCTTGGCGCACCTGGACAACTGCAAGAGGTGTCAGGCTGAGGCTGAGAAGTTGACACTGACAAGCGACACGCTTCTACAACTGGCTCCTGAAGTGGAGCCGCCGGTTGGTTTCGAGGTCAGGCTGCTCGAGCGCTTGGGAGTCTCCGTCCCCGAACCCCAGGTGAACGTGGCCCGGAGACGCATCGGTGGATCGTTGGCTCGATTGTCCAACAGAGGTCGTGTGTTGGTCGCCACCGCGGCAGTGACCCTGGGCGTGGCATTGGGATTCGGCGGAGGGTGGGTCGCAAATCCGGGAACGTCGCTTGCCTCACCGCAATATGTCCACAGCGCAACAGGTGCGACAGCAACCCTGCTGTCCGATAACCATCCTGTTGGAACTGTTTCGACGTTCGGCGGCGCTCCCGGATGGATGCTTATGACCGTCCACGGCGGAAAGATAAGCGGGTGGGTCACCTGCGATGTCGTCCTCATGAACGGCAAGAAGGTTGTCGTCGGGGACTTTCGCCTTGTCCAGGGCTACGGAGCCTGGTCCGCCAGATTGCCAGTTGCTGCGCGGGACATCCGCTCCGCCCGGGTTGCCTACGACGGGGCAGTGGTTGGGTCGGCGACCTTCTCTTCGTAGCTACATTGCCCTCTCGTAGCTACATCGTCCCGCCGACCATCGGTGGACTGCTTTCGGCAAATTCGGCATCGCCGCCAGGTCCCGACCCCGCCGTTGAAGCGGCCAGGTTTGTTACCCGCTCCTGCTCGACAAGACTGGTACGAGCGAGAGGGACTTAGCTCGTCGGAACCATGCTGAAGTCGTCTGTGTCGGTGATCTTCGTCGGGTGATAAACCGTCGTCCCGGTGCCGCTGTCGGTCTTCAACTTGGTCAAGGTGAAGGCGTCGAGGTGCTCGCCGTTGAACTCGACGTTTGTGAAATTCACCGAAGAGATGTTCGGGTAGTCCGTCGTCGGGGATTCGATCACGGCCTCCGCCGATGAGGTCTCGGCCCCATCGGTCGATTGTGTCGCTGTCTCAGTCCAATCCCTGGTCGCGTCGCTGATCGTCAACGTAAAAGAAGAACCACTCGCCGTAACCGACGCATTGATCAAGTCACCGGCCTTGATCTTGTTCGAGTAATACACCGCCGAACTTGGATACATCTCGTACCAAGCAGAGTCGACTGGCTTGCCGCTACCGCAATAGGTCTGGACACCGGTCTGTTCGACTGTTTCGTTGTTGTAACCGTCAATCCCGACCCACGGAGCGTAAAGGTCGTTGTCACTGTTGCAAGTCACCTTGGGCTCGATCCATGAGGCTGAGGCCGAGCTGAACGAGCCGGGCGCCGCCGAGGCGACGTAGCCACCCCACGCGCTCGTCATGGCGTTCGGATCGAAACTCCCGTAGACGACGTGAACCTTGAGTGGGGCGTGGCCGGTGGACGCCGAGGCAGTGGAGGCAACGCCACCAAATAGGGCGAGAGACGCTATGACCACCGCTGGTCCCAACGGAAGTAGCCTGCGGAGAAACACGGTTCCGAGCACTGGATCTACCCCCTGCAGTCGATAGTGAAATCTGCGCTTACCCTATGTGAAAGCGTCTGGCTGCGCTCTGACGGAGAGCCGTCCCTACCGGTTGAGAACGAACGCGAGAGCCTGCTCACGCCCCATGACCCGCCCACTCTCGTAACAGCGGTCGAATGACTCCGCAAGGGTCCTGCGGAGGTCCGCTAAGTCTGCGTCACGAATCCGCCGTTCGGTGAGGTCCCAGCCTCCGCCGTAGGCATCAAGGGAGGCCTGGGAGATGCCGTGAAGCGCGGCAGCCCGCTCGGCATCACCGTCGCGGGTGGCACAGCAAGCCAACCCGCACGCGACATTGGAAAGGACGCGCCGGATCAATCCGCTTCGGCGCGCGCCGCGCATGCAAAGGGTGAAATTGATCGCGGCCCCGACAACGTCCCCTTCCTGGTAGAGAACCCAGCCCAGATTTCCGTGCGAGAACGCGCCATACTTTTCCGACCCAATTCTCGATGCGTAAACTAGCGCCGATTCAAGATGTTCCCGCGCCTCGGCAAATCTTCCGAACTGCGACAAAAGACTTCCGAAATTGTTGTGCGCCCCCCACAGCCCGTTCCAGTTGCCGGATTGTTCTCCTACCGTGATGGATTCGGCATAACAGCTCTCCGCAAGATCAGGATCGCTCTCTTCGACGGCAGTGGCGAGACCATTCAAAGACGCACCTATCAGTGTCGGGTCTTCACATTGGCGGGCGAAGCTGACGGCCTCGTTGGCAAAAGACACTGCTTGTCCGGAGTCGGCCTGAAACGCCATCGAAAAGGATTGAAAGCTCAAAGCATCGGCCAACAACTTCGGGTCGCCGCACTTCCTGGCGAGTTCAAGCGCCTCTTCACCAAAGTGCACCGAGGCGGTCAGATCGATGCTCCGGAGTAGATCCGCCTTGCATAAGAGTCCCGCAGAAATCAGGGAGTCGGACATCTCCGGGTCAGGTTGTTCAAGGATGCCGTCGAGTAGGGGGATCTCGCCGCGCGTCGTGCCGGCAAGATGCCAAAAGTGGCGGAGCGCGACTGCCAGGCGAAGAGCGTGCTGTCGTTGGCCGATTCTTTCGGAAAGGCGCTCCAGCGCGGAGTACAGATTGGGGTATTCGATCGCGATCCGGGCGATTTGAGTCGCCTGTTCCGGTCCTGCCAACTGCGGTGCCGCTGTCTCGGCATACCTCAGATAGAACTCGGCATGGGAGTCGAAGAGCCGATCGCACTCGTCTCCACCGACCTCGGCCAACCGCTCGGCGGAGTACTGGCGAATGGTCTCCAGCAGCCTGTAACGCATCGCCAGGTTCGACGCGTCCGTCACCACAAGTGACTTATCGACCAGTCCCCCCAGTAGAACGGTCACGTCGAACCCATCGAGGGATCCGAAGCCGCAGACCTCTTCAGCAGCGCCGAGGTCGAAGCCCCCGGAAAATACCGATAGGCGCGTCAATAGGACCTGTTCGGGTTGAGTGAGCAGCTCATATGACCAGTCGACGACTCCGCGCAGGGTCTGGTGACGAGGCAAGGCTGATCGACTTCCGCCTGTGAGCAGCTGGAAACGCCTATCAAGTCGGTTGTTCAGATCGGCCAGCGACAAAGAGCGAAGTCGAGCAACAGCCGGTTCGATCGCAAGCGGCATCCCGTCGAGACGGCGGCAGATTGCAGCAACGAGCGGGGCGGAGTCGTCGGAAAGCGCGAAATCGGCGGTGTGCGTGCGGGCGCGTTCCACGAAAAGCGTCACCGCCCCTGAATTCTCGACCGCTGACAGTTCATCCGAGTCTTGCACGGGCACCGAAAGGGGCGGTACCCGGAAGACCGTTTCCCCGTCAATGCCGAGTGGTTCGCGACTCGTTACGAGGAGATACACACGAGGACAGGAGCGCACCAAAACCTCGGCCAGCTTGGCGCTCGCCCCGATCAGGTGCTCGCAGTTGTCGAGCACTACGAGCACGTATTGGTCCGCCAACGCTTCGACCAGCGTTTCGTATCGCTGAGCTCGGGCACCCTCTTGGATCCCGAGCGACCTGGCCACTTCCGAGGCGACCGACTCAGGGTCGATCACGTCGGCCAGGTCAACCAACCACACGCCGTCCTCTGACCCGTCAAGGAGCTCTGCGGCTACCTGCAGTGCCAGA
Organism: Acidimicrobiales bacterium; assembly: GCA_049281195.1. Lineage (GTDB taxonomy): Bacteria > Actinomycetota > Acidimicrobiia > Acidimicrobiales > CAVXTF01 > JBAPRR01. The sequence continues at coordinate 14,543 of JBAPRR010000267.1, forward strand.
CGAGTTTTTCCGACTCCGCCGGGACCGGCGAGGGTCACGAGCCGCGACTCCTCGATCATCTTTCTTACTTCAAGCACCTCCGCATCACGTCCGACGAAGCTCGACACGATCTCGGGCAGATTGTTCGGCATGCTCGGATTGTCGAGCGACCGCAACGGCGGGAAGTCAGACTCGAGGCCCTCGATGACGAGCTGGAACACCTCTTCAGGTCGACTCAGGTCCTTGAGGCGATGTGTCCCGAGCTCGCGTAGGCCCACGTCGAGTGGGAGGGTGTCGCTCACGATGTCGGCGGTCGCCCTGGAGAGAATGACCTGGCCGCCGTGAGCCACGGATTCGAGGCGGGCCACCCGGTTAAGCGTGGAGCCGAAGTAATCGCCATCTCTTTCGGTGCACTCGCCGGTGTGCAGTGCCATACGGACCCGGAGTACGGCCTCTTGTGGCCACGGCTCTATTGAAAGAGCCCGTTGGGCCTCTACGGCTGCGAAAACGGCCTCTTTGGCCGTAGAAAATGTGGCGTAGAAAGCATCGCCCACCGTCTTGAAGACGTACCCCCCCGATCCATCGATCGTGGCGCGCAGCAACTCGTCGTGCTTCCGCAGGGCTTCCTCCATTGCAAGCGGGGCCTGTTCCCACAGCGTCGTGGATCCCTCGACGTCCGTGAACAGAAACGTCACCGTGCCCGAGGGACGCTTGGTCACAATTCTCGTTTCGGCTCCGCTTGATGACATTTTCAGGTCCGGGGACTGGTTCAGGATCGCCAACTCCAGCTGTTGAAGCGCGGGGTTTGGTTCGATGCCCAGCTCTTCAGCAAGCACCTCACGGGTTCGTCGGTAAACGCGCAGGGCCTCGGCCTGGCGACCGCACCGGTATAGGGCGAGCATCAGCTGGCCGCTCAGTTCTTCGCGTAGCGGGTGAGAATCGACAAGTACCTCGAGCTCACCGACCAAGGCGGCGTGGCGCCCGAGGCTCAGGTCGGCCTCGATTCGACGCTCGAGCACCGAGACCCGCAACTCCTCGAGCCTGGCCAAGTCGCTACGTCCGAACAGAGCCGTGTCGATCCCGTCGAGTACCGAACCTCGCCACAGGTCCAGAGCATCGGCCAGCCGAGACGACACTTCGTGGGGTTCTTCCCCGGGACGCGAATCAGCCGCCAGGTCCTCGAAAAGCTCGGAGTCGAGCTCCCCTCTGGACGTGACAAGCACATAGCCGGGCGGTTTGGTTTGCAGACGACCATCTGCAGACGAGACCGCAAGGGTCTTTCTGAGCTTGGAGATGTGAACCTGCAGGGCGTTGGCCGCGGTCTGTGGTGGGTGCTCTCCCCACAAGGCTTCGATGAGCCGGTCAGAAGAGACGACCCGGTTCGCTTCGAGGAGCAACACAGCGAGCAGAACGCTCTCTCTGGGACCGCCGATCGGGACGGAATGTCCGTTTTCGTCGAGGAGCTCCAGTGGTCCGAGGATCCGGTACCGCATCACGTTGCCCCCTGCCAAAGGCGACAGGCCCACCACGGGCCACTCGACCGACGCCACGAGCTTATACGGGGGCTCTCACCTGGACTTATGACACATCGCCGACGACCGCTGCCTTGGCCCCTTAAGCGATCCATCAGCGTTCGGTCAGTCCCGAGGCGCACGGTGGAGGCATCCTCCGGTCCAACAGAGTCGGGGAACGAGACACAAGGAGAAGACGTGAAGAACCACATGCGCAACAAACGCATCGCGGCTGAGCGGGACTCAAAAAGTATCGGTATCGTCCCGGTAGCACAGACCCCAGAACTGGGGGATCTCGACAGGTGGAAGCCTCCGCCCGAAGGGTGCGGAGGAAGGGGGCGGGTCATGAAACACTCGACGTTCAATCCGATAGTTCCGCGCGCAGAAGAACATCGGCGGAGCCGTCTTGCTTCGGTCGTCATGTCATTTTCAGTGATCAGCCTCATCCTGGGGGTAGCGGCCTTCGGTGCCGCCCTACTCCCGCTCGCGGCCGCGAGCGCAGCGACTCCCGCGGTGGCGACGCCCTACATATACGCACCGCCCAACACCGTCATCGGTGAATCCTCTGGGACCCTCAGCCTGCAGGTGACGCTGAGCGCTCCCGGAACGAGCACGGTGACTGTCAACTGGTCGGTTCCCACGGACGGCTGCAACTACGCGCTTTCCGGCACAGGCTCCGGCACGCTTACCTTCACCCCCGGGGTCACTACGCAGAACATTCCGACACTGACTGTCAACCAGTGCAACGGCCACTACCTGAACTCGGCCAGTCTGACGTTGTCAGGAGCCACGAACGGCATCATCGCCGATCCCCTAACCGTCATCGATGTGGTGGGCGACAACAACCCTGTGTCGACCCCGGGCCTTTACATCCGGGGCAACACGGTGGACACCACTGCCGGTATGGCCCAGGTGCCCGTCATGTTGGGCGGACCCGCCGGTCAGACCTCGACCAGCACGGTGACGGTGAACTACACCACTGTGAACGGCTCGGCCGTATCTGGCACCGACTACTCGACGACGAGCGGCACGCTCAGCTTCGGACCTGGCCAGACCGAGCAGAACATCTCGGTCCCGATCACCGATCGGACAACTGCGGCACCGAGCCGCAACTTCACGGTCGTGTTGTCGGCTCCGTCGAACGCCGTCATCGTTCAATCCACCGCCACGGTGACAATCGGGGCCAGCGCAGGGACGCAACAATCGTCGCCATACATATACGCACCGCCGAACACGGTGATCGGTGAGGTTGACGGTTGGGTCGATCTTCCGGTGACGCTCGGCGCACCTTCGCCCAATCAGGTGACGGTGGGCTGGTCGGTGACCGCTGACGGCTGCAACTACGCGCTGTCGGGGGATAGCTCCGGCACGCTGACATTTGTCCCGGGCCAGGTTCTCCAGGTGATCCGCATGCAGGTCAACCAATGCAACGTTAACTACCTGAACTCGTCCAACCTGACCTTGTCGGGGGCCACCAACGGCGTCATCGCCGATCCCCTCACCGTGATCGACGTGGTGGGCGACAACAACCTTGTGTCGACCCCGGGCCTTTACATTCGGGGCAACACGGTGGACACCACCGCCGGTATGGCCCAGGTGCCCGTCATGTTGGGCGGACCCCCAGGCGCCACGTCTGCCAGCACGGTCACGGTGAAGTACACCACCGTGAACGGCTCGGCGGTATCCGGCACCGACTACTCGACAACGAGCGGCACGCTCAGCTTCGGACCTGGCCAGACCGAGCAGAGCATCTCGGTCCCGATCACCGATCGGACAACTGCGGCACCGAGCCGCAGCTTCACGGTCGTGTTGTCGGCTCCGTCGAACGCCAGCATCGTTCAATCCACCGCCACGGTGACCATCGGGGCCAGTGGCGGGACGTCTCAGTCGTCGCCTTACATCTATGCACCGCCGAACACATTGATCGGTGAGGCTGACGGTTGGGTCGACCTGCCGGTGACGCTCGGCGCACCTTCGCCCAATCAGGTGCCGGTCAACTGGTCGGTGACCGCAGACGGATGCGACTACGCGCTGTCGGGGGTTAGCTCCGGCACTCTGATCTTCGTCCCGGGCCAAGTCGTCCGGGTGATCCGCATGCAGGTCAACCAGTGCAACGTGAACTACTTGAACTCGTCCAACCTGACCTTGTCGGGAGCGAGCGGGGGCATCATCGCCGATCCCCTCGCCGTCATCGACGTGGTGGGCGACAACAACCTTCTGTCGACCCCCGGCCTCTACATTCGGGGCAACACGGTGGACACCACTGCCGGTATGGCCCAGGTGCCCGTCATGTTGGGCGGTCCCGTCGGCGCCACGTCTGCCAGCACCGTCACGGTGAACTACACCACCGTGAACGGCTCGGCGGTATCCGGCACGGATTACTCGACAACGAGCGGCACGCTCAGCTTCGGACCGGGTCAGACCGAACAGACCATCTCGGTCCCGATCGTCGACCGGACGTCGGCTGCTGCAAGCCGCAGTTTCACGGTCGTGTTGTCGGCACCGTCGAACGCCGCCATCGTTCAATCAACCGCCACGGTGACCATAGGAGCCAGTGGAGGGACACAGCAGTCGTCGCCTTACATCTACGCACCACCGAACACGTTGATCGGTGAGGCTGACGGTTGGGTCGACCTGCCGGTGACGCTCGGCGCACCTTCGCCCAATCAGGTGACGGTGGGCTGGTCGGTGACCGCAGACGGATGCGACTACGCGCTGTCGGGGGTTAGCTCCGGCACGCTGACCTATGTTCCGGGCCAGGTTCTCCAGGTGATCCGCATGCAGGTCAACCAGTGCAACTACAACGCTCTGAACTCAGCCAATCTGACCTTGTCGGGGGCCACCAACGGCATCATCGCCGATCCCCTCACCGTGATCGACGTGGTGGGCGACAACAACCTTGTGTCGACCCCGGGCCTTTACATTCGGGGCAACACTGTTGACACCACTGCCGGTATGGCCCAGGTGCCCGTCATGTTGGGCGGCCCTTCCGGTCAGACCTCGGACAGCACCGTCACGGTGAACTACACGACGGTGAACGGCTCCGCCGTTTCGGGCACCGACTACTCGACGACTTCCGGCACGCTGACCTTCGGACCGGGCCAGACCGAGCAAAGCATCTCAGTCCCGATCATCGACCGGACGTCGACCGCTGCAAGCCGAAGCTTCACGGTCGTGTTGTCGGCGCCGTCGAACGCCAGCGTCGTTCAATCCACCGCCACGGTGACAATCGGGGCCAGTGGTGGGACGCAGCAGTCGTCGCCGAATATCTATGCGCCCGCGAACACTGAGGTCAGTGAGACTTCCGGTTGGGTCGATCTACCGGTGACGCTCGGTGCGCGCTCGCCCAATCAGGTGGCGGTCAACTGGTCGGTGACCGCAGACGGCTGCAACTACCCGCTATCGGGGGTTAGCTCCGGGACGCTGATCTTTGTCCCGGGCCAGGTCCTCCGGGTGATCCGCATGCAGGTCAACGACTGCAACTTCAGCTCGGATGCGACGGCAACCCTCACGTTGTCTGATCCCGTTAACGGAATCATCGAAGACGCTACGACCACGATCACGGTCACTCCGAGTCAGGCAGTGCCCACGATCACGAGTTTCACGCCCACCTCGGGACCCGTCGGAACGACGATCACGATCAAGGGTACGAACCTCGAA
>JBAPRR010000268.1:0-1576 GCA_049281195.1 Acidimicrobiales bacterium
GGTACACACCGAGACCGGTTTCGCCCACGCCGCGGCCTTCATCGCAGACGGCTTTGGCGTTGCGCGAGGCTACGTCGCGTGGGACCAAGTTGCCAAAGCTCGGATAGCGGCGTTCCAGGTAGTAGTCACGCTCGGCTTCGGGTATCTGGTCGGGCGAGCGCTTGTCGCCTTTCTTGAGCGGCACCCAGATGCGTCCATCGTTGCGCAGCGATTCGCTCATCAGCGTGAGCTTGGATTGATAGTCGCCGGAGACCGGAATGCAAGTGGGGTGGATCTGGGTGTAGCAGGGGTTGGCAAAGAGCGCTCCCCGCTTGTGCGCGCGCCAGATAGCCGTCACGTTGGAGCCCTTGGCGTTGGTGGAGAGATAGTAGACGTTGCCGTAGCCACCCGTGCCCAGGATGACGGCGTCGGCAAAGTGGGTGGTGATGGCGCCGGTCACCAGGTGCCGGGCAACGATCCCGCGAGCCTTGCCGTCGACAACGATGAGGTCAAGCATCTCGGTGCGCTCATGCATGGTCACAGTGCGGGCATGGATCTGGCGTTCGAGCGCCTGGTAGGCGCCGAGCAGCAGCTGCTGGCCCGTCTGGCCGCGCGCATAGAAGGTGCGCGAGACCTGGGCGCCACCAAAGGAGCGGTTGGTAAGCGCGCCGCCGTATTCGCGGGCAAAAGGAACTCCCTGGGCTACGCACTGGTCGATGATGTTGACGCTATTTTGCGCCAGGCGATAGACGTTGGCCTCGCGCGCCCGGAAGTCTCCGCCTTTGATGGTGTCGTAGAAGAGGCGGTAGATGCTGTCGCCGTCGTTCTGGTAGTTCTTGGCGGCGTTGATGCCCCCTTGGGCGGCGATGGAGTGTGCGCGGCGGGGCGAAACCTGAAAGCAGAAGCACTTGACCTTGTAGCCAAGTTCGCCCAGGGTAGCGGCAGCGGAAGCTCCCGCAAGTCCGGATCCGACGACGATGATGGAGTGTTTCCGCTTATTGGCGGGATTAACCAGCTTGACGTCGAAACGAGCCTGTTCCCACGCGTGCTCGATCGGGCCCGTGGGTGATTTGGAATCAAGAATCATCTATTTCACCAGCCCCAGTAAAACGCTTATCGGAATGGAGATGTAGCCGAGGACGATCAGCAGCGCGATGACCAACGCCAGCTTCTTGTAAGCGACGGTGTATTTCGGCTGGTGGATGCCGAGGGTTTGGAACATGCTCCACAGGTCGTGACGCAGGTGCAGCCCCAAGAGGCTGATAGCGACAATATAGGAGAGCGAGACCCACCAGACCTGAAAGCCGGAGACCACGTTGTGGTAGACGTCGCCCTCGATGTAGGCGGCGCCGGGATGGATATAGCCGGCGGTCAGGTGCAGGAGGTGAAAGATGATGAAGGCCAGGACGAGAGGGCCCGACCAGTACATGGTCCTCGAGGCGTAGGAGGAGGCGATGGCTTGTTTGCGCGAATATCCGATAGGGCGGGCGCGCTTCTTTCGCAGGGCCAGTTGCACCGTGGCGATGATGTGCAGCGCGATGCAAATCAGCAAGATGATGCGTACCGGCCAGAGAAGTTCACCAATGCTGTGCAGAAA
>JBAPRR010000269.1:0-4221 GCA_049281195.1 Acidimicrobiales bacterium
TCCCGTGCATCGAGCGCGAGCTGAGCGCCGAGCGGCCATGCCCACTGGAAGGGGTTGAAACCGATGCCGAGAGCGGGCGCGTAAGAAAACACCTCGCGCACCCTCTTCAATGCCTCCGCGTTGTGCCCCGCGGCTGCCAGCAAGAACGCGTCGCTGACCCCGAATATCGCCCTCTGCTGAGGATCGTCGATCGTCCTCATCGGATCGAGATAGGACAGGTCCTCGGCAGTTTCGACATCTCCACGCAGCGCACATAGTTGGACCCTGAGGACCCGGCAGAACAACGCGTGGTCCGGTCCCTGGCGGTCGATCGCATCCTTCAACGCACTCAGCGCCCCGTCCCAGTCGCCGGTGAGCAGCAGGGCTTCTCCGATGTTCACCGACGAGATTTCGACTAAGCGGACATCGCCTGCCCTCACGGCGAGATTGAATGACCTCTTCGCCACCTCCGCAGCCGTTGTAGGGTCGGATCGGACGATCATCTCCCCGAGATTGAGAAGCGCCCGCGACTCTCGGCTGAGGTCCGGGATCTTCTGAGCCAGACTCGCCGCGTATTCGAGGTGAGCGATCGCCTCGTGCCTGCGATTGATCCACCCAACTGCAAGCCCGCGTCCGATGAAGAGGTCGCACAGCAGTCCCACATCGACCTCGAGGGCCTGACCGAGTTCGAGTGCGTCTGCCGAGGTCCGGTCGACGTCGGAGTCGCCCGAGAACGTCTGGATCGTCGCCAGCACGTAGAGCGCTCGGACCGTGTCGGAATCGGGCTGCGGCCGGAGCACCGACAGCGCGGACTCCACCAACTCGAGAGCCTCGGTCAGCCGCCCGGTTGCCCGAAGCACGTCGGCCAAGGTCACCTGTAGGCGCGCGGCCGATCGGACATCGCCGTGCGCCTCGTAAAGACCGCGGGCGCGCTCAACGAACTCACGCGTCCGCTCGACGTCGAAAGCGGTTCTCGCCGCCATAGCCGCGTTCTCCAGAAGAGAGGCTGCTCCGAGCGATATGCTTCCGTCGTCTCCGGCTGCGCCCAGCTCGGTCTGCTCGGCCGCCTTTGCAAAGTTCGAGAACGCCGACCTCGGCGCCCCCGCTCGTAGAGCTCGTTCCGCAGCGCGAACGAGCATCCCGATCGCCTGCGCTCGGATATCGGGCGCGTCTTGAGCTTCGGGCACCGCGTTCAGTGCGTCGAGGTAATGCTGAGAGATCACCTCTGAGTACTCGTCTCCGTCCGATGCGAAGGTCTCGCGCAGGTGCGCCGCCACCGCCAGGTGCCGCGCCTTTCGGTCTCGGCGCGGGATCGTCTCGTAGGCCACCTGCCGCAGCATGTCCTGGGAGAACTGGTAGTCACCGACCTGGGGCGAGAGCCGGTCCGTCGTGACCGTCAGCACTTCTCTCCTCAGAAGCTCGACAAGCCCCGAACGTACCGACGACTGCTCTTGCTCTGAGACTGCGACCAGTGATTCGGCGCCGAAGCTCGAACCGAGCACCGACGCCTCAGAGACAAGCGATCGAAGCACGGGATCGAGCGAATCGAGTCGAGCCGCGAGCAGTCCCCGTAGGCCCTCTGGAACTGAGAGGACTCCGAGGTCGCCCTCCAGTCGATACGCGCCGTCACGCACCCCCACGACACCATGATCGACCAGCGTTCTTATCGTCTCCACCGCGAATAGCGGTATCCCCTCTGCCTGCGCACTGATCGCGGAGCGTGCCGCTTCGGGCATTCCCGGTACGAGCGTGTCGATGAGCTCGTTCATCGACGCCCGGTCCAGCGGATCGAGATTGAGCCGCGAGCGGTTCCGGCCCGTGCCGAGCCCACTTCTGCGCTCGTCGAGCTCGGTGCGACCGAAAACCAGGATGTACACCCGCGAGCTTCGTGCCCAGTCGACGAGATGATCGACGAAGTCGAGGAGTCCTTGATCGGCATACTGTGCGTCCTCGACAAGAATCACCACCGGACGCTGCTCGGCGAGGCGCTCGAAGAAAAGACGCCATCCGGCGAAGAGCTCCTCCCTGCCGAGTACCTGGCTCGCGTCGCTGCCGAAGGTGACTCCCAGAAGCCGAGCGAGCCTCGGGCCGACGTACGCGCGCTCCTGAGCGTCAGGGACGAGTTCCTCGAGGTGCCTTTGCAGCTTTTCAGCGGCCACGTTGACGGGGTCGTCTTCCGCGATCGAGAATCGCTGTCTCACCAGCTCGCTCAACGCCGAGAAAGCGACCCCGTCTCCGTAGGAGAGACACCGCCCGCGGTGCCAGTAGACCTCGTCCACCAGGCCGTCGACGTACTTCTCGAACTCCCAGCCGAGTCGCGACTTGCCGACTCCCGCCGGTCCCGAGATCACAACAAGCCGCGGGACCCGTCTCTCGGCCGTGGCGTGGAACAGTTCCTTGATGGTCCTGAGCTCCGCCTCGCGCCCCATAAGAGGAGCCTCGATCCCATCTACTCGCTGGGATCCGCCGACGCCGGACACGACCCGCGTCGCCGCCCACAGACGCAGCGGCTCGGACTTCCCCTTGAGCACGTGCTCACCGGCGTCGGTGAACCCGATGGCCGCGCTCGCCAGGCGCTGTGTCGCCGAGTCGACCCAGACTTCGCCTGGATTTGCGACCGACTGCACGCGCGCGGCGGTGTTCACCGAATCGCCGGCCACACCTTCGTTGCCCGAACCGCGTGTCACCGCGACCTCACCCGTCACGACCCCTGCCCGCGCGGCCAATCCGGGGGCACCCACCTCGTCACCGACCTCCGTCACCATCGCCAAGACTTCGAGCGCCGCGCGGACGGCACGTTCTGCGTCGCCTTCTGTCGCAACTGGCGTTCCCCATACCGCCATCACCGCGTCGCCGATGAACTTCTCGACGACACCGCCGTAGCGCAGGATGATCGTCCGCGTCCTTTCGAAGTACTCCGAGAGGAGCTCCCTCACCTCTTCTGGATCGCGTGACTCCGACAGAGGCGTGAAGCCCACGAGGTCGGCGAATAGCACCGAACAGACTCGCCGCTCCGCGACCGCTAGGGCTGACGATCCCGGTTCAGCCGGTGTCTCGAAGGGCTCCCCACCAAGGGCCGTTCCGCAGTCCTCGCAGAATGCCGCGTCCGGCGGCAGCCGTGACCCGCACCTTGGACATGCGACCCCGAGCTCCGCCCCGCAACGACGGCAGAACCTCTTTCCTGGAGTCGCCTCGAACCCGCACCCGTCGCAGGTCAGCACCCAACCAAGTTAACCAAGCCGGCGCCCGGGCCGTCGAGGGCCTGGACTCCCGATCAGTTCTCCGAGAGCGCAGAGGGGACCAGAGACCTCTCCACTGCCCAGTCGCGCTTTGGGGTCCTCCATGAGCAGGCGCGCCTTCTACGGACTGCCGACAAACGCCTATGCCGCACTCGCCGCAAGGTCCTTCTAGACATCCCAGTCGCCCGGCTCCGGGCCAGCATCGGCATCTCGTCCTCCTCAATGCGAATATGAGCAGCATGGAGATCGGCGTTCACCTGCCATTGATCGACTTCGCCGGCGAAGGGTTCTCGTTTCGTCGCCTCGCCGAGACTGTGGACGCGGCGCGAGAGTGCGGCTTCACGTCGGTGTCTGCTAACGACCATTTTCTCTTCTCCGCACCGTGGCTCGACGGGCCTATGGCACTGGCTGCCGTGGTCGAACGCTCGGCGGGAATGAAGCTCGTGACGACTGTTTCGCTGGCCACGTTGCGGGGGCCGGTGCCCCTGGCCAAGGCACTTGTCGCCTTGGACATTCTCTCCGATGGGCGAGTCATCGCAGGCCTCGGCCCGGGTTCATCCCGGGTCGACTACGAACTGATAGGGGTGCCCTTCGACGAGCGATGGCCACGCTTCGAAGAGGCGATTGGACTACTCAGGACGCTGTTGCAACCCGGAACCACGGCCACCAATGGCGCCTACTACTCGCTCCCCCCAACGGAGCTCGCTCCATCAGCGCGCCAAAGCGACGGAATTCCGCTGTGGATCGGCAGCTGGGGCTCACGCTACGGAATGCAGCGCGTCGCCCGACTGGCTGATGGCTGGCTGGCGTCGGCCTACAACACCACTCCAGAGGAGTTTGGGGCCAACGCCATGAACCTACGCGAAGAGCTGCAGCGACAAGGGAGTGCCGTCACCGACTTTCCGCACGCTCTCGTGACGATGTGGACCTTTGTCACCGACAAACGGGCTGAGGCCGAAAGGGTGTTGTCCGGGGTACTTGGACCTCTCGTGAAGCGGGATGT
>JBAPRR010000270.1:0-2030 GCA_049281195.1 Acidimicrobiales bacterium
CGGTAGGTCAGCCCCATATAGAGGTAGGGGATCTCCAAGAACAGCTTGTGGTTCTTGACCCAAGCCACGACCTCGTCGTCGGCATCGAGAACAGCACACATCTTGCGTTCCAGACCTGAATCACATACGGCGTGGGAAAGATGGCTCTTGACCGTCGGTACACAGCGATCGGTGGGGGCCGCAAAGTTCAGACCTTCGGTCGTACCGATGGGCTGATACTCATCGAGGGCTGGCAGGAAACGCTCCGGGCCTTCTCCGGGACGTAGGGCCGCTCCCAGGCGCTCGCGGATGAGTGTCAGGTAGCGCAGGTTGCATATCTCGCGGGGATCGACATCCTTGGCATAGGCCACCTTGCCGCCTTCTTCGACAGGGCGAATGACACGCTGAGCGATCTCAAGGGCTTGAGGGAACAGCCAGGGTTTGGAGTATGGCTCAATCAATCCCGCTGCAACCCGGTACAGGAGTCGCTGAATTCGAAAGTTCTCATACGCCCGATCGCGGTCCTGCACCTCTCCCCCGAGCCCGGCATGGGGCGTTCCCAAGTCGAACTCGACCCAGGTGTCCGTCGGGTCGAACCGAGGAGTCACCCGAATGGGTTCGATAGCATCAAAGTCAACGTCGAGGGTGTCGGCGATGTCGGGGACGACCTGGACGATGCGTGGAAACTCGATCTTGAGCTCGGCCCGATCCTTGACGGAATAGACAGTCGTGTAGTCCGGTGGTTTTGACGGCGCTGCGCTGTCGTAGCGAGCCATTGGGAGCAGCTGAAAAGGGACGCCGTAGACGTCGACGTACTCAGGCTCGGAAAGATTGGAGTAATCACTTCGGCGCAATCCTCGGCCCACAACTTGTTCGCAGAGGAGCTGTGATTGAAAAGCTCGGAGTCCGAGTATCTGGGTGACGTTGCGGGCATCCCACCCCTCCGAGAGCATGGCCACGCTCACCAGGCAGCGGATCTGTGCTCCAGGCTGGCCCGTCTTTCCGACTGTCGAAACGAGCTCACGAATCTGCTCGGCTGCGGCGTTTCCAACCCCTGACTCGGCCTTGTTCAAAGCATCGGTGTCAATGCGAACGGTGACCGGCGGACCCGACTTGGGGTTGACGAGGTCCGGCGATGCTTCACCGAGCACGGCGATGTGGTGATCAAGCATTCGGGCCACATTGGTGTCATGACAGATGACGATGAGGACCGGGGGAATGTCACGCCCAGCCTCTTCCCATGCGATCTTCGTTTCCTCCCACGCCCCGGCCAACTGCTTCAGCGGACCGTCGGCCTCAGCCAGGTAGTCGGTCAGGGGATGAGCATCCTCCTCCGCCTCACTGCGCTTAGGGAGTGTTTCTTTGATGTAGTCCCACAGCCGGCGGTACTTGGGAATTGCTTCTCCGGTGTTGTCGTCCGTAGGGGTCCGTGGAATCTTGACTAGTCCCGACTCGATGGCGTCGACCAGTGCAAAATCCGAGACAATCCAAGGAAAGGGAGTCCAAGCCTGCTCCTTGAACGAACTCGGAAACATGGGCGTGGCCGAGCAGTCAATGGCGCGAAGGATCTCACGGTGACGATGGATACGCTCAAGGCCATCGATCCAGACCGTTGCCTCACGAATCTCCTCCGCCTCGATACGAGCGGCTGCAATGTCAGGTGGGAATCGGTAGGCGTGGTGCGCCTCGTCATTCATGACCAACACGCGGCCCGACGGTGAGAGGTCAGTAAGCACCCGCCTGCAGAACGCCGCGTCGGATTCGCGTCCACGCCGCACCACGGATCGCTTGGGGTCTTCTTTGGGCGCCAGCTGGTGCCAGTTCATCACCTGGAGGTGAATCTGGCCGAGAAGACCTGAGTACTGCGGCGGGATGAGATCGAACTCGACAAACACCGACTTCGGATGGCGCGGGTCCAGACCACCGACGCCTACAAGACGGTCCCGTACAGTGATGTTGGGAGAGAGCACCAGGATTTGCTCGCTAAAGCGGGTGTCTTGGCGGGAAGCGATCTTGTTGAGCCCGCTCCAAGCCGCAATGAGGGCCATCAC
>JBAPRR010000271.1:0-6211 GCA_049281195.1 Acidimicrobiales bacterium
TCGGACAGATCGGTCTGGTCGGTGGTGAGCTGCTCCTCGTCCTGGGTGAGCTCCAACTGAGAGGAGCTCATCTGCGCCTTGTCCTGGGATATCTGGCCCGGAGTGCCGCCGGCCTCTGCATCGGCGAGAGCGGTCTCGGCCACCTGCAGGCTGTCCTGCGCCGATTGAAGCGCGTCATCGGCGTCGGTCGGATCGATCTTCGCCAGAACCTGTCCGGCCTTCACCTGATCGCCCACCGCCACGTCCACCGTGGACAGGGTCCCGCCGGTCTCGAAGTTCACCGAATCGGACTGCGCGGGGCTGATGTTCCCCGACGCGGAGACGCTCGAGGCGACCGTCCCCACCTCGACCGTCGCCGTGCGAGCGACCGATGTGGACGCGGACGCCGATTTGAATATCGAAAGCAGACCGAGGGTCAGCACCGCAGCGACCGCCGCGGTCAGCACTGCATAACCGCTCAATCGCATGCGGCTTGATCCGCGTAGAAAAGACATCCGAGCTATTACCTCCGCTCTTTACGATTTACCGGACCAGCGACCAAGCCGCGAGCCCGCTCATCTCCTTTGATTCGAAGAGATCAGCCCGCCGTAGTTGTCGTCGTGCTGCCGGGGAAACCGCCAGCGCCGGCGCCGGGCTTCGGCCGCAAGCTGGCGCATGCCGTCTCCGCTGCTTGGAGCGTCGGATTGCTGGTTGTGGAGGTGGACGAGGTCGACCCTCCCCCACCGAAGCCCCCGAAACCACCGGCCCCACGCGTCGGGAGAGTGACGCCATGAAGCTTCAGGCAGTTGCGATACGCGTCGAACGCCGTGTTGGTCCCGGTACCACCACCACCGAATCCGTTGAACTTGGGCCGGAGGCTCGCACAGGCAGAAGCGGCCTTCTCATAGGCGGAGCGCTGTGAAGCAGAGAGCGTCGTAGTCGTGACGTTCGATGGGGTGGACGATCCAGGGCCGCCGGCGCCGGGAAACCCGCCGCCGCCACCCGCACCGGGGAAGCCTCCCCTACCGGTTGAGGTGACGCCGTGGTTCTTCAGGCAGTCGAGGTAGGCCGTGAAGGCAGCGGGCCCCGTTTTGGATCCGGCGGTCGTGGTGCTCGTCGACGTGGAAGCATTGGCGGAGCCGCTGCTACAGGCTGCGAGCAGGATCCCTAGGCAGCCGAGGAATGAGACGATCCCTGCGGCCCTCAACTTTCCCGAGCGTGGCATGGACGTGAGGGAACCTGATCGGGCGGACTTCGTGCGCAGCATGGGCGAAACATACGACCGGGGGCTGTAGGACCCCTTTAGGCCCGCTGTGGGTTTCATATGAGCCACGAGCCGTACGATCGGACCATGAATGCGGCACATCTCGAGGTCTGCGCCAGCCCCGAATGGCGCAAGAAGGTCAACGAAACGATCCTTCCCGAGGCCCTAAAAGAAGTGGTTCTGGGCCGCGACGTCCTCGAGATCGGACCCGGTCCCGGGTTCACCACAGATGTATTGCGCACGCTCACGGAACAGCTGACGGCCGTGGAGGTCGACGAGTCCCTGGCCGCTCAACTGAGCGCGCGGATGGAAGGCTCGAACGTGGTCGTCGTACGCGGCGACGCCACATCCCTCGATTTCACCGACGACCGCTTCAGCGCGGCGGCTTCTTTCCACATGCTTCATCACATCGAACCGGCAGATGCCCAGGACCGCGTATTCGCGGAATTGGCGAGGGTTCTCGAGCCCGGTGGCGTACTGGTCGCGGCCGACAGTGTGTGGAAGAAGGAGTCATCCGACTTCCATCAGGGCGACACCTACCTGCCGATCGCTCCTGAGGATTTGAAGGAACGTCTCGCGAACGCGGGTTTCGTCGCCATAGAGGTGAGGACCTACGAACCCGGCTGGGTGTGCACCGCGAAAGCCCAGTAATCGATCGGCCCGATGATCACAGGGTTACCGGCTGTCTCGATTCCGCGGACCGATATGCCGCATCGACGACGCTGTGGGCAAGTCGGGCGTCCTCAAAGTCCGGTGACGCCTTGTGACCGGAGTCGAGCGACTTGACCCAAGCCCTATCGGCCACGTATGTGTAGAAGAGAAAGTCACGACGCGAGATACCGAGCGAGTCGAAGTACTCCTCGCGCACAGTCGCAAGGTCGGGACGCTCGGCCGGTTGGTCAGGTCGCTGAACCAGAAAGCTGTCTTCACCTGCGCCGACGATGAAGTCCGTCGTCAGCTCTAAAGCGCCCGACTCGCAAAAGACCTCGAAGCGTCTCTCCTCACGTCCGCGCACTCCGTTGAAGATCGTGACGAGCGTTCCGATCACCCCACTTCGGTGCTCGATCATCAATGTGGCGGCATCCTCAACCTCGAACCCGAACACGTGGCGAACCGAGGCGTGTACAGGCTCGACAGGACCGAACAGCCAGCACAGGATGTCGATGGCGTGAATGGAGTGCTCCAAGAGGGCGCCTCCCCCGGCCTGGGCTCGATCGGAGCGCCACGAGCTGTGGCCGGGGACCACCTGGCCGGTCGGCCAGTACTGGTCGTCACGAAGTGTGTACGCCATCGGCTTTCCGAGCTCCGAGCTGTGGATGAGTGTGCGCATCCTGTTCACCAGGGGGTGAAAGCGCGAATGGAAACCGACCTGTGCGTTCAACTTGGAGTCGCGTACCGCATCGCAGATCTCCTCCACCACGGAGAAGGACGGCGCAAGCGGCTTCTCGCACAGCAAAGGCTTCTTAGCGGCAACGGTCGCCAACACAAGGTCCCTGTGTGTTGCCGTCGGTGTGGTGATGACGACGGCGTCGACGCCGGGATCGGAGATCAGATCGGTGGGATCCGTGGTGTAGCGGGCGAAAGCACAATTGCGATCGACCGCGTCCATCTGCTCTGTGGCCGGGTCGCAGGCGACCGCTGCGGTGATCTCGCCCTCATCGACCAGTTTGCTCAAGCCGTCGGCGTGAATCTGACCGATCATCCCGCATCCGATCAACCCCACATTGCACCGACGGTCCCCCATCAGGTGACTGTGGCGGTGGGAGTGAAGACCACAGGCATCTCTTCGATACCCGACACAAAATTGGCCGGTCGTCGGGGCAGATCGTCGGTTGTGGCGAGCGATATGTCCGGCATACGCGTGAGCAGACGCTCGAACATCACGCGGAGCTCGAGCCGTGCCAACTGGTTCCCGAGACAGAAGTGGGTGCCGAACCCGAACGCTACGTGATCGTTCGGCGATCTGGTCGTGTCGAAGACCTCTGGATCTTCGAAAACGGTCTCGTCGCGGTTCGCAGCCGGGTAGAGCAAAAGAAGCTTGGCGCCTTCTTTCACCGGTTGGCCGTGAAGCTCCAGATCTCGTGTGGCGGCACGGGCCATGTTCTTTATAGGCGACACCCAGCGCAACATCTCTTCGACCGCCACCGGAAGGCCGCTCATGTCCTTGATCAGCAGGTCGAGCTGATCGCGGTTCCGGAGCAATTCCGCCATCCCGCCGCTTATCACGTGCCTGGTCGTCTCGTCGCCGCCGATCAGGATCAGGAGTGACTCGTGGATGATCGAGTCTTCGTCCAGTCGATCGCCCTCTATCTCGGCGTGCACCAGTGTGCCGATGAGATCATCGTCTTTCCCGGTGGTCCTGCGTTTCTCCACGATGCCGGTGATGTAGACCACGTACTCGCCGAACGCAACGGCCGCCCTGTTCATCGCGTCGGGATCGGGCGAGCCCTGTCCTTTCAGCATGTCGTCGGACCATCTGAGCAGGTCGTCGCGTGCGTCAGGTTCGACTCCGAGCATGTCTCCGATCGCTATCAGGGGAAGAGGCGCTGCTATGTCTCGGACGAAGTCGCACGAGCCCTTCTCACAGACCTTGTCGAGGATTTCATCGCAGATGGAGCGGATCCAGGGCTCACCCTCGCGCACGCGCCGCGGGGTGAATCCCTCGCTGACCAGCCGCCGCCTGCGGTGATGCTCAGGAGCGTCCATGTCGATCATCATCGGAAGGGCAGGAAAGTTCGGCCTGATCCCACCGGCGCTCGAAAACCTTTCCGGGTCCTTCGAAATGTCCTTTATGTCGCGGTACCTGGTTATCCCGTAGACGCCGTTTCGCGAGTCGAAATAACACGGGGCGTGGCGCCGCATCCAGGCGAAGGCCGGGAAGGGATCCCCGCTGTAGAAGCTCCCGTCGACCAGGTCGATTTCGACCGCCTCGGGATTGTCCGGATCGATCACGACGTCATCCAATCAAACCGGGCGGAGTTCTGCGACTCCGTCGGGTTAAGTGGGGCGCCTGATCGGCTCAGTTGACGCTGTAGTAGTTCGTTGCGTCGCCCTTTACGGCGACACTCTCGCGACCGTCCAAGCCGACGGGGGTCGGGCCTGAGGTGGTGACGCGCTCCACACGCCGGTGGCGGGTGCCGTAATCGAAAATCGCATAGTGCTGCGTCGAGCGGTTGTCCCACACGGCCACGTCGCCCTCGGCCCAGTGCCAGCGGATGGTGTTCTCCGGACGGGTCACGTATGTCTGGAGCGTGCGCAGGATGTCGACCGATTCCGCCGAGTTGTAGCCAACCAGCTTTTGCGCGAATCCGCCCACCAGCAGAGCACGTTCGTTGGTCTCCGAGTGCAGCCTGACCACCGGGTGCTCGGTCTCGTAGACGGTCGACGTGAACGTTTTGATGTGCTCGATCTGCTTGGCGCTCACCCCGGCTTTCGTGTCCACCCGGCCGTAGTCCTGACCGTTCGTATGGATGGCCCGCAGCTGATCGGCGATGGCCCGGATCCCCGGCCGCAGGTCCTGATATGCGGCCACCGTGTTGGCCCACAGGGTGTCGCCTCCGATTTCGGGGATCACCACCGCCCGCAGGATCGAGAACGTGGGCGGCTGCTGGACGAAGGTGACATCGGTGTGCCAGTGGTTGGCTGCCGCACCCTCTTGCGAGTCGAGGTCGTACAGAGCGGGACTCAGCTCACTTCCGGGCAGGGTGGGATGCGCCCGTGTCAAAGTCCCGAGCTTGGAGGCGAAAGCCACCTGCTCCAGCCCGTCAAGGTGCTGACCACGGAGAAAGACCACCCGGTGCGCGAGCAGGGCCGCTCTTATCTGCGAGACGACCTCTGAGGACAGTCCGTCGCGGAGGTTCACCCCGCGGATCTCGGCTCCGATCCGAGGCGTGACCGGGACCACCTCTATCCGGGTGTCAACGAGCTGAGTCATCGGATACCTCCTCGAAACCTGAGTATATCAATCGATTTTATCGCATTCTGGAGAACGCTTCGCCCAGACGAAGGTACTCCCACCAGGGGAGCGGGCCCCGGGGCGGACATCTGCGGGGCAATTGGTTATAAAATCCATCAGAGTTGTCCAGTATGTCTTTAGTGGTCCGGAATGTCTTACTGGCCAGGAACGATGCACAGGAGCCATGTTCAGCTTCCCCAACCCGGTGAACGAGAAGGCCGCCCGAGTGGTGGCCCTCGGGGTGGTGCTCATGTGCGTCGCTGCCATCGCATTCAGAGAGCAGTGGCTGCTCATCCCCATTGCATACGGCTTCTGGGCCCGGGTCCTCACCGGCCCGAAACTGAGCCCCCTCGGTCAGATAGCGACGCGGATCGTGGCTCCCCGGTTGGGAGAGCCCAAGTTAGCGGCCGGCCCCCCGAAAAGGTTCGCCCAGGCAATGGGGGTGGCGTTCTCGACCACCGCGGTGATCTTGTGGTTCGGTTTCGGAGAGGGAGCGGCAACCTGGGTAGTGCTCGGCATGCTGGCGGCGGCGGCATTTCTCGAAGGGGCGCTCGCCTACTGCATGGGCTGCCGGATATTCGCTCTCCTGATGAAGAGGGGCGTGATCCCCGCTGATGTGTGCGAGGCGTGTGCCGACATCAGCCTTCGCCATCCGGAGCTTCGAAGAGCCGCCTCCTGATCACCGGGCGACCCATTCTGATCACCGGATGAGCGACGGGTACGAGGCCTCTAGGTGCTCGTGAAGCAGCTTGCGGTCGGCTTCGGTCAGACCGAAGTTCAACTGTCTCCTCTTCACTGTTCCGAGGGCCGCGAAACCTTTCTCCGTAGCCTTTCCGCTCTCGGTGAGATGGAGCACGGTCTCAGACGGGTGCTCTTTCTGAGTGGCCTGTCGGACCCAGTGCGCCCGTTCGAGACGGGCCACCACCGCCTCGACGTGGGCATGGGAGACCTCGAGCTTCCGGGCCAGCTCCTCTGAGGTCTGGCTGTCTGTTTCCCACAGAGCTTGGATCACC
>JBAPRR010000272.1:0-18695 GCA_049281195.1 Acidimicrobiales bacterium
TGCTTGGATCGAATCGTTCAACGGCAGGGTGAGAGACGAGTTCTTAAACGGTCAGCAGTTCGACTCATTGCTAGAAGCCCAGGTTCTCACAGAGGACTGGAGAATCGACTACAACCAGAACAGGGCCCACAGTGCACACGGCTGGCTCACCCCGGTCGAGTTCATAGAAGCCTGGCTCGAAAAACAGCAGCTACAACTCGCATAGCGGGTGGCTCATCAATTGGGTTCCGATCAGCACCATGAATGACAAACCCCTTGGAGAGCGAATCTCCGACCTGATCATCGGTGAGCCCAAGTACACCTCGGTGGATGTGGCAGCCGCGACCGGCATGACCGAGGACGACGCCGAGCGCCTTTGGATCGAGCTCGGGTTCACTCCCGTCGATTCGACTCGACGCCAGTTCACCGATGCCGACATCCAGGTCCTGAAGACGCTCCGCGAGCTTCAGGCGAGCGGGCTGGTGGGAGAAGAGGTGATCATCTCCATGACGCGGGTTCTGGGCCAGGCACTTTCGCGTGTCGCATACGCGCAGGCCGAGAACATCGACGTACATCCCTCCCCCGACGGATCTTCCGGTCAGGTGGTGATCGACGACGACAGCCTGTCCACGATCACCGAGGTTCTCTTCAATGGACACTTCGATCAATTCCTCTCCTACGCGTGGCGGCGCCACCTCGCAGAGGCGGTGCGCCAGAGACTGGACAACCACGAGCAGGACGGTGTGGTCGGTTTCGCCGATCTCGTCGGCTACAGCACCCTCACCACACAGATCGATCCCGTCGAGCTCCCGAACCTGATCTCGAACTTCGAACAGGTGGCCTATCAACATGTCTCTCAAGCCGGAGGCCGGGTCCTCAAATTGATCGGAGACGCAGTCATGTTCACCGCCCCTGATCCGGTGTCCGGTGCCGAAGCGGCTCTGGGTCTGCGCACCTCGCGGATGGACGACTCACAGCTCCCGAAAGTCCGGGTGGGGCTGGCCATGGGCGCGCTGGTCGGTATCGAAGGCGACTTGTTCGGCGACACCGTTAACAGGGCGAGCAGACTTACAGGCCTGGCCCACCCCGGAACCGTGCTCGTCGATGACACGCTCGGCCGCGCGCTCGACGGCAGAGATGATCTTGTTGTCCGACCGCTCCGGCCGAGAAAGCTCAAGGGCCTGGGATACGTGCGCACCTGGGTCTTACGACCCGTCGACACCAACGAGCCCTAGCCGGTCCTGATCCGCGTCAGCTGATCCGCGTCAGGTGATCAGCTCACCTGTCGTCGTCGGAGGTACCCATGTGCCATCCGCCGCAGTATTCGCACTGGTAGACGTTCAAGTCGGTGCCGTGCTCCAGGCGGAAGGCGAACGCAGCTTTGTTAGCCTCCGTTTCACTCGGATAGCGGACCTTGGGATTCCCGTCTGCTCTCCAGTGGGGCAACCTGAGGGGCCGTACCGACTGTCTCGATGCTGCTGCCTTGTGTGACCCTTTCGGTTTCCACCGCTTCTTCGGGACCATCGCTACACGCCCGGGGCCGTCGACGGATCGGGCCGCGCCGCCAACGCTCCTTCGACCACCTGCTCGAGCAGTCGGGGCGTGGCCGCGGCGATGATCGCCCGGCGCGCCGAGTGCTCCAAAATGACCAACTCACGTCCCTCGAGCTCGGTTACGTGCGCTCCTGCTTCGGTGCACACCAGCATCCCGCCCAGGTAGTCCCACGCTCCGAGGCTCGAATAGCCCACAACCGCGTATGCGTCGAGAGTCCCCTCCGCTACTGCGCACAAATCCAATGCGGCAGCGCCGAATGCACGGAACTGTGACCACCTCATGCGTTGCCGGGGATAACCGGTGACCGCGACAATCGCCTCTGAGAGCTCATCGCATCCGGAATTCGACAACCGGGCCCCGTCGCGCCACGAACCCTCTCCCCTGATCGCCGAATAGCGGACGCCCGAGGCCAGATTCGCCACGACCGAAACCCTCGGGCCGTCCTCGTCCACCATGCAGATGCTGCAGGCGTACCACGGGATTCCCCTCGACGCATTGGTCGAGCCGTCCACCGGGTCGACCACGGCCATGATCTCCGAACCTGGCCTCGTCACTCCGCTTTCCTCGGACAGGACCCCTACCCCTATACGACCCAGAACTTCGAGCGCGGCGGCATCAGCCGCCAGATCGATGGCGTACTGGCCTTGGCGCTCCCCGAGCCCACTCCAGTCGCGCACCTCCGCGATGGCTCGACTTACGGCATCGACCACCTCGCCACACGTGCCGAGCAGGGCGTAATCATCCACAGCATTCGACAGTATCTGGCTCGCGAGCAGGGCCTGAACCGACCAACCTCCGATTAGGCTGACGGCACTGTGGCAGTCATAGATGTGGCGGGTTACGTCGCCGACCTCAAGGACCATTCCGTAGACCACGGCTTCCACGTTCACGACGAGCGCCATTTCGTCGAAACGTATTCATTGCGCCAGACGTGGGAGGTTGATCTCCATCCCGAAGAGGGTTGCGGCGGTCCCCTTGATCTCCATCTGGCTCTCGAGGTTGATCCGCGGATACTTCTCGCGTTCGAGGACGCCGTGTTCGACCTACCCGAGGAAGTCGCACCCCCTGACGAATACCACTTCCCCCTCACCTTCACGTGGGGATTGCCCCCCCTCCCACAAGGTCCCGACCTGCTTCGACTGGCCATCGATCTCGCCGGCGTGGGGGGCATCGAATTGCCACTCGAGGTTTCCGCCATCGACTCCTTCGCATCTGCAACGGACGGGCCGGAGAGGCGTCTTTCCATAGTGGCCAGGCACCCGGTTTCCCTGGCCCGGGTTCTCGCCGGCGAAGAGCTCCTCTGTGACGTTTTCGATCGCTGTCTCGGGGTCAGCCGTCACCTTCTCGACGCTGCGCCAGGTTGGCTCGAAGGCTGATCGCCCGAAGCCGGAGTGGACTATTCGCTCTGGCTTTGATCGCCGCAATCTCGACGATCGCTTCAGGTTGTGACGGCTCCAACGGTGCCGTGCTCGCCAAACAGGCCTGCGAATACGTCAGCTCGTCCATATCGCTTTTCGAGTCCAGCCTGACGACCAAAGACAAGGGCACCCAGAATCATCTGCAGGACCAGGCCTACGACGAGATGCAGCTGGCCCTGCAACCCGCGGCGCTCGCCGCCGGTGACAACGGTCAGTGGCAGGCACTTTCCACCACCATCTCGGAGAGCTCACGCGTCCCGGAGGGCGCACTGGTGAGCGCACTCCAGCAACAGTGTGCGGTCGCCGACAGCCAAGGCGGCGCCCCGCCCCCTGCGGCCACGACTCCCGGTACGTAGCTACTGCGCCGACAGAAAAAACGGGGAGGGCGGTGTGCCCGTGGCGATCGTCGCTCCGCCGGACTCGGCTTCTTGTGCATGGCCGAGCTGTTCCCACAGTGGAAGCAGCGCGGGCGCGAGATATTCACCGCCCACGTCGTCGGTACCGGCGCTCGAGGTGGGCTTTAGGAAGTGGACGCCATCGGCGTTACGAACCGGTACACCGTGGAGATCGGTGGTGAATGCCCCACCCGGACAGACCACCTCGTCCAGGTTCTGAACGGTGACCTTCGTCGGGTACTGCGCGCCGACCTGGTCCACGAGATGGTTGTAAACCGAAAGCCGCGCCGCAGAGTCCTCCGGCCACGGCGCGCCGTCGGGCTGCTCCCCACTGTCGAAGCATGGAGCGGTCTCGATAACCATCTTCGCCCCTGTGGAAGTAGCTACCTGAACGGCAGCTTCGAGCTGCTGCTTAATGTACTCGGCGAACGATGGATTCAAGATGTTAGTCCACTGGCCTTGTGGGTCGGTTCTGTTCATGACCTCCCACCGTCCGGCGAGCAGGACCACAACGTTCGGCTTCAACTCGGAAAGCCATTTCTGCCACGCGGCCTCCCATGAGATGCAAGGCGTTTCGGCGCCACGTTTGAACAGAAAGCACTCCCTGCTACCGGGATCCGCCGTGCACGGAGCACCTGATTGCGATATCACTCCGCCCACCTGATAGTAGGCGCCGACGGCCACTCCGCAGCCGATGATTCCCTCGTTGTAAAGGTCTATGTGATACGAGGATTCGGCATAGGAGAGCCCTTGGGCCAGGGTCAGCGCCACCGAGTCGCCGACAACCAGTACGCGCACAGGATCGTTCGAGTAGCTGACGAGGTGCTTCAAATCGTGGTTGACCTTGTGCGATCCCACGACCGGCGCTTGAGCGGGCTTTCTGGCGTCGGCCGATACAGCGACCGCCGGAGTCGCCGTCGCCAGCACCAGAACGACAGCGGTTGCTGCGAGAGCCGCCGGAGTCCCGATCCATACGCGCCAACTGGTGACGAATGTCCCCGTCCTGATAGGACGCTCGATCGCGTAGAACGAAACTGTTGCTATAGCGACAGCAGTTGCGGATCGCACCAGAAAAAGCGGGATGCCCCCGAAGCCGATCCGTGATTCGTTGAGCGCGATGTCGATAGGAAAATGCCACAGGTACAACCCGTACGAGATCTTGCCCAGATATCGAAGCGGTAGAAGTGAAAGCACCCATGCCACCGCGCCCGCGGGATCCAACACCGCGCAAAGGACTACGCCCGCCACCGACACCGCCACGATGGCGAAGCCTCCCCGGAACACGAAACTCTGGTTGTAATACAGATGCGTCCACGCCCACGCGCACACTCCCAACCCGATGACCGCCACAACAGACAGGGCCGTACGAGCTGTGACGGAAGTCACGTGATCCTTCCCCCGCTCGCGCCACAGAGCGACGGCGCAGGCCAGCGCGGTCCCTACGAGCAGGCACTGGGCGTGGGTGTCGGAACCGAAGTAGACGCGCGTCGCGTTCACACCGGGCTGATAGATGACAGCCATCTCGATCGCCGACGCCGCCGCACCCGCGAGCGATAACACCAGCAACGCCCGGATGGAGCTGGCCTTGGTTCGCCTTAGCCGACCGGTGCGCAGTACCACCAGAACGATGATCGGCCACACGATGTAGAACTGCTCTTCGATTGCGAGCGACCACGTGTGAAGCAGCGGTGAGACGAGCCCCGTGGCGATGAAGTAGTTCTGTCCGGCCGCTATGAAGTGCCAGTTGGCCACGTAGAACATCGCGGAGAACGCGTCTGCCCGCAGGTCCGGATACGAACCCGGTGCCGCGACGAACCGCGCGTACAGGACGACCGCTACGAGCATCACCAGTAGCGCTGGCAAAAGACGCCGGGCTCTTCTGGCCCAGAACCCACGTAGCGCCACCCTCCCCGCGGAGAAGCGCTCCACCAGCAACAGCGAAGTTATGAGAAACCCGGACAGGACGAAGAAGGCGTCCACGCCGAAGAACCCGCCCGGCATGAAGGAGATCCCACCGTGGTAGGCCATGACGGCAAGCACCGCACACGCCCTCACACCATCGAGCGCAGGCATATAGCCGAGCCGGGTATCCCCGAGATCTCCGCGGTTGAACCGGCTAGCGGACGGCGCGTGACTATGCCGTGGCATCTCGGGATCTTGCCCGTAAATCACAACGTTTCGACAACGCCCACAGGGTATTCGAGCCTGCCACGCTCAGATGGCCCCTCATGGGTGGGTCAAAGGACCTTGAATTCCGCAGGAGAAAGCAGGGCGCAAAGTACGCTTGACGCGTGTTCCTGGAACAAAGGCCCGCAGATTCCCGGCATTCCGCCTCGAACGGACAAAAGGCTCTGAGAGTCGTCATTGTCGATGATCACGCGCTCTTGCGGATGGGGACCCGGCAGATCCTTTCAGAAGCAGACGGCATAGAGGTAGTCGCAGAAGCCCAGGACGCCGCTCAGGCGATGGATGCGGTTGCCGCCACTTCACCGGATCTGGTGCTGATCGACATCCGCCTCCCTGACCGAAACGGCATCGATGTCGCCAGATCGGTTGTCGAAGAGCATCCCTCGACACGGGTGGTCATCCTGTCCGCCTATGACGACGAGGACTATGTGCGCGCCGCGATGGATGCGGGAGTAGCCGGGTATCTGCTGAAGACCATGCCGGGCGACGAGCTCGTGAACGCGGTTCGTGCGGCGGGGTCCGGCGTCACCGTTTTCGATGCTTCGATGACCTCCACCCTGAGAGCGCAACGTTCCGGCCAGGGCTCCAGGAACGGCGAGCTCTCGTCTCTCACCTGGCGCGAGCAGCAGGTGGTCGATCTGGTCGCGGAGGGGCGATCCAACAAGGACATCGCCACGCTCCTAGGTATCAGTGCGCGCACGGTGGAGGGGCACCTCAACCACGTCTTCGCCAAGTTGGGCGTCACTTCGCGTACCGCTCTCGTCCGGCTCGCTCTTTCCGGTCGCCCACACGTGAGGACCAATGAGTTCGAGACACTCGGGAACTGTTCAGATCCTGAGACGTGAAGGAACGGCCTCCACAGGCCGATGATCCGAGCATGAGGTTGCGAGCAGGCCGCCTGAGCTGGCGTAACCACGAGGCCCTGGGTACCGATCGCCCCTGGAACGACGGAGTCTTCTGGCTGGTCCAGGTGATCGTCGTCGTCATCTTCTTCGCCCGTCTCGGCATAGAGGAGAAGGTGTCCGGCTCGAGCGTCCCGGGCGGCGTCGACTTCACGACCATCGGGCTGTTCGTGTGGCCGGTTCTCTACGCCGCAGCCACTTTCGGGCCCACCGGTGGGACCGTCACCACTGCTCTCATCTCCGTGTTGAGCGTGTCGCGACTCGTCGAGTTCGCGAACCACTCCAACTCCGTTGCCATCTGGGGGGAATGCACGCAGCTGATCGTTCTCTGTGTCATCGCGTTCGTGGTCGGAAAGCGAGTGGCGGCAGAACGCCTGGCCCGTATTCAGGCCGATGAAGCAAGGCGCGGACATGTCGCGGCGGAGGCCAGGTACACCGGACTTTTCAAGACCAACGCCGCTCCTATCCTCATCGTCGACACATCGGGAGGGCTGGTCGAGTCGAATCCCGCCGCGAACGTGTTGTTCGGCGAGAGGGCGACGTCGTCGGTATCGCTCGGCGATCTGGTCGGAAGCACTACCGCCAGGGAGCTGCTCAGCCGGCACGCCGCGACGACAGAGGACCGCAACGGTTTGGCCGTCACCGGGGTGGTGGTTCGGGTGGAGGAATCGGGAACGCCGATGCTCTATCGCGCCGACGCGACACGGATGGACGACTCGAACGGTCTGGAGCTCGTTCAACTTGTGCTCCACGATGTGACCATGGAGACCATGCGCCAGGAGTGGATGGAGGCCTACGCCGCGCGGGTCTTGAACGCTCAAGAAGAAGAGCGCCGGCATCTGGCGCAGGAGCTGCACGACGGCCCGCTCCAGTCCCTCGTCTACGTGTGCAGGCGCATTGACGAGATCAGCCGGCAGACTGGTCTTACCACCGAGCTCGAGGACCTGAGGACGTTGGCCGAGGCTCTGGTCTCCGACCTGCGCGGGATAGCCCGCGGGCTCAGACCCTCCGTGCTCGACGACCTTGGTCTCGTCGCCGCGACGCGTCGGCTGCTCGACGATTTCGAGAAGCGCACAGGAATAGACACCACGCTCGGTATCACCGGCACCGAGCGCCGCCTCCCCACTTCGATCGAGCTCGCTCTGTTCAGGGTGGCGCAGGAGGCGATCTCGAACGCCGAGCTCCATGCCGAGCCGCAGCGGGTGGCGGTCGGCATGAGCTTCGAATCAGGCGGAGTGCGCCTTTTGGTGAGCGACGATGGAGGTGGTTTCAGGCCCGGGACCGAAGCGGCCAGGGCGCGCGGCTCACTCGGATTGCTCGGAATGCGCGAACGACTGCATGTGGTGGGCGGCGACGTAGAGGTGCACTCCAGCCCCGGGGGCGGCACCACGGTCGATGCCTGGGCATCGACGCGTAGTACCGCTGATCTCAGAGTGTGAACCTCAGGAGGGTTCGAATCCCGCAGGAAGCGTGATCGACTTGCGCTCCATGAACAGCTCCAGGCCTTCCTTGCCGAATTCGCGACCGATCCCCGACTCCTTGTAGCCGCCGAAGGGCGTGGCGAAGTCGATGGGCATCGGGTTGTTGAGCATGTACGTACCGGTCCGCACGCCGCGGGCGACCGCGAGCCCGCGATCATTGTCCTGGGTCCACACCGAACCGCACAGCCCGTACGAGGAATCGTTGGCGATGTCGACGGCCTGCGCGTCACCGTCGTAGGGGATGATCGCCAGAACAGGCCCGAAGATCTCCTCCTGGGCGATGCGCATCCCGTTGTCGACGTCTACGAACACCGTGGGCTCGACATACCAACCCTTGTCGATCCCTTCCGGGCGCCCGCCGCCTATGGCGATCTTCGCCCCTTCTTCCTGACCGATCTTGATGTAACCCTCGACCCGGTCACGCTGACGCTCTGCAACCAGCGGTCCCACCTCGGTAGCGGCATCGAGCGGGTCACCGACCTTCATCTCGGACACCTTGTCCACGATCGCCTCCACTACCTCCTGATAGCGGTCGCGCGGGGCCAGGATGCGGGTCTGCGCGATGCAGGCCTCGCCGTTGTTCATCATGGCGTTCGGAAGCAGCATCGGCAGGGCATCGGCCAGGTTCACGTCGTCGAGCAGAACCGCAGCCGACTTGCCTCCCAGCTCCAGGCTGAAACGCTTCAGGGTGGGACCGCAGGCAGTGGCGATCTTCTTTCCGGCCGCAGACGACCCGGTGAAGGAGACCTTGTCCACCCCCGGGTGCCTCACCAGGTGCTCACCGACCTCGCGCCCGGCAGGGAGCACCGAAAGCACTCCCTTGGGCAGACCGGCATCTTCGAAAAGCTCGGCGAGACGGAAGGCGTCCAGAGGGGTCTCCGGAGCGGGCTTGAAGATGACGCAGCACCCGGCGATCAGAGAAGGGGCGAGCTTCGCTGCTGCCAGGAAGAGAGGCACGTTCCACGGCGTGATCGCCGCGACGACGCCGACCGGCTCGCTCGTTACGAGCACCTGCCCGAGCAGGCCTTGGCGCACGTCGTCGAACGGGTAGGTCGAGGCCAGGCCGATGTAGTAGTCGAAGATCATCGAAGGGGCGAAGACCTGCGCCATGATCCCCCAGCTGACCGGGGATCCCATCTCCGTCGTGATGAGCTGCGACAAAGGGTCCGCCTCGGCCTTGATCGCTTCTGACACCTTCGACAGCACGGCGGCCCGCTCGACCGGGCTCATCCTCGGCCACGGTCCCTTGTCGAACGCCTTTCTCGCGGCCGCAACCGCGGCGTCGATGTCGGCTTCTGATCCGTCGGGAACCGTCCCGCAGACCTCCTCAGTGGTGGGGTTGATCACCTCGATCGTCCCCGTGCCAGCCGGGGCCAACCACTCCCCACCGATGAACAGCTTGTCGTAGCTCTTCACGTATCCCCACCTCCGAATGGAACCTGTTCTCGTCCGAGAGACTGTCGGAGAGATTACCGAGTGCGCAACCGGAGCCGCCCATCAGGCGTCGAAACGGGCGTCTGGCCCGAGTTAGCCGGCCACGGTGGGGGGTCCGGCGGGACGGCCCACCGGGGGGGCCGAACCCACCTTGGAGTAGTTGATGACCAGGCCCAGGTGCTCTGTGACGGAGACCCCGAAGGCGCCTGACCCTTCTGAGACCGTGCCGCCGAGGGTCAGCTCCTCGTGACTGACATAGCTCCCCGAGATGGTCGCCGCGAGCTTCACGCTTTTCGTCAGCGGACCCGTGAAGTCCGCACCCGAGATCAGGCTCGGAAGCGCGCTCGACAGAAATGTGACCGCATCACGGTGAGCCAGATAGAAGGTGCCGTTTTTGTATCCGACGTTCGAGCTCTTCTCGAGACCACGGAGGAACGCCAAGAAATTGTTGACTGCGGCTGGATTGCAGGTGGCGGTCGCGCGTCCTCCGGACCGGGTGGCGACGGATTGCCAACAGTCGGGACCGATCTGGGTTTCGGTCACATTCACGGACGTTCCTCCTGTCGACGTGGCCAGCGACTCCGTCACCAGGATCCGGTTCGGTGCCTGATAGACGATCCCGCCGGCCAGTGTGATCTTCTGCTTGCGCGGTATCTGTCCTCCGGACGACAACGATCCGTTTATCGATGTCGAGACCGTCAGGTCGACGCTGGCCACGAAACCGGAAGCGGACGCGGTATTCGCGGCTGCCTGTTGGAGCTGCAGGTCATAGATCTTCGGGGCCGTGGCGATGGACCACACCATCCCCCCCACCGTGAGCACGGTCAGCAGCCCGAGCGCGACGAAAACCGCAGACTTTCCAGACAGAGGCATGTGATCAGTATGTCTTTCAGGCGGGCGCGGATTTCGCTACGCGGGCCTGCTCGAGGCGCGACGCCAACCACTCGATGCCGTTTTTCTTACCCATCTCTTCCTGCCAGCCCGCCACGACCTCGTCGAGGCGGGCCCGTTCGGGAATCCATCCCACGATTCCCACGATCAACTGGTCGGTACGCGCCTGACCCAACTCGTAGATGCCGCCGAACGGGTCCTCCACCAGACCTGCGTCCCCTGGTTCGAGCATCACGTAGAGCTCGCCCGTGTCCACCACCCACGACACCTCGTAGCGGGACCCGGATGCGTCATACCAGTCCGTCCCGAGCTCGATCTCCTCGGATGCCCGCCTGCGCTCGTCTGCGGAATAGAACTCTTCGATATCCACGAATTCCTCTCCATCTCCACGGATCCGTCCTTGTGGGGCTGGCAGGGATCGAACCTGCGACCCAGGGATTATGAGTCCCCTGCTCTGACCGCTGAGCTACAGCCCCTATCTGCCAGGGACGACAAGGGTATCCGCCACCCAACTTGACGGAGGGGTGCAAACAGCGGGGCGGGCTTCCAAGTATCAGGTCACTCAGATTCTGAAAACTGGCACAGAAAACGCTTAAAATCTACAAAGTGCACTGACCTTCCATATAATGCCTGCCCACTGGGCGGAATCCGGGAGGAAACAATGCGCAAAGGCGTGGGGCTACTTGTCATCTCGATGCTGGCGGTCGTCGCTGGATGCTCGAGTGGGAGCAGCAATCTTTCGGCAGGAAACGGTTCGCCCAAAGCTGCTGTCGACGGCTACGTGTCAGGTCTTCTTTCCGACTCCGCGGTCGGTTTCTGCTCTTATCTCGAACCCTCACAGCAGTCCAAATGCAACGAATTCGCATCCGAGTTTCATGTTCATGCCACAGGGACCTGGGCATTCGGAAACGAATCGGTTCAGGGTGACGAGGCCCTGGTGGTGGTCACCGGGGACCTGTGCCTGACCGCGACCGCCAGCTCGACGACGGAAACGGATTGCGACGGAAACAACGATCCGAATAAAGGACTTCCGACAGGCAGCGTCAGTTTCGCAGACGCTTATTCGACCGCTCTGAACGGATCGAACGCCGACATAACCTGCGTCGAAATCAATGGATCGTGGTGGGTGGACCGGCCCGGCATCGCTCAGAGTTCGCCGGGGTCGTCTGCCACGACTGCTCCCGCCACGACTGTTCCGGCGACGACAACCCCGGTCACTTCGCCTGACACGACGACGCCCGACACCTCGCCGGCCACAACGGTTCCGGGCACAGTCCCGCCCACGACGACACCGGGCACCACCCCGGCCACGACGGGGTAGCGCACATACATACGCCGACTTCTTCACAATCCGTCGACACCACACTGGCAACGCGATAGATTTGCCCTTTGACCTGGACGTTAACGGGGCTGGACGTGCGCACCTCGGGGGGAGGACGATCGTCCATCATGGGATCTAGACGATCCCCCATTATGGGATCTATTCGAAGAGACGATGAGGATCGGTAATGCCACGTTCGACCAATGCTCACGGCACCATCGCGATTGACGGCCAAATGACGGAAACAGAGGCGGCGGACATGGGGCCTAAAGTGGCTCGCCCCCCCACTCGGCGGATCGGGTGGCTGAGCGTTGCCGTCTTCGTGGCTATTGCCGTCATCGCCACCGCCCTCAGCTGGAGCGCCGCGGTAATCCATCAGAGAAACGAAAGCCGGCTCCTGTCCACCGAGCTGGGCCAGGCCACGTCCGTGATCGCGGTGGCGCTTCCGGACATCGAAAGTCCCATCACGACCGCCGCCCAGCTGGCCGGAGTGACCGATGGAAATCCGGCCCAGTTCGACAAGTACATGGCGTCGCTCCTCGGCAAGTCCCTCATCGTCTCGGCGTCGCTCTGGCACATTTCTCCGACCCCGACCGAGATCGCATCGGTCGGAGCACCCCTGTCTTCGGGTGCAACGCCGTCTGGAGGGATCGCCCCCTTCGTCTCCAAGGTTGCCACCAGCTCGCAGCTCGACGTGGTGAACCTGCTCGGGAACTCCACACCGACGATCGACTTCGCCTCTACTTCGACGATCAATCCCGGTCAGTGGGTCGTCTTCGCGGACACCATCTTCCCGAAGCACCAGAAGCTCACCCTCACACAAAACTCCGCGTTCGCGCAGCTGAGGTACTCGATCTACTTCGGACCGCCGACGCCGACGGATCTCATCATCGAGTCCGCCGGAGGCGTCAACCTCGGCCCCGGTGCAGCCAAGAGCACCATCCCGATCGGCAACACCGTGATAACCGTGGAGGCGAAGGCAGACGGCGAGCTCGGAGGCACCCTGCTCGCCCGACTGCCCTGGATCGTCGGCATCGTCGGCGGCGTGCTTGCCATCATCGCCGCGTGGATCACCGAGTTCCTGGTCCGGCGTCGCCGGCAGGCAGAATGGCTGGCCAGCGAGAACCGCCGCATGTACAAGGAGCAGCTGAGCATCGCCGAGATACTTCAGCACGCTCTGCTCCCGCAGGCCCTGCCCCAGATAGCAGGCATCGAGACCGCGGCGCGTTACGTGGCCGGACGCGAAGGAACAGAAGTCGGCGGGGACTGGTACGACATCATCCCGATTGACGAATCTCGCTTCGTCTTCGTCGTAGGCGACGTGTCGGGCCGAGGGGTGGTCGCCGCGACGATCATGGCCCGTCTCCACTTCGCCATACGGGCCTACGCGGCACAGGGAGATTCGCCAGAAGAGATCTTGAAGAAACTCGGAACCTTGCTGAGCCTGGAGCGTGACAAGTCGTTCGCCACCATTCTGTGCTGCACGGTCGACGTCTCCGACCACTCCATCACTGTCGTGAACGCCGGCCACCCTCCTCTCCTGCTCATGAACGGGAAGGAAGGGGAATTCGTGAAAACCGCGATCTTCCCTCCTGTAGGCGTCCTCGAGACGACCGATTACAAGGCCGTGACCCTCAGCGTTCCCCCGCGCGCCACCCTGATCGCTTTCACCGACGGCCTCATAGAGCGACGGGGGGAGATCATCGACACCGGCTTGGCCCGTCTACGAAACCTCACTTCCGGAGGCCCGATGCTCCTCGACGATCTCCTCTCGAAGCTCCTGAGCGAGATGAATGATGTCGAGCACTCCGATGATTTGGCGATACTGGCGGTCCGATGGAACAACTAGATCCGCAATCGCCGCGCTTCGAATGCATCCGCTCCACCGACTTCCAGGGGGATCCGCTTCTGGAGCTCCACGGTGAGCTCGACATGTCCAGCGCCACGGAGTTCCGCCAGTCGATCGAAGAGCTGATCTCGGCCGGGGTCACCCGCGTCGTGTTCGACCTGAAGGACCTGGTCTTCATGGACAGCTCCGGGATCGCGGTCCTCGTGTTCGCCGCCAACAGCATCTCGTCGGTCGAGGTTCGCAACTCCTCTTCGATCATCAAACGGATCGTGGAAGCGACCGGCCTCACCGGCTTTTTGCGGTTGGACCCATGAAGCACGCCAGGGCATTCGAAGCCCTCCCCCAATCGGTAGTGGGAGCGCGCCGGTTCGTGACCGAATGCGTGTCCGGGGTGCCTGTCGACACCATCGACATGCTCGTCGTGATCGCCTCGGAGCTAGCCACCAACAGCGTGCGCCACGGCGGCGGCCGCTTCGAGCTTCGCATCGACCAGTCGGAAGACCACATCCTGATCGAGGTGGAAGACGAAGGGGAAGGTGAGCCCGTAGTGCGCAAACCTTCCCCTGACGAAACGTCGGGCCGGGGCCTTCAGATCGTGAAGGGACTGGCGGACAGTTGGGGTGTGGAGCGTTCCAAAAGCGGCGGAAAGACGGTGTGGGCGATAGTCGCACTCCCCGCCCGCCAGGCCGGCGCCCACGACGGAGAGCTCGCAACACCGGTCACTTAGGCACGCAGGACGCTTCTGCTGGGCTGATCCGCCCGCATGGCGCGTCAAGAAGGGATGGCTCTGCGCCGATATCCCTTTGATGGACCGTTGGCGGTCGACTCGTGAATCTACGAACGCGCTGGGCTTCCGAGCCCGGATGCGCAAGAACGCCACCGATGTGACCCTTCTTTCGAATCCCCCCGTTATCGGGCTCTTCTGCTTGTTCCGGTGGCTGAATCTGATCTCCACAGAGCCCTATTGGCTCTACGTCTTGGTTCTGGTGGCCGGCGGGCTCCTCGCCATCGCATCGGGAACCCTGGTGGAAGGCTCAGAGCGCGGGTGGAAGGTCGTGGCGCACGTGGGCCTGAACATGGCGATCATCGCGGTGGTCGCGTACACCACCGGATGGGGCGCCGTATTGTTCATCGGATATGTGTTCGGTGCGGCCGGCGCCATCCATCGTTTCGGATCGCGTGTCACTTGGACCTGCGTCATATGCACCACGGTCGTCATGGCCTGCGGTCAGGTGGCGATCGCACTTCACTTCGCGCCGACGCTCATCAAAGATCCTTTGGTCCAAGGAATAGCCGGGCTCGGCCTGACCGGAACCGTGCTCGTCATAGTGTTGCTCGGTCACGCCACCAGGGGACGCGAGTTGGTCGAACAAGAGCTCCGCCACTCGGAGCGGCGCTTCAAGGCCCTGGTGTCGAACGCCGCGGACATCATCATCGTCACCGGTCGCGATGCAAAGCTCCAGTACGTCAGCCCCGCATTCGAACGGATCCTCGGCTACACCATCGACAGCTACCGCGAGGACCCCATGGGCGCGCTCATGGACCCCGAGGATTTTGCGCGCATCTCGGCCGACATCCGGCCTTTGTTCTCGGATCCGTCGAAGGTTCTGAGAAGCGTCGTGCGCCTCAAGGACAGCTCCGGCCTGTGGAAGTACTTCGAAGCGTTGATAACCAACCGGATGGCAGATCCCGACGTGCGCGGGATCGTCGGGAACCTGCACGACATCTCCGAGCTCAGAGAGGCCATCGAAAGATTCCGCTCCGCGTTCGACAACGCGCCGATCGGCATGGCCATAAGCGACCTCCAAGGAAAGATCATCCAGGCGAACCCTGCTCTCGCCCGGATCATCGGCAGAGCTCCTACCGAGCTGTCCGGATTCGCAATCCTCGACTTCACCCACCCCGACGATCGCCAGACCACCTCAGCCGAGATGAGCCGCGTCATGTCGTCAGGCGCGGTCGGCTACCAGATGGAAAAGCGCTACCTGCACTCCGACGGCCACGAGGTCTGGGTGGCGGTGAGCGTGTCATGCGTGCGCGACGCGCAGCAACAGCCGCTCTATTTCATCGGTCAGGTCGAGGACATCACAGAGCACAGAGCCCTACGCGAGCGCCTTGCGTTCGCCGCGATCCACGACCCGCTCACCGGCCTTCCGAACCGCGCTCTGTTCATGGATCGCCTCGAGGTGGCACTGCGCCGCGCGGTGAGGGATCGCCGCGAGGTGACCGTGATCTTCTTGGACCTCGACAGGTTCAAGCTCATAAACGACAGTCTCGGTCACGATGTCGGAGACCAGGTGCTGCACGCGGTGGGCGAGCGGCTTTCGACCGCAATGCGTTCGAGCGACACGCTGGCCCGATTCGGCGGTGACGAGTTCACGGTGCTGTGCGAGGGCATCGACACCGAAGCCGACGCCATCGAGGTTGCCGAGCGCCTGGTTCTCGCCATGGGCCAACCCCTGGTCTTGCCGGCAGGCGAAGTATTCGCATCGCTCAGCGTCGGGATCGCCCTGTCGCATCCCGGAGAGGAGGCCGGGGTGACCCTCAGGAATGCGGACATCGCCATGTACAGGGCCAAAGAGCGCGGGCCGTCGCACATCGAGGTCTACCGCGATGACGACGAGCACAATGCCGTCAGCAGGCTGCGCACCTCCAACGAGTTGCACCGGGCTCTGGAACGTCATGAGCTGGAGCTGCACTACCAGCCGTTTGTCGACCTGCACACAGAAACCCTCGTTGGCATGGAGGCTCTGGTCCGCTGGAACCACCCCACCCGCGGCCTGTTGCCCCCGCACGAGTTCATATCCCTGGCCGAAGACTCAGGAATGATCGTGCCGCTCGGCGCGTGGGTGCTGAACGAGGCATGCCGGCAGGTCGTGGAGTGGCAAGCGCTCAGAAGCAGCGCCGGACAAGACAGCGCTCGGCTGTCGATCTCGGTCAACGTCTCGGCGGTGCAGCTGGCAGATCCGGGGTTCCCGAGGCAGGTGGCCGAGGCCATCGAGAACTCCGGCATAGAACCGGACAAAGTGTGGCTCGAGATCACAGAGAGCACGCTCATGCGCGACCCCGATGACGTGGTCTGTGTCCTGCGCGCATTTCGCGATCTGGGCCTCCACCTCGAGATCGACGACTTCGGCACCGGTTACTCCTCTCTCAGCTACCTGCAACGGTTCCCCGTCGAAGGCCTCAAGATCGACAAAAGTTTCGTGAGCGATCTGGACCAGCGCTCGGACAACGCCGCGATAGTCAGGGCCATCATCGGACTCGGTGAGTCCCTCAGGCTCCCAGTCATCGCCGAAGGAGTGGAGCGCCAGGCGGTCGCGGATCGTCTGCGCGGCCTCGGCTGCACGATCGCCCAGGGCTACCTGTTCGGTAAGCCTCTTCCCGCCTCGCGCCTCGGCCCGTTCCCCACCGACGATCTGAGTTCCTGGAAGCGTGGAGGCCAGATTCTCCACTCGGTGGCGTCATGACGATGGAGCCCGAACAGAGAAAACCACTCATATCGTGGCTCGAGGAGCACCGAAACGCGATGGTGTGCGCATTGAACTCCACCGGTGGTTCGGTGGCCATGCCGAAGTCGATCCGCCTCGGTCCCGATCACCAGGTCGACCCGCGCTCATTGCTCGACCTGGTGGTGGCGTCAGACTCGAAAGCGGTGGCCGACGCCTTCGTGGTTGCCCTCGGACGCGGAATAGGAGTGGCGCGGGTTCACCTTTCGAGCAATCCCACCCAGGCCATGCTTCTGCACTACATCGATGTGCGCGAGCAGCACGGCGTCATATTGCGCATGCTGGTCGCGGCCGGCGAGATACAAGGGATCTACGACGACCACGTCGGGCCGGCGGACATGCAGCCCGCGCGCCCGCGCGTCGGGTTCATGATCAAGAGCGAGGTCGCAAGCATCTTGTCGATCGACGCCGCGACCGCTCTGATGCTCGGATGGGAGCCCGACGAGATGACCGGGCACTCCACACTCGACTTCATCCATCCCGACGATCACGTCCGAGCCATCGACAACTGGATGGCCCATCTGAGAAGCGACCACGACCACGGTCCAACCGTTCAGGCGGTCCGGCTCCGCTACTTGAGCAAGGACGGAATCTGGATCTGGGTCGAGACCTCCAACGATTTTCATGCCGACGAAGAGGGCTCGACCGTGGTGGCTCAGCTGATCGACGTGTCAGACGAGATGGCTGCCACCGAAGCGCTTCGTCACAACGAGCGTTTCTTGCGCCGGCTTACAGACACCGTCCCCGTCGGACTTTTTCAGATCAATGGCGACGGTTCTGTCGCTTTCGTCAATCCGGTCCTTAAAGCGGTGATCGGCGATGTCCGGATCGACTCGCATTCGGATCTCGCAAAATCACTTTCTTCTGACTCACAACGCTTGGAAGGTGCCATTTCGCAGGTGATGAACAACGGCAGAGACGCCGACCTCGACCTGACGATTGCCGGTAACCTCCCGCGTTCGGCACGGGTGGCTCTGCGTGCCGTCACCGACGAGGATCGCGTACTCGGCGTTCTCGGATGCGTTGTCGATGTGACCGAGCTGAAGAGCCTCGCCGATACTGACGGTCTCACCGGCCTGAAGAACCGTCGTTCCATCGTCGCGCTCCTCGAGTCCGATCTCGCCAGCCACTGCGGGAACGTCACGGTGATCTTCTGTGACCTCGACGGGTTCAAGCAGATCAACGATCGTTACGGTCATCAGGTGGGCGACCAGCTCCTCGCCGCGGTCGCAGAAAGGCTTCACGCCGCGCTCAGACCCGGCGACCACATAGGCCGGTTGGGTGGGGACGAGTTTCTGGTGTTCTGCCCCGGGCTGACCGATCCCGCGGCCGCGCTGGCAGTCGCCGAGCGGCTCCGCGAAGCCTTGTGCGAAGAGTTCGATATTCAGGGAACATTGGTGAGGATCAGAGCGAGCATGGGCGTCGCGTGCGGCGGTCCCGGCTCTACCGTGGACGACCTCATCTCGAGCTCCGATGCTGCGATGTACGAGTCCAAACAGTCAGGCGGTGGTGACTCGAGCACCATCATCAGGCGCGTCGCAGACGACCTGTCGGAAACACTTCCCGACACGGCCCGGCTTTCCATCTGATCAAGTCCCCGCTGATCGATACCGGGAACGCCGAGCTTCGCCGGCGAGATTCGTCACGAATGCCTTTACAGGACAATGCCTCTGTATAAGACAGAGCTCCGGGGGAGAGACTCGAACTCTCAACCTAGCGGTTAACAGCCGCTTGCTCTGCCGATTGAGCTACCCCGGAATGCACGACCTTTCGAG
>JBAPRR010000273.1:0-24539 GCA_049281195.1 Acidimicrobiales bacterium
CTGACAGGTAAGTCTTCGGGTCGCGGTGAGCAGTTTTCACGTCCTCGAATCGACTGAGGGCGTAGAACCCCAACTTGTCGTTGTAATAGACAGGCGCTTCGTCCCTGAGCCGGCGCCACATCTCGTAAGGAGAAGTGTCGATGTCGACATCGAAGGGATCCCAGTACGGGTCCGCGCCGGTTGTGACCTGTTGCGATGCTTCGCTGTTCACGACTCAGACGCTATCCGCCCGGCGACCCCGTGTGGCCGTTTCTTATCATGTATACGAACTTGTCAATGGAGGGTAGATGTCCACTTCGATCGTCCTGATCCACGGCGGGGCGACCAATGCTCGGCACTGGGACCTGGTGACGGACCGTCTCGAGCATCGGGCACTGGCCGTAAACCTGCCTGGACGCCTCGATCGTCCTGCTGATCCGGCCACGGTGACCATGGAGGACGCGGTGGCCTCGGTGGTCGATGACATAGACGCGGCGGGATTCCGAAGTGTTGTCCTCGTCGCCCATTCCTCAGGGGGCCTGGTGATACCGGGATTGGCACAGGCGCTCGGAAGCCGCGTGGCGCACATCGTGTTCTGCTCGGCTTCCATTCCGCCTGAAGGTGGCTCCGGCCTCGACTGCATGAAGCCCAAGCATCGTGCGAGCGTCGAGCAGCTGAGGGACATCAGCCGGGAGACCGGGCGCACCTTCACCACTCCGGCAGATCCCCCTGACCCAGACAAGCTGCGTGACTCGTACGGGACGACTCTCACCGACCAGCAACTCTCATTCGTCCGGGATCCACTGCGCTGGGTCGCAGACACCTACAACTACTACTTCGCACCCGCTCACTGGAGCGCCGCCAAGCTGGTGGACCGCACATACATCCTGAACTTGCGCGACCGGGCTGTGCCTCTGAAGCTTCAACAGGAGATGCTCGCCAATCTGCCGGGAACGAAGACCATCGCTCTCGACACGGGCCACATCCCGGCAGTAACGATGCCCGAGGTGTTTGCGGGCATCCTCGACGGGATCGCCGCGGACGCCTGGAGGCGCATGGGAGTCCAATGAAGCTCGAGCTCAGGGATGGAAGATGCCGACGTCTTTGTGTGCGGCTTCGCCCGGTAGTGCAGACAGCTCCTCGGACATGTGAGAGGTGACGACAGCAGGATCCTCCCCGCGCCTGACCGCTATCCCGATCAGCACGGTCAGGATCTGATCGAAGAACGAAGCCCTCACTCCCCCGCCCTCGTAGGTCAGGGACACCTTCTGCAGATGCTCGTAGCGTCCATCGCCGGCGGAGGTTGCCGCCTTCACCGACTCGGTGGTTGCGGGGTCCCCCCTCAGCTCCGCCACCGCTGCGCCGACGGCGACGTTGCTCACGAGAAGGTACGCGCGCATGGCATCGTCAGGTAGGAACCCTTCCCTCTCCATGACCGCGATCACCAGGTCGATGCTGGGAAGCATCTTCTCGACAGGGATCGTGCCGTTCAGGAATTGCTCGAGAAGACCAGGCTGCCCGGTGAAGGCCAGGCGAGCGTAGTCAGCCCATTCGTACAGCCAGCACGTCCAATGTTGTCCGGAGTCTTGTGGAAGGGTCAACTGAGTGGCTGAATAATCCGCTACCAGACGCATCAGATCGTCGCGATCGCGCACGTGGTAGTAGAGGCTGGTCGTGCTCACTCCCAGCCGGTCCGCGACCGCACGCATGGTGAGATCCTGAATACCGACCTCGTAGGCAGCATGCGCGATCATGCTGCGCGTCACCCGACGCGGACGCCCAACAGGTCTCGCAGTTTCTCGGCCTACAGCCGATTCGGTCGCGGTCATCAGGTCAGGATGCCGGGTGCGAGTAGAACTGCTTCGCCCATTCCCGGTGCTGCGAGATCCCCTTCTCTTCCTTTGTGAGCACCGGACGTTCCCGGTACACCTTGTTCTCCCAGATCGGAATGTCCTGGCTCACCCCCGATAGGAAACGATCTCCGATGTCGGTAGTGGAGATACCGGCGGACTTCGGGCTCGTAAAGATCCAACGGACGTGGACGTTTTCAGTGTCGATCGGCGTGGTCGAGCTGATGAACGTGAAGGCCCCCGGCGTACGGAGAACGCCGAGACCGAGCCCGAAGGTCTCCCTTACGAAGGTTCCACCCAACGCCTCTGCGCGCTTGTAGCAACCGTCGATGACGTGGGTGTCCCACGGGATGTCGGGCGTGCCGTGCACGTATTTGAAGTGGGCGAAGTCGTGGTTGTTCTCGGCCATCTCCTGGCAGCTCGTGTTCACGAAGAAGTCCCGGCACTCGGGTTCGGTCCACTCGGCGTCATGGAACTCGGGGACCTCGGGCACTTCGTAAAACGGCGGTTTTCCCTCGGCGTGGTGCCACGCCCAGATCATCCGGTTGCGCTCGATCGTGGGAAAAGACCGGATCTTCGCCTTGGTGGGGATGCGCCCGGACTCCGCGTACGGGATCTCGGTACAGCTGCCGGTGTCGCCGTCATAGGCCCAACCGTGGAACGGGCAGCGGATACAGTCGCCTTCGACCTTGCCTCCGACGGCCAGGTGCGCACCGAGATGAGCGCAATAGGCGTCGACGGTCCTGGGCGTTCCGTCCGCGGTCCG
The DNA here is from genome assembly GCA_049281195.1 of Acidimicrobiales bacterium. GTDB lineage: Bacteria > Actinomycetota > Acidimicrobiia > Acidimicrobiales > CAVXTF01 > JBAPRR01. Next base: position 2,596 of record JBAPRR010000273.1, read on the forward strand.
AAAGACCACGAGATCGCTACCGAAGTAGTTGACAGGTACCACCTCGCTCGGAGCGATCTCATCCGCCCGGGCCACGATGAACCATCCGTTCGGGACCGGGAACGGGAATCGGTTGACAACCGCGCGGCGCGCACGCGGCCGAGGCACCCTTCCCAGGGTCAGGTCCTTGTCGGCAGGCATCGGCAGACCGGCAAAGGACTTGCTGATCTGGCTCATCTCAATGTCGCTGTTGCTCTCAACGATCGCCATGTGAATGGGGACCTCCGTTTCCACTCTCGTCGAACTGGTCGTGTCAGATGTTCACTTCATCCGGTGTTCGGTCAACCCATCAGGCTGTGGGAGACGCCGAGAGGAATCTCGCCCCGCCCGAAACGATCGGCCCGCTCTCTGAGCGTGTCGGCAGATGACTCCAACCGGAAGTCGATGCAATAGACGCCCTTGCGCATGCCTTCGAGAACCGACTCGGCCAACTCGTCGAGTGGCTGGATCGGAATCTCCTTTCCTGCCTTGGCGGCGGACTCCCGAAGCTGGGCCACCGTCATCGGTGCCGTCGTGCGTGGCCGCTCCCGTGCGAGCTCGTCAGGCCGGTTGCGGTCGGCCGTCCAAAGACCGGTGTCCAACAAACCCTTTCCACCGGGAAGGAAGAGCGACACCCCGATCGGGGCTCCTTCATCACGGAGTTGCGCTGCCAGGCACTCCGTCACAGTCGTCACTGCGGCTTTGCTCGAGGCATAGACCGACGCGGCAGGCATCGGAGTGACGGCGCCGTCTCCCGAAGACGTGTTGATCACGTATCCCGGCTTGCCGCTCTCGAGCATGCGCGGCACGAAACAGAGGATCCCGTACACGACGCCATAAAGATTGACGTTGAAGATCCACCGCCAGTCGTTGGGTGTCGTCTCCCAGACCTTTGCAGAAGGAGCCCCCACTCCGGCGTTGTTCACCAGAATGTTGACCTCGCCGAACTCGTCGAACACCTCGTCGGCCAGTGACTGCACCGATTCCACGTTCGACACGTCGGTCACTACGGCGTGGACGTCGATGTCGCAGGCTGCCGAGATCTCCTTCTGGGCGAGCTCGAGCACAGCCGCCTCCACGTCTGCGATCACAACGCGCGAACCCTGTTTGGCCAGGGCCTGCGCCAAGGCCTTTCCGATCCCGGAGGCACCACCGGTCACGACGGCAACCTTTTCTGCGAAGTCGTCCATCTGGACGGTCATACCGGCACGTTCTCCAACGGGGCGTCTCCTTGAACCTCGTCGACCGTGGGGCCTATCTCGTCGGCCAGTGGGCGGAGTTTGTCGACCTCGAGGTGGTAAAGGTCAACAGCGGTCTCACCGAGGATGCGAACGGTCTCGTCGACCGGAACGTCACGGAAACGCTCCCTGATCCAATACCGCGTGTAGGGGTAGGTCCCCTCGGGGTGCGGCAGGTCGTTTCCCCACAAGAGGGACTCGATCCCCACCTGATAGCGCCGGTCGATGTCCTCGACACCGGGCGTCGACGCCGCCAGGAAGCAATTGCGATGCAGGTACTCGCTGGGCTTCATGGAGAGGTTCTCCCTGAACACGTTCCCCAACTTCTCAGTGTTGTGACCACCGATGTACTTCTCATCCATCTTGTAGATGGTGTCCGCCATCCACCATGCACCGTTCTCCGCGATCACGTAATGCAGGTTCGGATGGCGCTCGAAGACTCCCGACCACATCAGGACCCAGAACGGGCGTGCCGCCCACCACCACGCTTCAGTGGCGTATATGGCCATCATTCCGTTCCCGGGCGCATAGTCGGCCGGGCCAGAACCGGAATGGGTGTGAACAACCATCTCCAGCTCTTCACAAACGGACCACACCGGCTCATAGCGAGGGTCGTGGTACGCAGGCTGGTCGAACCAGCGGGTCGGGATCAGGATCCCCTTGTGCCCGAGCTTCTTCGCCTCGCGAATCTCAGTGACCGCGGCATCGATGTCGTGAAGTATCGGCACCACCCCGACTCCTATCCGCCTGTGCGGTGACTGGGAGACGAAGTCCGCCAGCCACCTGTTGTGCGCCTTGGCGCCGGCCATGGCCTTGTCGGGCTCTACTCCCGCGCCGCCGCCCAGTCCCGATCCGAACGGAGAGGCGGCGATGCGACCGGTCCCGAGCACGTCTGCATCGGGGAACAGCACTTCCGCGACGACCCCTTGGTCATCGAGCACTTTGTTGCGGTAATCGGAGTCGTGGGCCGCCTGCAGACCACCGTCGCCGCCGGTCAGCTTCTCCCACTTTTTGACGAACTCCTCTTTCGCCTTATCCCCCTTTGACAGCTCGACGAGTTGTCGCAACTCCTCCTGATGCTGGTCGAAGGCTTCGCGGTACGAAGGATCCAGGTAGTTCCGGTATTCGTGAGCCGGTGGTCCGGCGTGTCCGTCCGACGAGACGACGAGGTATCGGTTCATGTCGCGGGTCCACCCTTCCGTTTTTCGAATGCCCTTCTAAAATGCCATAACAAATCCCCGGTGTCAACGGTTCCACCCTGGGACGTCTGAGTAGAGTGCGGAGAAATCGAGGAGGACGACTTGTTGGATCCGCTCGGATACGAGAACCACAACGTGGTTGTGACGGGGGCAGCCTCCGGCATGGGAGAGGCGACCGCCAAGATCCTGGTCGACCTCGGTGCCAACGTGACCGCTCTCGACGTGAAACCCGTCAGCGCACCGGTCGCCCGCACCTTGGAGATCGATTTGAAGGACGAGGGGAAGATCCTCGAGATCACTGGATCGATCGAGGGACCGGTCAACGCGGTGTTCAGCTGTGCCGGTCTCCCCGGCCCCCCGTTCTCCGACATCGACACAGTGGTCGTGAACTTCGTCGGGGCGCGTTGCCTGATCGAATCATTGCTCCCGAAGATCCCCGACGGAGGAGGGGTCGTGACGATCTCGTCGGCTGCCGCTGTCGGTTGGCAGCAAGCGGTGCCCATGTTCCGGGAGCTCGTCGAAAGCCCGGACTTCAAAACGGGCAAAGCGTGGTTGGAGTCCCATCGCGATGCCTTCGGCTACAGCGCTTACATGTTTTCCAAGCAGGTCATGGACGCCTGGGTGTGCTGGAGGGCGGCGGACTACATCGAAAACGGTGTCCGTCTCAACTGCATCAATCCGGGCCCGACAGAAACCCCGATGATGCCGGCCTTCCATGCCCTTGCCACGAAGGAGCTGGTCGATCTGGCCATCGGACCCATTGGCCGGTATTCGACCCCGGAGGAGCAGGCTTGGGCGCTCGTTCTACTGAACAGCCCCAGACTCAGCTACGTGACCGGTGAGGTGTTCAGCACCGACGGCGGATTTACCGGGGCACTCACCATGGGACGGCAAAAAGGTTGGGGCTGAACCCCACCTGTTGAAGGAGGCTTGCGATGTTCACCATGCGCTTCGACATGCGGTCTCCTGGCTCTCCCGACAAGATCCCCGACCTGTACGAAGCCGCCGTGGACATGGCCGAGTGGGCCGAACCACGCGGTTGCGCCATGGTGATCATCTCCGAGCACCATGCATCGGCGGACGGGTACCTGCCGTCGCCGTTCCTGCTCGCCTCGGCCATGGCCTCGCGCACGAAGACCTTGCAGATCATGATCGCCGCCGCGCCCCTGTTGTTCTACGACCCGGTTCGCCTGGCCGAGGACATTGCCGTAATCGACAACTTGAGCCGGGGCCGCGTAGCTGTCGTACTTTCCCTCGGATACCGCCGCGAAGAGTACGAGATGTTCGGGATCGACATGTCCGACCGGGCGCGGTTGATGGACGAGAGCCTGGCCGTCCTTCTCGACGCGATCGAAGGAAAGCCCTTCACCGCTCAGAACCGGCGAATCTGGGTCACACCCACTGCGACCAGCAACGGGGGTCCGAAGATCTACCTGGGCGGCAAGTCAAAAGGCGCCGCCAGGCGCGCAGCGAGGTTCGGACTCGATTTCTTCGCTCAGAGCGAATCCACCGAGCTCGAAGATGCATACCGGGCCGAGGCCGCCCGAGTCGGACGACAGCCGGGGGTGTGCTTTCTGCCGAGCAAGAACGTCCCCAACACGGTCTTCGTCGCTTCCGCCATCGATGACGCATGGGAGCAGCTCGGCACCTACCTCCTCCACGATGCGGTCACCTACGCCGGTTGGAACCCTGGCGACGACGACACGGTGTCTCTTTCTGCGGCGAATACGATCGACGCGCTCCGTGCCGAAGAGGGTGCACACAGAATCCTTACCGTTGACCAAGCCCGTGACTTCATCAGCCGGGATGGCTTCTTAGGCCTCCACCCGTTGTGCGGAGGGCTCGCTCCCGACATCGCGTGGCCCTACCTGCGCCGCATGGAAGAGGTGCTGGCACAGCAACAATAGATATTGTATACGGATTCGCTCGCCAGCCCCGAGGAGGAGACGCCATGGAGTCGTGGCTCGGTCAGTACTGCATCTACGTGTCCGATTTGGACGTCACGATCAAGTTCTACGAGTCGCTCGGACTCGAATGCACCAGCCGGACCCAGATCCCTGACGTGAACGAGGCGATCCTGGAGAACCCGGACAAGGGCGGAAAGCTCCAGATCGCTCAGCACCTGAAGCGGAACGGCCCCGTCGAGATGGGTAACGCTTTTTGGAAGCTCTACGTGGCGACCAACGACATCGACACCATGTACAAGGCCGCGATCGAAGCAGGCGGCTCCTCTGTGTACGAGCCGCGCCGGGAGGAACGGTGGCCCATGACGGTGGGCTTTATCAAGGATCCCGACGGCTACCTGGTCGAGCTCACCCAGCGTCACCCGTGGACCGATGGAGACGACTCGACCTACGCCTGGCTGAACCAGTACTGCGTGAATGTGACCGACATCGAGGCCACCATCAAGTTCTACGAAACGTTGGGATTGTCGTGCACCAGCCGGACCGAAATCCCCGGCGCTAGAGAGGCGATCCTCGAGAATCAGGCCCGGGGCGGGAAGATCCAGCTCGCCCAACACGACGACCACTCAGGGCCCATCGACATGGGGACTTCGATGTGGAAGCTCTACGTGCACACCGACGATTGCGCATCTCTGTATGAAGCCGCGATGGCTGCCGGGTACAAATCCGTGATCGCGCCGATGCGACTGGATCGGTGGCCGACCACCATCGCCTTTATCGAGGACCCTGACGGATACCAGATCGAATTCGTCCAACGGCACGCGGACTGATCGGCCGTTCGGACCGGCCCTCCCGTACTGCTGTCTGGTCGCGAGTTGCTCCTACTGGGCCGGGGAGAAATCGGTCGGAGCCAAAATTCGGCTTTCGATGTACCTGACGATGGGACCGCCTGCCTCGGACGCGGCTTTCACCTTTAGCCAGTCTGGGTCCGCCCCGAATGATGCCCACGACGTTTCTCTGGCCCCCAGGTTTTCATGGCTGACGATGTACACGAGCTGGTCGGTTCGCCCGCCGATCACGTTCGTCCAATATCCGACGTTCTTCATGCCGTGCTTCTCCAGCAGGCCACAGGTGTGGTCCCTGAAGCGGGCTTTGAGGGCCTCCATCCGCTCGGGATAGACCGTGTAGACACGCAATTCGTAGATCATCGTTCCTCCATTGATGGTGCAGCGAGATTCGAGCGGGAGACAGTTGGCGAATGGCAGACACGCAGTTTCATCTCTTCCTTCCGCAGATGCGAATGAGCATCGAGACGCTCGTGGAGAAGACCACGGCAGCCGAGGAGAGCGGTTTCGAGGGCATGGCCCTCATGGATCATCTCGCTCCGCCGGGAGCCGAGAACCACGACATGTGGGAGTCGGTGACCACGGCGACATGGCTCCTCGCCCACACCCGTCATATCAAGCTCGGCCATCTGGTCCTGTGCGACTCGCTTCGCCACCCGGCCGTACTGGCACGACAGGCCGTCACCCTTGATCATGCTTCCGGCGGAAGGTTCGAGCTCGGGATCGGGTGGGGATCGGTCCCATCCGAGCTGACCACGTTCGGCGTCGGATCCACGGATGCCGGGTACCGCGTTGACCGCCTGGAGGAGACTCTCGACGTCCTACTTGCGCTTTGGAGCGGAGAACCGGTCGACTACGACGGTCGACACTTCAAGTTGTCCGGTGCGCAGCAGCGGCCGACCCCCACCGGCCGCATTCCCGTGACAATCGGCGGCGTGGGTCCTCGCACTCTCCAACTGGTGGCGAAATACGCGGATTGGTGGAACGTTCCCGTCCACAGGCTCGACAAGCTCGACGAGCTGAGACCGCGGACCGGTAGTGCGCGGATCTCGACTCAGCACATGGTTACCTTCATCGGCAACGAGTCGGAGCGCAGCGCCCTTACCGAAACGGCGCAACGCCGGTTCGGCGGAAGCTCGCTCGAAAAGGGGATGCTCATCGGGAACGCCGCGGAACTGACCGATACGTTCGCTGCGCTGCACGAACGGGGAATCGAACGGTTCTACGTGTGGTTCAGCGACTTCGCCACCGTGGCCACCATCGAGAAGTTCGGGCACGACGTCATAGGGTCCTTCACCACGAAGACCTCGGACAGTTTCTGAACGGTGATACCCGGCCAGTTCGACGACCCCGCGCTAAGGACCCTCGGCCGGATCCTCAGAATCCAGGCCGAGCAGAAGCCGGACGTGCCATTCGTCAAATGCGACGAAGGATCGTTCACCTACTCCGAAGCCGACGACACCGCCGACCGGATCGCAATGGGACTTTCACAACTCGGTGTGACGCGTGGAGACAACGTGGCGATCCTTGCCGGCAACAGGCCCGATCTCGTTCCCCTCGTATTCGGCATCAATCGTCTCGGTGCCGTGTGGGTGCCGACCGACACTGCGTTCAGGGGAACCTGGCTCGAACGGTCGCTTCAGGATGGAAAGGCCCGGGTCCTTTGCGTTGACGCCGGATTCCTTCCCGAGCTCGAAGGAATCATCGCCAACACTTCGATCGAGCATGTGGTCGTGATGGGGGATCCGGATTCGAACTTCTCTGACCGCATGAACGTCCATCCATTCGCGGAGATCGCGTTTGCCAGTCCGCTCCGGACCGACCTTGACATCCACTACGGAGAGACCTCCGCGATTTTGTGGACCTCGGGTACCACCGGGCGACCCAAGGGCGTGATGCAGAGTCACAACGCCTGGGTGCGAGCATCTCTGACCGGAGCATCTTCAGCGCGCACCGGCGACGACGACGTTCTGTACTGCTGCCTTCCCATGCACAATTCGGCGGCCTGGATAAGCGTGGTCTTCAGGGCTCTGGTGGCGGGGGTTCCATTCGGCCTCGACCGGTCGTTCTCGGTGAGCACCTTCTGGGACAGGACGCGACATTTCGGCGCGACGCAGGCGTTCACCCTCGGCGTCATGCACATGTTCCTGTGGAACGCACCCCCCACCGAAGCAGATGCAGACAATCCGGTCCGCTGCATGGGGGCCATTCCCATGCCCGATCGGCTGATGGAGCCTTTCAAAAAGCGCTTCGGTATCGACATCATCCAACAGGGATACGGGCAGAGCGAAGTGATGGGGCTGATATCGCGGATAGACGACGACGCGCACAACTGGAATCCCGGCACTGCCGGATCCCCGCTTCCGGGAATCGAGGTCCGGCTCTTCGACTCCGAGGACCGTGAGGTGCCTGTAGGTGATGTCGGCGAGTTCTGCGTGAGACCGACCGAGCCCTTCGTGTTGTTCAACGGCTACTTCGCAGATCCCGAGGCGACCCTCGCCGCCACCCGAAATCTCTGGTACCACACCGGTGATCTCGGACACGTGGACGAAGACGGGCAGTTCTACTTCGTGGACCGGTTGCGGGATCTCATTCGCTTCAAGGGAAGAAGCGTCTCCTCGCTGGCAGTGGAGGAAACGGTTCGCTCTCATCCCGATGTGGCGCAGGTGGCCGCATTCGGGATCCCATCTGATGAGCTCGAATCCGAGGCAGAGATAATGGTCGCCGTCGTGCGCAAGCCGGGGAGTGCACTCGACGCTCGAGAACTGGCTACCTACATCGCAGAGAACGCGCCCTACTTCCTGGTGCCGAGGTACATCGACTTCCTCGATGAGCTTCCCCAGACACCGACCGGAAAGGTTCAGAAGTTCCTTCTCAAACAAGCGGGCAGGGCGCCGAACACCTGGGACGCACGCCAGGAGGGATTCGATCCCCGGCGGGGTGTCACTCCCCTCAAGGAGCCGGAAGAGGCAGCGGACCGAGACGAACGTCGTTCACTTCGGCGAACTTTGTGACCTCACTGAACTTGGTGGTGCTTCCATCAAGGGTCACCCGAAAGGTCTCGTGCATCCACAAGATGAAGCCGTCTCTTATCCGCACCTCTACAGCCGCGGTGCCGGCGTTGGCGTGTTGACCAGGCCAGGGCATCCAAAGCTGCCCAGCGCTGATCACACGGATGCTGTCTTGTGGACTCAAGAAATAGGTCCCGCCCTTGTCGGTGACGTTCGAAGCATCTTCGAGCGCAAGCATCTGCGATAGGAACATGTTCGGGATCTGACCGGTCACCGTTTCTACGATCAAGCCGGACATCCCTGACAATACGGATGCTTCTACAGTCGCTTCGCAGTTCGATGCCGCAGCCACGTCGGCAGCAGCCAGTTGCAGTTTGGTGAGATGAACGTTCGAGGCGGACGCTTGCGACCACGAGCCGAACGCCACGGTGAGAGTCGCCAGGACGGCCAAGCTCGACAGACTCAGAGCACGACCGGCGACCATGGGCGCTCAGTTTCGCAGAAGCTGATCTCGCTCAGATGAGCTTGCGCTCGGTGGCCCATCTGGTCAGCTGGTGTCGCGTAGACAGCTGAAGCTTGCGCAGCACCGAAGAGACATGGGTCTCGACGGTTTTGATCGAGATCGACAACTCTCTCGCCGTCTCTTTGTACGTGTATCCCCGGGCAATGAGGCGCATCACCTCACGCTCGCGGTTGGTGAGCTGGTCGAGCTCCGGATCGAGTGACAGCCCCTGGCCTGCTCCATCCGGCATCGAACTGAACGCGTCGAGAACGAAACCGGCGAGCCGGGGTGAGAACACGGCGTCACCGCCTGCGACGCGCAGCACCGCGGCGACCAGTTCCGGCCCGGAGATCGTCTTGGTCACGTAGCCCCTCGCCCCGGCTCTGATCACGGCGATGACGTCTTCCGGCGCGTCGGATACCGACAGTGCCAGGAACCGGACGTCGGGATGTTCAGCCTTCACGGCCTGGACCACCGCTTGTCCTCCCCCACCGGGCAGGTGGACGTCGAGGAGAACGACGTCGGGTTCGCGCTCGGAGATCAATTCGATGGCCGGCGCCACGTCGTCGGCCTCCCCCACGATGTCGACACTGTCTCCCAGCTCGTTCTTGACCCCGGCACGGAAGAGCTCATGATCGTCGACCAGAAATACCCGGGGCTTTCCTCCACTTGGCGTACCTCCACCCGGGGACCCGGTCCCCGAGCCGACCGGCTCCTCGCTCATCCGGCAACCCTCCGCAACCGGCGTGCGCCACCGCGAGGCATCTTCAACGCCACGTCGGTGCCTTCACCGGGAGAGCTCTTGACCTCGGCGGTACCACCATGACGGTTCATACGACCGTGAACGGACTCCGATACTCCCTTGCGATCTGACGGAACCTTCATAGGGTCGAAGCCCTTTCCGCGATCTCTGACGAACACCGACACCTCGCCGGGCTCTACTTCCGCATAGATAGACACGGCAGGGGCCCCCGACCATTTGGCCGAATTGACCGTGGCCTCCCTTGCCGCCGCTATCAATTCGCGCAGATTGTCGTCGAGGTCGCAATCGCCGACCGCGACGATCTCCACCGAGATTTCGTGCGCAGCTTCCACCTCGCGCTGTATCCGCTGCACGGCGGCGTTGACGGTCAGGTCCTCGCTCTGATGAGGCCCGGGGACTTCCCCGTTGAACAACCATGAGCGCAGTTCGCGCTCCTGTGCTCGCGCCAGCTGCGCGACCTGCTGCGGGTTGTCCGCCCTTCTTTGGATGAGTGCGAGCGTCTGCAGCACCGAGTCGTGCACCCGCGTGGCCATGTTCGCCCTTTCCTCGGCGAGCATCCTGGCCTGGCGCTCCACGACGAGATCGCGGGCGACGCCGAGCCACCAGGGTCCGAACACGACGACGAATGCGGCGATCATCAGGAACACGCCGCCGATCGAGCGAAGGTACAGGTGGGTCGGATGCCCGATCAGAAGAAGGCACAGACCTCCGGCAAGCAGGACCACTCCTACGAGCGCGCGTGCGGACAGCCGACTCCATGACCTGCCCTCTGGAACGACCGCCTGGATAACGGGCCTGCCCAATCGTTCGAGGACCAGCTTTTCGTCGTCAGGGGCGTTCCGCCACAACAAGATGAGACCGGCGGCGGCGACAAATGCCGGCCCTGCAACAGAGTCGATCCATCCCACGCCGATCACAGAACCGATCAAAAGGACGACGACCAGCGCCGGGACAAAGGCGAGTGCCAGCGTCATTCCGCGTCGGTCCTCGAGAGCGCGCTGGGCGATGTTCGTCTTTTCGCCCTCCACGGGGATGAACAGCCAACCGAGGATGTACGCCGCCACGCCCGTACCGCTTGCCAGTCCGAACAACACCAGGGCGACGCGGATGATCGTGACGTCTATTCCGAAACGGTTGGAGAGCCCCTGCGCGATGCCGGCGATCATCTTCCCGTCTTGGGCACGACGGATCGGGCCGTGCTGGCGTGGTCCGCGTCTGTGCCCGTGATGACTGAACGGTCTGCCTGGTCCCCAGTCTCCCCACCGCCAGTCGACATCGGACACACCGGTCGAACCGGTTCCCGTCGAAGTGCCCCGCTCACCAGAGGCTGGAACATCCGACGGCTCGTCGCTCGGGGTCCCGGTCGTCGCCCCCGTGGCACTGGATGAACTGGATGAAGACGCGGGGGGACATGCCCCCCATTGGCGGGTGAACCAGGGTGGCCAGGACTCGGAGTCCCCCATCCAGTAGTTCCTGTGGCGATTTCGGATGTCGTGACCCCTTGCTCGATCGCTCGACTCATTGATGATCGCGCCGTGACAGGGAGCGGACCATCAGGGTGTCCCCTGAGTGACTGGACGGCCCCTAAGGGTCCTACCAGGGCGGATCCCGATTTCAACCTCAATCGTAAAGGCGCATCATCGATGTCATGGACACCAACTCCGAAAACACGCAAACACCCGACTTCCACCACGTAGCGATGCGCCGGCCGCACGAGACCGGAATGCTGACCGGAACCGCCGCCGGCCTGGCCGAGTACCTATCGATCGACCCCACCATCGTCCGAGTCGGATTCGTCGCCCTCACGTTGCTCGGCGGCCTGGGCGTCCCGCTCTACCTGGCCAGCTGGCTGCTCATCCCCGAAGAGGGCACCGACGTGTCCATCGCCAACGACCTCATCGACCGAAGCCGCTATCACGGGCCACACGCTCCGCACGGGGTTCCGCACGGAGCCTGATCCCCAGGCCACGGACACATCCACAACGACACAGGAGCAAAAATGGATTCCGAGTACGGACCCCCGCGTCCCAACTGGTCGACCTGGAGCTGGTACGGACCGCCGCGCCGTTTTGGCCCGGGTCCTGACCCGAGCGTGCGGGTCGGCGACACCGAACGTTCCCAGATGTCAGACCTCCTCTCCAAGCACTACGCGGAAGGACGGTTGGACGAGTCAGAATTCCGTCAGCGCCTCGACAAGGCCATGGGTGCGAAGACCCGCCGCGATCTGAACGGTCTGCTGGCCGACCTGCCGCCGCTCGTTCCCGAGGCTTCGCACCAGCACCGCAGGCCCGGGCTCACGAGACGGGTGATCTGGGGGATGACGGTCTTCACCTTCGTCTTCTTCGCCATAGCGATCGCGTCGGCGTTCGCCACGCCACACATCCCGTGGGTGCTGTTCGTGGTGGTGTTCTTCGTTCTGATGGCCAGGGGCGGTCGCTGGCACCATCACCATCATCATGCGCCCGCATCGAGCGACTACTGAGTGATCACCGAACGGCCATCCCGTATCCGGCGATCACGCGAAAGCCGGAAGCCACGCCGACATCTGCTCGAGCATCTCGTCTCTCATGGCGACGACATACTCGAGGGGCAGCGATCCACACACGGGGTCGATGAGCATCGCCTGGAGCAGGGTGCGTCCGTCTCCGGTGAGCGCGGCCTCGACGGTCATTTCCTGCGAGGCGACGACCCGGCGCAAAAGGTCGGCCGCGGCACCGGCGGAAGCGACGTCGCGCGGCCTGACGGTTCCGTCCTCGGTACGGCCGATGCACTCGACGACCACGCCGTCAGGAAGGTCGGTGACCTGTCCTTCATTGGGCAGGTTCATCGGAAAAGAGGCGGACTTACCGGTAATCAGGGCATCGAGAATTGGCGCCACCAATTCCCCGGAGATCAGCCACTCGGGGATCTCCTCGCCTTTTTCTAATTGAGCGGCCCACTCGTCGTCGTCGGACTTGTCCTTTCTGTGGCCCTCGATGCCGTAGTGATGCACTCCCCAGTCCCGGCCGAAGTCAGAGGCAGCAGTCACGAACCAGGGGAAGAACTCGGCCACATGGGTATCGGCGGATCCCGGTAGCACGCCGAACGTCTTCAGGACCTCGAGCTTCAGCCTGTTGTTGGCGAAGACGTCAGCCTTGGTCCACCCGCGGCTGGGGTCGAGCTTGTGCCAGTGCGACTGGGGTGGCGGATCCATCCACATGGGCTGGCCCTCGAGCGGTGAGGGGTCCTCGATCAACTTGCCCAGGAGCTCGAAGCCGTCCTCGCTTCCGATCTTCAGGCTGGTGACGAGTGGAAGGTGATTGACGCCGGCCACGATGGGATCGATCTCGTGCATCGGAGCGTCGAACACCAGGCTCAACCAGAACTGCAGACCCACCAGCTCGTTGCACAGCCCCACCGTCTTGACCGCGGTCTCCTTGGTGACCGCGCGGCACAAGGCGGTAAGCGGATTACTCACGTTCATCATGAGTGCGTCGGGCGCGGTTCTTTCGACCTCACGCGCGATGTCGAGGAGCACCGGAATACTCCGCAGCGACCGGAAGATCCCTCCGGGCCCGACCGAGTCCCCTACCGGCTGGCGCACGCCATAGCGGGCGGGGATCTCGAGATCGTGAGCCATGGTGTCAAATCCGCCCACCGAAAACGCTGCTATCACGAACTCCGCCCCATTGAGCGCCTGGGCCAGATCGGTTGTGGCGGTGACCTCCAGACCTATGCCTCTGGATGCGGCGATGTTCTCGCCCACACGGCACATGGGAGGAAGCGACTCCGCGTTCAGGTCGTGAAGGACGACCTTCGCATCCTTGAGGTGATCGCTTCCGGCGAAATCCGCCAGCAGGTTCGGCGTCCAATGAGTGCTTCCGCCACCGACAATCGTGATCCTCGCGGTCAACTCCGCCTCCTCTGGGGGCCGTTCTCTGACTCTGGTGTCAGAGAACGATATCTCCGGGACATTCCCGCCTACGGGGAGGGTGAACCATCCAGGACCCCGAGCGGCCTACCAAGCATGGGAAGATGACGACAGGACTAAATGCAGGGGACGGCAAGCGATGGCCAGGACAACTCCTCCCGTCACCGACTGGGCGACGGATTTCGACGTACTCGACGCGGGTTATATCGAAGATCCGTTCACCATCTGGGACGACCTTCGTGGCTCGTGTCCCATAGCCCACTCCGACAGGCGCTGCAGCAACTGGCTGCCCACCCGGTACGAGGACGTCACCGAAATCGCCCACGACATCGAGCACTTCAGCTCGAAGCGGGTTGCCGTCATCCCTTTCCAGAACGAACACGAGTTCCCGGCACCGACTCCTGTGCTTGAGCACGGCCTTCCACCGATCTCGGCTGACCCACCGCTTCACACCTGGACCAGGCGCATGCTCTTGCCCTGGTTCTCGCACAACAGGGTCGCCGGATACGAAACGTTCACCCGCGAGCTGTGCGCAAAGCTGATCGACGGGTTCATCCGAGATGGACACGCAGATGCAGCCGAGCAGTATGCGCAGCAGATCCCGGTGCGGGTAATCGCACAGATCCTCGGCGTGTCATCCGATCTGGCCGACACCTTCACCGGATGGGTCAGAGACGTGCTCGAGTTCGCCGACGACCCGGAAAGACGGTCCCGGGGAGTCAGCGGATTGATCGGTTACTTCAAAGCGGAGATCGAGACCAGACGCCAACATCCCGGTGACGACCTCTTAAGCGAGCTGCTGAACATGGAGATGGATGGTTCGCATCTCGAAGACAGCGTGGTCCTCGGCGCTGCGGCTCTCGTTCTGATTGCGGGCATCGACACGACATGGAGCGCCATCGGATCAGCCCTGTGGCATCTCGCCACCCACGACGACGACCGTAAGACGCTCATTGCTGATCCGGGCGCCATGACCCTCGCCGTCGAAGAGCTCCTGCGTGCCTACTCCCCTGTCACGATGGCTCGTGTCGTTACCGAGGATTTCGAATACAAAGGCTGTCCCATGAAGGCCGAGGACAAGGTCATCATGAATTTCCCTGCCGCGAACCGCGACCCCGAGGAGTTCGAGGACCCCGAAGTCGTCAAGCTCGACCGGGCGCACAACCGTCACGTTGCGTTCGGCTCTGGCATCCATCGTTGTGCAGGCTCCAACCTGGCTCGCATGGAGCTGAGGGTCGCGATCGAAGAGTGGCTGAAGCGCGTACCCGAGTTCCATCTCGCCTCGGGCGAAACGGTCACCTGGGCCGGCGGCCAGGTACGTGGACCGAGGAACCTTCCCGTCACCTTCTCCTAAGGGAGCCGCAGTGAAGATCCGAGTAGATCCCGACAAATGCCAAGGTCATGCGCGCTGCATCGGCATCGCGCCCCAGTTGTTCCAGGTAGATGACTACGGCCTGTCATCGGTGGTCGGAGACGGGGCCGTCCCGCCCGAGCTCACCGAAGCGGCTCGCCTGGCTATCGCTAACTGTCCCGAATACGCAGTCGAGGAAGTAGCCGACTGAATAGGCACGGGCACAGTGAGGCGCCCCAGTGAGGCGCCCCGGTGATTGCCCCAGAGGGCAGTTTGAACGTATGTTCAGTCAAACCCGGAATACGCCGGAATCCGCCAGCAAGTAGAAGGTTGAAAGGAGCCCCCGGTGCCAACCGAGGTTCGCGGAGTCATCGCCAGATCAGCCAAAGCCCCGGTCGAGATCGAGACCATCGTCATCCCCGATCCAGGTCCGGGTGAGGCGGTCGTCAACATCCAGGCGTGTGGGGTCTGCCACACCGACCTCCACTACCGCGAGGGCGGCATCAACGACGATTTCCCGTTCCTGCTCGGACACGAGGCCGCCGGCATCGTCGATTCCGTCGGGCCCGATGTCACCTCCGTCAAGCCCGGTGACTTCGTCGTATTGAACTGGCGGGCCGTCTGCGGGCAGTGCCGGTCGTGCAAGCGCGGAAAGCCGTGGCTGTGCTTCTCCACGTTCAACGCGACCCAGAAGATGACGCTCACCGACGGGACTGAGTTGTCGCCCGCCCTCGGCATCGGAGCATTCGCTGAAAAGACTCTGGTGGCCGACGGGCAGTGCACCCCGGTCAATCCGAAGGCGCGGCCGGAAGCAGTAGGTCTCCTCGGTTGCGGGGTGATGGCCGGCCTGGGAGCAGCCATGTACACGGGTGAGGTCCAACCGGGATATTCGGTTGCCGTCTTCGGATGCGGAGGAGTCGGCTGCGCCGCGATCGCCGGCGCCAAGCTCGCCGGAGCGACCACCATCATCGCGGTCGACCTGGACCCTCGGAAGCTCGAGTTGGCCCGGTCTTTCGGGGCAACGGAGACCGTTGACGCCTCGAAGAGCGACCCCGTGGAGGCGATCCGCTCCCTCACAGACGGAAACGGTGCCGACGTTTGCATAGAAGCGGTTGGCAACCCCAAGGTGATGGAGCAGGCATTCTTCGCCAGAGACCTGGCCGGAACACTCGTCCAGGTCGGTGTCCCGACACCTGACATGCGCGTCGACCTGCCGATGATCGAGTTCTTCGGCCGTGGCGGAAAGCTCAAGCCGAGCTGGTACGGGGACTGCCTGCCGTCGCGCGACTTCCCCCTTCTTGTGGACCTCTATCTACAGGGCCGCCTCGATCTCGATGCTTTTGTCTCCGAAACGATCGCTTTGGACGAGATAGAAGCTGCGTTCGACAAGATGCAGCGCGGCGAAGTGCTGCGTTCAGTGGTGTCGATGGGAACAACCGGGCAACACATTTAGAGATGATCAGGTAGAACTGATCAGTTTGGGCTGATCATCTAGGAATTCGATAAAGGCCGAGACGCTCCGGGCTGAGCGCACTGAGCGCACTGAGCGCACTGAGCGAACTGAGGACCCTCGGCGCCCTCGCCACTCAAGACGAAGCAGCACATTGCACCCCTTTAGGTGGGACGACGCCGTTCACGAGATAGGCGGTGACAACGTTTTGCATGCAAACGTTCGTCGATCCGTTGAGCAACCAGGTGTGCCCGTATCCGACATAGGTGACCAGCCGTCCGCCGATGGCGGACGCGAGCTGGACGGCAAAGTCATAGGGGGTGTTCGGGTCGTAGGTGTTACCGATCACCAGTGACGTGGGGGCCTTATTCGGAGAGATCGGAGAGAGCCGTGCCACGGATCCGCCCATCTCGGTCCAACCGGGACAGGCGATGAGATTGTTCGATACGGCCTCTGCACCGCCCAGCGGAAAACGCGCCTCCAGTGATCGAGCCAAGGCGGCGGTGGCGCTGGCATCCGGATGCTCTGCTTCGTCGTTGCAAGTGATTGTCCACAGCGGGCCGACGAGCGACTGGCCGTTGAGGTCCGTTTCCAGGCCCAAAGCCACCGCGCGCAGCTGTGCACCGTTGCCCGCGGCAGCTGCCGCCAATGCCGGGAAAAAGCCCCCGCTCACCCCGGGCACCGATAGATAGAGCAAGGTGGCCGTGTACAGATCCCCCTCGGTCACCGGTGTGGTGTCGCCTTTGCCGGGGGCGGGCAGCGGTGCCCGGCTCAGCCGTTGTTGGAGATCGCGATAGAAGGCCACGGGATCTGCTCCCAATGGGCAGCTCGCCATCTCGGTGCAACTGTTCAGGTCGTGCTCGAGCACCGTCTGAATGGATGGCGCCTCTTCTGTGGCTTCAGAGGCCAGGCTCAGATTGAGGTCAACCGCGCCGTCAAGCACCATCGAGCGGACATGACTGGGGAAGAGTTGCCTGTACACCGATCCCAGAACGGTCCCGTAGGAGAGTCCGTAGTAGTTGATGCGGTCAACTCCGAGCGCGATCCTGAGCTCGTTCATGTCCCGTGCAGACGTGGTGGTGTTCACGGTCGGGAACAATGCCGGGTAGCGGGAGCTACACGAATGCTCCGTGCCTGAGAACGTGGCGGCGGCGGCCGCGGTTCCGGCTACTGCGCTGGTGGCCGCATCGAGCGATGGCCCACAAAGCAATGGATCGCTCGACCCTGTTCCTCGTTCGTCGAAGCTCACCAAGGTGAACTGGTCGCGGACCGTGGCCGGAACGAGAGCAGCCAATATCGGCATGATGAGCACGCCACTCTCTCCCGGACCACCTGGATTGAAGATGACGACACCCTTGCTGTTCGCTACCGGACGCTCGATAACCGACAGGTCCACAGATCCCCGAGACGGATACTGATAGTCGAGCGGTACCTTCAACGTTCCACATAGATAGCCGGATCTATTGGGGCAGGGTGCCCACGCGATATGTGCGGCGACGGTTTGCGCCGCGGGGAGCGTGGCGACGGTTGTGCCACCCGACCTTTTCGGTGACGCACCGTGCGGTGCCGCACTTTTCGGTGCAGATGCAGGTGCAGACGGCGTCGAGCACCCGTCGAGCACAAGCGACAACGACAGCAAAGTGATGGCAGCAACCACCAGACGGGCGCCGACCCGATGAGCCCCTCTCAAACCCGAATAGTTGGCCACGCACCCATTGAATCGCACCGGGGGAACTTGGCGGGGCACTGCCCCGCGTCCGAACTGGCGCACGACAACCGTCAATCAAGTCGAGCCGCCGCCTCGCATTTCGATCGGAGTCCCCGCCGGGCTGAGGACCCACCACAGCCCACCGAGGTTGTCGAGACCTTCACCGGTGGCTTGACCGGGAGCCATGTCTTCGGCCCAGGTGTACAGGGGCCATCCGTTGTAAGTGACCTGGATGGTGCCGTCTTTGCGGTGTGTCGTCGACAGCTTCGAAGCCGTGACACCGGCACCGGCGACCGGGTTGTCTCCCGACGGAATCGTCAACGGGGACCACTCAACCGCACAAGGTCCGTAACACTTGGAGGTACCCGACTGATTGTCGGGTGCGTACATGTAAAGAGTGAACCCCTGACCGTCGATCAGGATCGTTCCGAGCCCGGAAACCGACCCGGTGCCAACTGCGTAGGACGGCCCAGAGAAGGACTGCTTGGCGGGCCCGGACGAACCGCAGGCACCCAGCACCAGCGACCCCACGACGCAAACGGTTCCCGCAAACAAGAACCGTTTGCTCCACCGGCGGCCCCGGCCCCGTGGCCAGGACTTTTCTGCCGGAGGTCCACTCACACGGACACCGGCACAGTCGTTCTTGTCGAACATCGCGATGCCGACGGTAATACCTGACCGCCGGTGGCAACACTTCGGCGCCGATCGGTCCCCGCCCGCTCACCACATGCGACGTGCTCGGTACAGTTCCCGCCATGCCGGACCTCTCCCCTATCCACGAGGGACTCTTCACCGGAGGTGATTCGCCGGCACTCCTCGGCGGACGTTGTACCAAGTGCGGCTCGGTATGTTTCCCCCTGCAGCGAGTCTGTCCTTACTGTTCTGAGACCTCGGTGGACGAGGTCAGCCTGTCGCAGACCGGGACATTGTGGGCATGGACCGCCGTCACGGCCTCCCCACCGGGATACGAGGGAGCGATCCCTTACGGGTTCGGAGTGGTGGAACTACCCGAGGGGGTGCGGATTGTCACCCGCCTTACCGAGGCGGATCCCGCCAACCTGCGTTACGGCCAGCAGATGAATTTCGTGCTGGTCCCGCTTCCTTACGAGGGGGAACAGGTACTTACATACGCATTCGCGCCGGATCCCGAGGGATCCGCGTCGTGACCGACGTGCGCATCACCGGCGTCGGCCTACATCGGTTCGGCCGGTTCGACGGTGTGACCAACACCGACATGGGCGAGATCGCAGTGTCCAAGGCCCTGGCCGAAGCCGGCATCGGGCGCGGCGGATTCCAGGCTGCGTTCTGCGCCACCGCATACGGCGGAGTGGCGTCCGGTCACCGGGTCCTCGGCAGGCTGGGGATGACCGGGATGCCGATCGTCGACGTCGAGGCCGGTTGCGCCAGTGGCGGCGCCGCACTCTCACTGGCGGCGTCTGCCATCCAGTCCGGTCAGATCGACACGGCCCTTGTGTTCGGGGTCGAGAAGATGCCCCGCGGCATCATCCGCTCGTCGTTCTTCGATGCCTGGCAGGAGGCTGCCGGCATGGCCTCGACTCCCGCATATTTCGCGCTCCGGGCGCAACGCCTGATGCACACGTCGGGTGTCACCAAAGAGCACCTTGCCGCGGTCGTCGTAAAGAACCGGCGCCACGGCGCACTCAATCCCGACGCCATGTTCCAGAAAGAGGTGGACGCAACATCGGTGCTCGACTCGCGGGTGGTCTGCGAACCGCTGCATCTGTGGATGCTCTGCTCGCCGAACGAAGGTGCCGCGGCGGTCGTGCTCCAGAACACCAATGCGGCGGCCGCCTCCAGGTCTTCATCGGTCAAGCTCGCCACTGCCGTATTGCGGTCACACATTGCCGGGCCGGTACTGAGCGAGTCGACTCCTCTGTCCGGGCTCGCATCTGACGAGGTGCCCACCCCGACGCGCCTGGCGGCGGACGCCGCTTACGAGGAGTCGGGCATCGGCCCCGGAGAATTGGACGTCGTGGAATGCCAGGACACCGACGCCGCTCGCGAGATGCTCAGCTACGAGGAGCTCCGCCTCTGCCCGGCCGGCGGATCGGCGGAGTTGATCGACCAGCACGCCACGTCGCTCGGAGGGCGGCTGCCGGTCAACACGAGCGGGGGACTCCTGTCGAAGGGGGAACCGCTCGGCGCATCCGCGCTCGGCCAGGTCGTAGAGCTCGTCAGGCAGCTGCGCGGCACCGCGGGGAAACGTCAGGTCGACAACGCCACGGTTGCCCTTGCCCACACCGTCGGTCGCGGTGCAAATGCCGGCGTCGTCATCCTGACGCGCTGAACGGATCACGATGGATATCTCGACTCACATCGACGCACTGGAGCAACAAGGCCAACTCCTCGGGGATGCCGCGCAACGAAACAGTCTCGACGCCGCGCTTCCCCCCTGTCCGGACTGGCAACTCAGGGATCTGCTCAATCACATCGTTGATGTGAACCGCTGGGCCGCGTCGTATGTGTCGAGCGGGCGATCCGAGCCGATGTCCGAAGCTGAAGAAAACGAGTTCTTCTCCGCCGACAGGCCCGCGGACGCAAACCTTGTCGATTGGTTCCGTGAGGGCCACCGGTCCCTGATCGGAGCACTGCGGGCCGCACCGGACGATCTGGCTTGCTGGAAATTTCTTCCCGCGCCGTCGCCGCTCGCATTCTGGGCACGCCGTCAGGCGCACGAGACCACGGTTCACCGCTACGACGCGGAATCGGCAACCGGGGACTTCTCGCCGATCGATCCTCTGCTTGCGGCCGACGGTGTCGACGAGCTGTTCCGAGGATTCGCGGCCCGTGGCAACAAACTCCTGAGAGATCCCGAGCGTTGCATGTCGGTAACTGCCACCGACACCGGCGACAGATGGCATGTCACCCTCGGCCCGGAGACGGTGTCGATCTCCGGGGCAGAAGTTCCCACCGTTGCCGAATGCCGAGTCAGCGGTAGGGCCGAGGATCTCTACTTCGGACTGTGGAACCGGGTGCCGACGACGCGACTACACGTCGACGGCGATCCCGATGTGCTCGCCGGCTTCTGCGACAGCCTCAGGGTCCGCTGGAGCTGAAGTCGGCCTCGCGAACCATTGCGACAGAGTCGATCACGGCAGACCTAATAGGAAGTCGACGAGTCCGCCGAAATAGGTCTCCTGATCGTCGTACAGCGCCAGGTGACTTCCCTCCGGGCAATAGAGATAGCGCCCCCTCGGCAGCAGCCCCGCCATCATCTCCATGTGAGCGGGATCCATGGTGTCGTATCGCGCGCCGATCACAAGCGTCGGAACCAAGATGTTGTGAAGATCCCCCACGCGGTCCCACTTGGCCAGCTTGGCGTCCTCGCTCATTCCGAGCTCGCTCGGGCCTTGCATCGGCACATAGATGTTCTGGTTGATATGAGCGAAGGCGCGTTGAACAGGATCAGGCCAGTCCGCTCCCGGCATCCGCAGGGAGTGCTGCTCGTAGAAGTGAGGCAGAAGAAGTTCCATGTAACGGGGATTCTCGATGTCCCCGGCCGCTTCGAGAGCTTTTACCTCCGCGAGAACCTCCTGATCCATCGCAGGCATCAGGACC
Organism: Acidimicrobiales bacterium; assembly: GCA_049281195.1. Classification (GTDB taxonomy): domain Bacteria; phylum Actinomycetota; class Acidimicrobiia; order Acidimicrobiales; family CAVXTF01; genus JBAPRR01. Next base: position 24,074 of record JBAPRR010000273.1, read on the forward strand.
TGTTCGGCATAGGCCGTGTACGCCGGAGCACTGGCCATCATGTTCGAGATGACCAGGCCGCGAAGATGTTCCTGATGGGCGAGGGCGTACTCCATCGCAAGGATCCCGCCCCACGACTGGCCATACAGAACGAAGTTGTCCTGGTTTAGACCCAAAGCGGAACGCACCTGCTCCACTTCGTCGACGAAACGATCCAGTTCCCAGAGAGACGCAATGTCCGGTTGGTCGCTCCGACCCGAACCGAGCTGGTCGTAGTAGTAGTACTCGACTCCGGCCGCGGGCAGGTAGCTGTCACACGCCTCGAGGTATTCGTGCGTACAACCGGGTCCGCCATGAAGCAGGAGCACTTTCAGATCAGGATTGTTCCCGACCCTTTTCGTCCATACCGAAAACTGTCCGAACTCAGTGGAGATCCGGACGCGAACCGAGCCACCGCTCAAGCGATCCTTACGAGTCGAGTAATCCA
>JBAPRR010000274.1:0-2150 GCA_049281195.1 Acidimicrobiales bacterium
CGGGCATATTGGCTATCGCCCGCGCGACGATCTCGGTGTCGAACGCAGCCAGGTCCGCTTTTGAACCCCCGCCGCGAACGATGACCACCATGTCGCAGTCACGGGATGCCAGCGCCGTGAGCGCGCCGGCAATGGCAGACGGGGCTTGATGCCCCTGCACCGACGCTGCGGCCAGAACGATCTCGAACGCATACGGGGAACCGACAAGCTGGCCGGAGAAATCGCTGTGTCCCTCGGTTCCGGGACTCGCAACCAGGCCAATGCGAAGCGGTACCGCCGGCAGGGCCTGTCGCCGGTTCAAGTTGAGGAGGCCCTCTGTACGGAGCACCTCGATCAAAGCGGCACGCTTTTGAGCGAGGCGACCCAGGAGCGCGTCGACGTCGATCTCGGCGAGCAGGAATGAGACCTCGGCACGGGGCTTGTAGAAGTCGATCGAACCCCTGAGAGCCACCACCATCCCGGGCTCGAGAACGATCCCCTTCTTGTGCAGGCGCGCCGACATCGGTTCCCAACTGGTTCTCCAGCACTTGACCTTGAGAACCGGCGATTGCCTGTCACGGATGCCGTCGGGATCGATGAGATCCATGTAGCAGTGCCCGGTGCGGTCGGAGACGCTCTGGATCTCGCCCCGGACCCAAAGCGTGGCCCGCCGGGGGAAGGTTCTGGCCAGGGCCACTTCGATTCGGTCGTAGAGCGCTGAGATGGACAGCGCATCCACGTGGTCGTCGAGGAGCGACGGCTGGGTCATGCCTGCCATTGGTAGTCACCATACCGACCGCCTGTATGGCCTCCCACATCGGCCGGCGAGGACATGACCAGGTACTTGCCGGTCCCGTGCGAGAATCTGACAGACGGCGAGCCGACCGGGTGGTCGCGGCCCGGACCGCATGGCGGGACCGGGTCGAGGAAAGTCGGGACTCCGCAGGGCAGGGTGCTGGCTAACGGCCAGTCGGGGCGACCCGCAGGAAAGTGCCACAGAGAACAAACCGCCAATGGCGAGCTCAGGCTCGCACAGGTAAGGGTGAAACGGTGCGGTAAGAGCGCACCAGCGATCGGGGTGACCCGGTCGGCTTGGTAAACCCCACCCGGAGCAAGGCCGAGCGTGGGACATGGGCTGCCCGCCCCGCCCCTTCGAGGGCAGTCCCCAGGTAGGCCGCTTAGATGGATGACCACCCCGCTTCGCAAGGAGCGGACAGGATCCCGCTTACAGGCCGGCTCGCCGTCACTACCTGCTGGTATCGGGAAAAACCTTTTGCCACCTGGGTATTTCAATCTGACTGTTACCGGTCACTACCGGCGTGTACCGACTCTGTTGAGTCATGACTGAGTCACGGGGCGTTCCCCCACTTCGCCACATGCGCGCTGTACCGTCGCCCACCGATGGAGCCGGCGTTCGTCAAGTGGATGATGCAAACCTGCGACGGACCGGACCCTGAGCAAGTCCTCGCCGAGCTCCTGCGCCGGCCGGCGTGGATGGACGACGCGGCATGTCGCGGGATGCCCGTCGACGTGTTCTTTCCCGGCCGCGGTGAGCCGACGGCTCGAGCGAAGGCGACCTGCGCCAGCTGCCCGGTTCGTAGCGAGTGCCTCGAGCTGGCGCTGGTGAGCGGGGATGTCGGGGTGTGGGGCAACACGAACGCCCGAGAGCGGCGAGCTCTACGTGCGAAGCGTCCCTCTCGTTCCGAACGGGCCGGCCGCCGGAGATGATCGAGCGGTACGAGCTGGCGAAGGCGACGGGGTAGCTCCACACTTCAAGGGAGGGAAAGGTGGCCTTCTGAACCCAGGGAGGGGAACAGCCGGACAACCTCAACCCGTAGCGACCGACACGGAGTGCTTGACTCGCCGCCCCTGAAGGCCGATGCTTACCCCGCAAACAACAGAAAGCTCCCGGCGCCGGCGCTGAACCGGCCCGGGAGCGTGGACGACGCCTACAAAGGAGGCATCGCCAGTGAAGGGTATTTCGGACAGCGGCCCAATTCGTGGACCTACCGATATCCCCCCTGATCTGCGCTCCTTGCCTCTTCGCGGGCGTCCTGACCCCGAAGGGGGAACGATGACCAGCAGGGCAACCAAAGATCCGGAGACGACCTTTGACGAGGTCGATGACGTGCTCGTTTTCGAGAGTGACATGAGCGACCGGTCCGTCAAGT
>JBAPRR010000275.1:0-3482 GCA_049281195.1 Acidimicrobiales bacterium
GCACCATGACGGTGCCGGCGGTTCGATGTTCAGGCTTTCTAAAAGCCAGGGAATCAACTCTCCCTAATGGCTATGAAGTGACCTTCAACTTCAGCTTGGCAGTTGTCGGGCTGGACGACAGGCTCAACTTGTAAGTGCCATCGTCGAACACGCAAATGGCGTACTCATCACCGGCCGGAATCGTGATACCGGTTGACTCGCCGCCCTCGGTGAGGGTCTGAGACGCCTTCGTCTTGTTGTAGGCGCTGAATGTGTAATCACTGGTGGTGCAGTCGGCTTCCGAAACGGCAGACAACCCGGTCAGCTTCTTCGGCGTGAAAATTACCGCTGCTCCCTTGCCGGTCATGGTCGTGTTCGGTCCGGTCCCGAAGGCCGTTACCCGAACTGCCTTGAAATGTGTCGGCGCAGCTGAAGCTGAGATAACCGAAAGGCCCACCACAGCGGGAACCACAACAGCCGAAGCGATTGCGAACCGCCTGATCTTCAAGAGCATTTTGCCCCCTATCGGGTTGAATTGCCGGGCCGGCACATGCCGCCCGGATGATGCGCTTGCCCCGCTAGCGACGCACTTTCGTATCAGTCGACCGTCCGCCGCCAGCGCCCGCATCTTGCCAAGAATTTCAAGAAACGTCAACGGTTTACTTGTGTCCAACTGTGAACTTTGAGCCTGATTTTCGCTCACCTACTCTTGGGGTCCAGGGGATGGCAACTACGGGAAGGTGCAAGTCTCGTGGCTCAGTCAGCGAATCCGGGGTCTACCGAACTACCAGTGCGAACCCAGGTGAAATTCCACCAGAGCATAGGCAAAACTCAGGAATCAGAGGTTTGGGACCACTCAATCGCCAATTTTTAGTATCGACGAACCGCGGCTGCTCATCAGACCTCAGGAGCGCCAGATCTCGGCGAGCAGATAGGGGCGTGGGACACCAGGCAATCCGTGGGGAAATTGACTGCCGGGCTCTTACTTGTGTCGGCGATGGGTCTTGCTGTGGCCGGCGCGATGGCGGTCCCGGCAGGTGTCTCAACGGGGGTCGGCTCTGTTCGTGCTACCAGCGTTCGTGTTGCCTTTCAGGCGTTCGGCTCAGGTACGCCGAAGACGAAGATCGTTGGCGAAGGCAAGACCGCCATCTACAAGCGGATGTTTTCACGGTTTCTGAGGACACCTCGGACAGCGATTGCTCTACCGACTTCACCTCCTTCGAAATCAAGAACACTTGAACGGCGACTGCGTATGTCACGATCAATTTGATGGAGCTGCCTTCGTCGACCCGCCGGCCGGAGCACAGCTGGTCACCAAAACGTACGCCTGACCTGAATATCACGACATCCGACTAACGGCTCCGGCACTTTGGGGTCGAGAGAAAATCCTGGGCTCCGTCGAAACAACAACTAGAAACAGTAATGCCGCACTTCGGGGCGGCATCACTAATTGACCTGCTTGTCCCGTCCTTGCCAGTAGGGCTGGCGCAGCTTGAACTTCTGGAGCTTCCCGGTCGCCGTCCTGTCTAAAGCGGTGCGGAATTCGACTGAGCGTGGCGCCTTGAAATGGGCCATCCGGGACCGGCAGTGCTCGATCAACTCAACTTCGGTCGCTTGGTGCTCGGGACGCAGAACGACCAGTGCTTTGACGGTTTCACCCCATCGGTCGTCGGGCACCCCGATGACCGCCACCTCGGCAACCGCCTCGTGCTGGTAGAGGCAGTCCTCGACCTCGATGGACGAGACGTTCTCGCCGCCACTGATGATGACGTCCTTCTTTCGGTCTGCCACGACCACGTAAGGCCCGTCCATCCAGCCGCCGTCGCCGGTGTGGAACCAACCGCCTTCCAGTGCATCTTCAGTCGCTTCGGGCTGTTCCCAGTAGCCGGCGAACACATGATTGGAGCGAGCCAATATCTCGTCGTTGTCGTCGACATCGATCTGCACTCCGACCGCGGGAACGCCGGCACGGGAAAGCGCGGCGGCCCGGTCGGCAGGTGAGAGTTGGGCCATCTCCTCGGTCGCCCTGTTGATGGTCAGAAGTGGCGAGGTCTCGGTGAGGCCGTAGATCTGGATGAACTCCCATCCGAGCTCGGTCTCGACCCTCTCGATCGTTTTCGAAGGAGGCGGTGCTCCGGCAACGACGATCCGAGTGCTTCCCGACCCCGGAATCGGTTTTCCTTCTGTGTTCAACTTCTGTACCGCATCGAGGATTGCCGCTACTACGGCTGGCGCTCCACACATGAGGGTGACCCCCTCCTGTCCTACGCGCTCGAGGATCACGTCGCCGTCGATCTTGCGTTGCACCACGTGAGTTCCTCCCATGGCGGTGATCGCGTAAGGCATACCCCAGCCGTTGCAATGGAACATCGGAAGGGTGTGCAGATGCGTGTCGCGATCGGTGACCGTCGTGTGCCAACCGAACATCGCCGCGTTCAGCCAGCAGTTGCGATGGGTCAGCTGTACGCCTTTGGGACGCGCGGTCGTACCGGACGTGTAGTTGATCGAGCAGGTGGAGTCCTCGTCGATCTCCACGTGCCGGATCTCGGGGGAGCTCTTGGCGGAGCTTTCAGCCGGAGCGAAGAGCTCGGCATCAGCTACACCGTCGAGAACCACCCTGTCCTTCACCGGGATGCCCGACAGTGCGTCGGCAAGCTCCGGATCGACGAGGAGGAGCCGCGAGCCCGAATGTTCGATGATGAAAGCGATCTCCTCCGCGTTCAGGCGGTAGTTGACCGGCACCAGCACTCTCCCGAAGCCGCTCACGCCGAAGTAAGAGGTCAGGAACCGCCCGGAATTGGGGCTCACGATGGCCACCCGTTCGCCCGGGCCGATCCCCATGGCGTCGAGCGTCACGGCCATGCCCCGAGCCCGGGCATGCAACTCCTCGTAGGTGATCCTGCCGAGCGTCCCGGCGACAGAGGGCTCGTCGACGAGGGCCAGTCGCTCCGGGTACACCGTCCCTGCACGTTCGAGGAAACCGCCGATTGTCAGGGGTACTCGCATCAGCGGATCGTATCCGTGTCAAAGGCCGATACACCTGGCCCCTACGCTGTCGGTGTGCGTGTGATGGTGGCGATGTCCGGGGGAGTGGACTCTTCTGTCGCCGCGGCGCTGCTTATGGAACAGGGTCACGATGTCGTAGGCGTGACGTTGAAGCTGTGGGGAGGGGCTTCTGATTCCGGATGCTGCTCCGTCGCCGACGTGGACGACGCGCGGCGCGTTTCAGAGCAGCTCGGTCTGGATCACCACACTTTTGATCTCAAAAAAGACTTCGAGGAGTCAGTGATCGATCCGTATGTGACGGCTCATGCGGAGGGGCGGACCCCGAACCCGTGCGTCGAGTGCAACCGGCACGTGAAGTTCGGGAAGCTGCTCGCCCGTGCGCGCCGGCTTGGCTTCGACGCTCTCGCCACCGGGCACCATGCTCGGGTTGATTCGGGCGTTGGCTTGCCCCGCCGACTGCGTCGGGGCGTCGATTCCGCGAAGGACCAGTCGTATGT
>JBAPRR010000276.1:0-9623 GCA_049281195.1 Acidimicrobiales bacterium
GGCCACGGTCTCGATGATCTCGACCTTGAAGGGTTGGTCGCTGAACAGGGCAAGACCGGACAGCCTGTCGTGCTCTTCGCGATCGAACGGCTGGTCCTCTCGGATGATCGAGCGCATCTCCTCGTCGATGCGATCCAGGTCCTGATCGCTGAAATGCGCGCCCCCCGGCAGCTCGAAGTCGTAGTAGAAACCGCCTTCGATCACCGGACCGATGGCGTAGTGCGCGCCGGGCCATAGGCGCGACACCGCCTGCGCCATGACGTGGGCCGTCGAGTGACGAAGCACCGCGCGGCCGGGTTCGCTCGACGCCTTGACCGCCTCGATGGTCGAATCGGGCTTCAGCTCCGCATCGAGGTCCATGATCACGCCGTCGACGAATGCGGCCACGATCGAGTCTTTGGCGTTCTTCTGTCCCTTGAACGCCCGGCTCCCGAGCGCGTCGGCGACCGTCGAGCCCGTGGGAACCTCGACCAGGCCTTTGCCCGAGATCTCTACGTTCATCGATTCGCCGTTTGCGCTGGTCACGTCCGTCGTCCTGTTCTAGGTGTGATGGGCTCGAATGCGGCCCGATGTCAGTTGTATCCGGATATCAGTTGTATCCGGAGGTCACTCAGAGAGTGGCACACCGAGAAGGGCAGCCGATGCAACCAGGTCACCGGCATCGGCAAGGCTCGGGACCGAGGCCGCCTCGTCGATGAGAGCGATCGCTCCCGGGGTGTCGAGGTCGTCGTCGAGGCGAGCCCTGACGTCTTCGAGAAGGGTGGCACCTGACCCTGTGCCTTTATCGGCTGCGGCCTTCCAACTCTCGAATCGGACAGTGGCCCGGTCAATCTCGGTGTCGTACCACTCCCAGTCGTGGCGGTAGTGGTGCGAGAGAAGTGCCAGACGCACCACCTCGGGCTCGCATCTCTTCAACAGCTCCTCGACGAACACCAGGTTCCCGAGAGACTTTGACATCTTCTCCCCGTCCAGGCCGACCATTCCGGTGTGCATCCAGTAGCGGGCGAGGGTCACTCCGGTCACCGCTTCGGACTGCGCCGCCTCACATTCGTGGTGCGGGAAGATGAGGTCACTCCCCCCGCCGTGGATGTCGATGGTCCGCCCGAGCTCGCGCAGGCACAGTGCGGAGCACTCCACGTGCCAGCCGGGGCGTCCCGGGCCCCATCGCGACTGCCATGAAGGCTCGTCGGTGGCAGACGGCTGCCACAGCACGAAGTCGAGAGGGTTCCGTTTGTTCGGGTCATCGGGATTCCCTCCTCGCTCGCGTGCGAATGCCATCATCTGGTCGCGGTCGAGATGGCTCACCTGACCGAACCTGCCGAATCGCGAGATGTCGAAGTAGACGGATCCGCCTGCTCTGTAGGCGTGTCCCGACTCCAAAACGGAGTCGATGAGAGTCAGTATTTCGGGGATCGCAGACGTCGCACGGGGCTCTGACGCGGCCGGAGTCAATCCGAGAGCGGACATGGACCCGTCAAAGCGGGCCAGTTCCTCAGCTGCCAGGTCGAGATAGTGCACGCCTAGCTCACGAGCTTTGCGCAAGATGTCGTCGTCCACGTCGGTGACGTTTCGAACCAGCTGCGTCTCGTGGCCGAGATCGCGCAGGCGCCGTTGAAGCACATCGAACGCCAGATAGGTGGCGGCGTGCCCGAGATGTGCCGCGTCGTAGGGCGTGATGCCGCATGTGTAGATGGTCACCAGGTGCTCAGCCTCGAACTCGACGACCTCACGCCGCGCGGTGTCGTAGATGCGCATCACAGTCCTGCGATCTTCAGCGTCGTGTGCGCCTTGTTCTTGATGTTCAAAGTGACGAGCACGGCGGTGAACGCTTCGATCGTCGCCGCGGAGGCGAGGCTGCCCGCGTAGAAGGCGCGCAGCCCGTCGATCTTCACGATGAGCTCTATCGCCTCCTTCCCCACCTCCGGATCGTCTGCGCACACGAGCACGTCCGAGTCGAGGTGGCCATCCAGGTCAGAGAGCGCAGAAGCTGGAAGATGGTGTCCGGCCGCGGCCACACGGGATCGGGGAAGGGTGGCCTGAACCAAGGCGGCCACAGAACCCCGAGGGGGTACCACAGCCTGGAACTCACGTCCGATCTTCATCAGAGCGTTACCGACCGAGATCACGAGGCGGCCTTCCAACTCGTCTCTCAGTGCCGAGATCGTCTCCACCGCCGATTCCCACGGGGTGGCGACAAAGACGATGTCCGCCATGCCCGCGTCGCTGTTGGCAGACCCGCGGATGTCGAGGTCGCGTCCGGGCCACTTTGCGAGAAGTTCACCCACCACCTGCTCGGCGCGCGCGGCCTCGCGAGAGCCGATCACGACCGACTCCCCCACCGCGGCGAGCCGCAAAGCGAGCCCGGAGCCCAACGGGCCAGTACCTCCGATGATCCCGACCACCATCAATCTCCACCTTTGCACATGCGCGCGTATGGCCCGATAGCGTCCGCCGTCATGGGCATACTCGATGGTAAGCGCATCCTGGTCACCGGCGTCCTCACGGACGCGTCGCTGGCGTTCGCGACCGCCAAGCTTGCACAGGAACAGGGCGCCGAGATCGTCCTTTCCGGCGCAGGGAGAGGTTTGTCACTGACGCGCCGCACGGCGAGAAAGCTCCCCTCGGAACCCGACGTCCTCGAGATCGACGTGTCCAACCCCGAACAGCTCGGTGCGGCGGCACAGGATCTGCAAGAGCGCTGGGGAAGAGTCGACGGGATCCTCCACGCCATCGGCTTCGCCCCGGAGAGCTGCCTGGGCGGCGATATTTTCAAGGCCGAGTGGGACGACGTGTCTGTCGCCCTGCACGTTTCCGCCTACTCCCTCAAGGCGCTTGTTTCGGCATTCCGGCCTCTGCTCGTGAATGCCGGGGGAGCTTCTGTGGTCGGCCTGGACTTCGACGCCACGGTGGCGTGGCCGGCATACGACTGGATGGGGGTGGCGAAGGCGGCGCTCGAGTCCCTCACCCGCTATCTGGCGCGTGACCTCGGTCCACAGAAGGTGCGGGTGAACCTGGTCGCGGCGGGACCGGTGAGGACGATTGCGGCAAAGTCCATCTCGGGTTTTGCCGCGTTCGAGGACACATGGGCGCAACGGGCACCGCTCGGCTGGGACGTGCACGATGGGACATCGGTGGCAAAGGCGTGCGTCGCGCTTCTTTCCGACTGGTTCCCGATGACCACTGGGGAGATGGTGCACGTGGACGGCGGCGTCCATGCCGTCGGCGCTTAAGGCTCAGAGCCTCCCGAACATCACGAGGAACCCGGCCTTGCCGAGTGGAACGTTCTTCTCGACCTGCATGCCGCAGCCGGCCGCCAGTTCGTTCAACCGGTCGATGGTGTATCCGTGGACATGAACGCCGTGGGTCCCGTACCTGATCTTGCGCAGTTCAACGCGCAGTCCGGGAGCGGGGAAAGAGCCGATTACGTGCGGTGCGGCCTTTCCCATCCTTTTCAACAGGTCACCCGGCTCGTCGACGTAGTCGTAGACACCGAGCGCTACGGCAGCGTCGTAGGCGTCGACTTCTTCGATCTGCTCCCATCCCCTCTGCTCGACCACGATCAGTTCGGGGTATTGCGCGGCAGCCTGTTTTGCGAGGGCGATCATTCCTGTGGCCGGGTCTATCCCGGTCACCTTCACGCCTTTCTGCCCTAAGGGCTCGAAGAGCGGACCGCTGCCGCATCCGACGTCGAGGACGGACTTGGCGCCGAGCGACGCGACCATGTCGACGGCACCTCGAAGCCTGTCGAACATCGGCCCCCGGCCCAACACGCGCGAGACCGACTCGCTTCTGTAGAAGGCGTTGAAACGCGATGCCCGCTTGTGGAAGTAGGTACGAAAGTCAGCTTGCGGCACTTAGACAGGTCTCGCTTCCGAATCGGTGCGCCAGGCGCAGGAAGATGGGTTCGATTCGCCCACGGGCGATCAGTTGACGGGCGACGGCAGACGACCGGATGGAACCGAGTCCCGGCGTCGTCCCGTCGAAGTCGTAGGAGTGGTAATAGCAAACGGCGGTTCCGGGCGAATTCTTGATAGCTGTCGAAACCATTCGGTATGGAAGCGCACGCTGGTAGCTGCCACCTCCGACGTGCACACCGTGCCACGACAGGATGGGGGCTTCCCTGACGGGAGAACCGGCCCCCAGATAGCTCGCGTCTGACACGTACTCGTACCCGGCTTCCGCCAGCTCGGTGCGGTACCTGGCCAGATCTCCGTGCGGAGGCAGATCGAAACGAGGGGACCGGAACCCCTTTACGGGGACCTGAAGCAGGTCCTCGAGCATGTTGCGTCCCCTGCGTAACCACCCGACGAGATCATCGGCCGGCAGGCGCCCGTGGTCGGGTCCATGGGAGGCAATCTCGTGGCCGGCCTCTCCGAAAGCCGTGAGGGCCTTCTCCACCGTCTGAGCATGCCATCCCACGACGAAAAGCGTCACCTTCGGAGACGTGGGTTGTTGCCCGAGCTTGTCGACGAGATCCGCCAGGCGGTCGACGATCCCGGGCGGCCTTTCCAGGTCTTCTCCGAGGACCGACATGCCCTCGTAAAAGTCCTCCACGTCGATGGTCATGCTGAGCTTCTGCGTCACCTGCCCGCTCCCCTCGAGAACCCGGCGTACAAGGAGCGGAGGCGGTCGATGACCCTGTCCTCGCTGAACAGGTCCACTACCCGCTCCCTGCACATATCTCCAAGCTTTACCCGCCGCTCGGGGTCCTCCAGCAGATCGGTCACGATCTGCGTCAGCGCCCGTACGTCGCCCCTGGGCGCGAGGAGCCCCGTGGCCGGGTCGATCACCTCGCGGACCCCCCTCACGTCGTAGGCCACCACAGGGCGGCCGGTCGCCGCGGCCTCCATGGCCACCCGCGGGATGCCCTCGCGGTAAGAAGGGAGCACGACTAGATCGGCGGCTGCCAGGTAAGGCCTCGGGTCGTCCACGGCCCCGATGAATGTGACGTCTGCCGAGGCTCTTTCGACCTCGTCCTTGGAGATGGCATCACTCTGGTCAGCCTCCGCTGGGCCGACGTGCACGAAACGCGCCTGGTTGGAGAGGTCGTGAGCCATCTGTAGGAAATCGGAGCAACCCTTCTCCTTCACGAGCCTGCTCACCATGACCACTACCGGAACCTCCGGGTCGCCAGCGATGCGGGCCCCCTCGACCGATTCGAGGAATCTGTCGAGGATGACGCCGTTTCCCACGTACTGGAGCTTTCGACGCGGGCAGATACCTACGCGTGGCAGTACCTCCTCGTCCTCACGGCTCTGGACCAGGACGAGGTTGGCCCAGGAGCAGCACCACCTCTCGAATATCCAACCTGCGATGTTCTGCTTCCGGTCGTTGTCGGAGAAGTACAGGGACCCGTGGATGGTGTAGACGGCCAAGGTCCCGGTCAGGCGGGCGGCGGGAAGCCCGAGCAGAGAAGCTTTGGGGGTATGGGTCTGAACGAAGTCGAACCGCCGCCTCCGGAACAGCCGCAGCAGCTTGAAGAATGCCGAGACGTCCGAGGCTGCGATCTCACGCCGCAGCGGAACCACTTCGACGTCGAGCCCGGCCGGGGCGTCGTCGAACTCGTCGCCGGTCACCACGCTCCACGAGATCTCGCTGAGTGAGCTCAGTTGATTGGCGAGCAGCAGACGGGCGGTCATCGAGGTGGTGACCACCCGGCAGCCATGGATGGGTGCCGGCCCTCCAGGGCTCGAAAGTGTCAATCAATTCCCCCCTACAGGCCTTGGGCCCGCCTTGCGCTTGTCTGTTAGCGCACGTCGCGCCAGTTCTTATCGGCCGTCGGTGGAGATCGGCTCGTCTATCCTACAGAGCGTGGGTGTGCAGGGACTAAGGGCACACGCACCGGAACCATGTGCGGGATAACCGGCATCTGGGACAGGCGGCCAGGCAGAGCCAGGCACCTCGAGGGGCCGGTCACCGCGATGGCTACGGCCATCGCCCACAGAGGGCCTGACGACGCAGGGATCTTCACCGATCAGGTCGAGGGGATAGCTCTCGGTTCCAGGCGTCTGGCGATCGTCGACCTGTCCCCCCTCGGCCATCAGCCGATGGCCTCCAACGACGGCCGTTATGTCATCGCGTTCAACGGCGAGATCTACAACTACAGAGCCCTTCGCCGGGAGCTTGAATCCCTGGGCGAGCGTTTCAGGGGTGGATCCGATACTGAAGTACTGGTCTGCGGGATCGAGCGATTCGGGCTTCGCGAGATGCTCAAACGCTGTAACGGCATGTTCGGGCTCGCGGTGTGGGACCGGGTGGAGAGGCGCCTGCGGTTGGCACGGGACCGCTTCGGGGAGAAACCCCTGTACTACGGCTGGAGCGGCAGCACGTTTCTGTTCGGCTCCGAGTTGAAAGCGCTCAAAGCACATCCTTCGTTCAGCCCACAGATCGATCGCAACGTTCTGGCCCTCTACTTCCGCCACAACTGCGTGCCTGCGCCCTACACGATCTACCGCGACGTGATGCAGCTGAAGGCCGGATCGATACTCACGCTGCGAGCCGATGCACCCGAGGGATACCTGCCCGATCCCGAGCCTTTCTGGACGCTCAGGCAGGTAGCAGAAGAAGGGCTGCTCGAACGCTCGGCAAAGAATGCCTCAGACGACAGGGCCGTCCGCGAAGCGACCGATGAGCTCGAAGCGGTACTCGGTGAGGCTGTGCGAATGCGCATGCACGCAGACGTGCCGCTCGGTGCATTCCTGTCGGGGGGCATCGACTCATCGGTCGTGGTCGCGCTCATGCAAAAGAACAATCTCTCAAAGGTGAAGACGTTCACCATCGCCTTCGAAGATGCCCGGTTCGACGAGGCGAGCGATGCGAAACGTGTTGCGGCACATCTCGGCACGGACCACACCGAGATGATGGTGACCGAGAAGGAAGCCCTCCAGGCCATTGCGAAGCTTCCGACCCTTTACGACGAACCGTTTGCCGACTCTTCTGAGATTCCGACCTCGCTTCTCTCGGCGCTCACGCGCGAGCACGTGACGGTGGCATTGTCGGGAGACGGAGGCGACGAGATGTTCGGCGGATACAACCGCTATTCGTGGGCCGAAAAGTTCTGGCGACGGGTGGAGCCGATCCCCCAACCGTTGAGGCGCATTGCAGGTGGTGCGCTCAGCAGGGTTCCGCCGGCGACAGTGGACAAGGCATTCAACCGGGCGGGGCGACTGGTACCGAAATCGTTGCAGGTCCGGCTGCCGGGAATGAAGGTGCAAAAGGCGGGTCGCGTGCTGCCGGCGGCCAACCTTCACGAAACGTATCGGCTGCTCGCCTCACATTTCGACGATCCGGAGCAAGTCGTCATCGGAGCCACCGAGCCACCGAGCCTCGTTACCAGTCCCAGGCGTTGGCCCACGGGGCTCAGTGGCACGGAGCTGATGATCTACCTCGACTCCATGACTTACCTGCCTGACGACATCCTCACGAAGGTGGACAGGGCGACCATGGGGGTCAGCCTCGAAGGACGGGTCCCGTTTTTGGATCCCGATGTCGCATCGTTCGCATGGAGTTTGCCCATGGATCTGAAGATCCGAAACGGCACGGGCAAGTGGCTGCTCAGGCAGCTGCTCTACAGGCACGTTCCCCAGTCGTTGGTGGACAGACCGAAGATGGGATTCGGAATCCCGCTCGGTTCGTGGCTGAGAGATCCGTTGAAAGCGTGGGCGGGGGACTTGTTGAACCGTGACCGTCTGCGCCGTGAGGGTTACCTGTCGGCGGGGGTCGTCGGCCGGTTGTGGGACGATCATCAGTCAGGACGAGCAGACCACGAGTACGAGCTGTGGGACGTGTTGATGTTCCAAGCTTGGATGGAGCAGCACAATGCCGGGACTTGACCCACGATCGAAGAACGTGCGGGCCTATCGCCAGGTGCGCTCGGTTGCCCGGCATGTGTGGACCCATCCCTCGAATCGTGGCCACAGGTTGAGTCGTCTCGCCTATGCGACGGGCTTCCAGCTGTGGACACGATCCACCGGCAGGCCTCTCAAGGTGAGGGTAGGAGAACGCTCGCACATGTGGGCGAAGCTCCATTTCTCGGCCTCGTCAGAGGTCGTTTACGCGAATCCTCCGTATGTCGAGGCCGTGGCGTGGTCGCGATATCTGAAGCCGGGGGACTGGTTCATCGATGTCGGCGCGAGCGTCGGGGTCTTTTCCATATTTGCCCTGGAGAGTGGGGCGCGGGTGACCGCGTTCGAACCCAACTCCGATGCGGCCGAGCTCTATCGCGAGAACATGAAGTTGAACGGCTATTCGCCCGAGCTGCATGAATCGGCGGTCAGCAACAAAAACGGCACCCTGGGCATGACATTCGATCTCGACGTGGCGAACCATGTGGTCTTCGAACCCGACCAGCGGAGCTCTGACGTGCGCGAGGTGCCGACGGTCACACTCGACAGCGTGATCGGCGACGCCACCGTGGCCGGGTTGAAGCTGGACACAGAGGGAGCCGAGCGCCTGGTTCTGGAAGGTGCAGAGCGGGCGCTCGCGGAAGGGCGCATCAAATTGATCCAGTTGGAGTGGAACTATGCGTCGATTAAGCAGCTCGGCGAGGACCGAACCCCTGTCGCCAAGATGCTGAACAAATACGGATACCGTCTCGTCCGACCGAAGCGTGACGGCTCGCTCGAGCGGCCGGTCATCGACCTCGCCGTGACCTCCGAAGACGTTTTCGCAGTCCTAGACGATCGGTAGCCAGAAAAACGATCATCTGCGAGCGAACTCGCTCGAGCGGGCAGATCGGATGACTTCGAAGAGCGCACTCAAGTCGATGTGCTCCTCGATCGCATCCGCCAGTCGATCTATTTGTTGCTCGCGCGCCGCAGCGAACGAGACATCCGACGTACCGAGCGTCTTGGAGCGTCGTGCGGCCACCTGCGCCAAAAATGCGTGCCGGAAGCCGTCATTTTCGAAGAGTCCGTGTAGCGATGTTGCGAAAAGACCACTGTGCGGATGGGCGTAACCCGCGACCTCCTCGCCGTCGAGGACGATCCAGGGGTCGACCGATCGGTCATCGCCGGCGTCGGCGAGGGTGATGCCGTGGTGGATCTCGTAGCCCTCGACGACATGGCTGGAGCCGACCAGTGCCGCGGTTCCTTTGCGCCGTGCGACGATCTTCTTGTTGTGGAACGTGGTGGTGAGCGGCATGAGGCTGAGCCCGTTCACCGATCCAGAGCGACTTTCAATCCGAGCGGCATCTTCGATGTGACGCCCGAGCATCTGGTAACCGCCGCAGATGCCGAGTACCGAGCTGCGGTGTCGCACGCGCTCTATCGCTTCGGCGAGCCCGTTTTCCCGCATCCAACCGAGGTCGGAGATCGTCGTCTTCGTGCCGGGAAGAACGATCAAGTCGGGATCCCCGAGCACATCCGGGCGGTTGACGAGCCTCACATGCACTTGTGGTTCGAGAGCCAGAGCGTCGATGTCGGTGAAATTCGAGATACGCGGAAAGCACACCACCGCGACGTCGATGATGTCCGAATCTCGGGCCGGCGCGGAGCCCAATCGCGACAAGGCCACAGAGTCCTCAGCATCGAGGTCTATCCCCTCCATCCACGGGATCACTCCGAACGTCGGCACCCCGGTCCGGTCGTGGATCTCCGCTAGACCGGGAGCGAGCAGTTCCACAT